>CAINHC010000026.1 GCA_903848795.1 uncultured bacterium | reverse complement strand
CATTTTATGAAGTGTTTGGGTTACCTTTCACCGAAAGAAGTATTGGAAAAACATCGCAAAAGAAAAAAGAAGCTCTGATCGCTTCCTTTTTCTGAGAATTGTATGGTTTTTAAAATATTAAAACGTGGGGTTTGTGTGCCTGGAACTGTACGGTTTATTTATACCACTTTATTTAAAAAAAGCCAGTTTTTTTTGCAAGCAAATAGGCGCCCCTCGCGGAGCGCCCTTTGACCAGTTTATCTTACCTTCTAAAGACTCGACAGGTTGGTTAGACCTCGTGTGGAGATGACGGATTATTCATCAATCATCCCAGTTGAATTTTCCCTAATGATTTCACCAGCCCTTTTGGCAACATCACGCATCCTCCTTTCTGCGCCAAGACCATAATGAGCAAAATGATGCCAACAGGAAATGGACATTGAGTGTGCACCCAACCCTCGTGCTGACTTCTCGACGGATCTGGTCGTGATAAGAGCATCACCGTCTGAAGACACACAAAGTAAGCGTTTTCCAAACAATAGCTTTGGTGGAGCGGGATTGAATCCGAGGAAGCCGAAATTCATCGCTCCGACAAGGTATCCGCAACTATCCACAACGTCCTCGCTGAGGGGTGTCAACCCGAAAAGCCTTTTGGAAAGACTGTCGGGGAGATGGAATTTTTGATTGCTTATAGTCTTCCACAAGTATGCGGTAGTATCCCGCCAAAGCCAGATCGGGTAATCCAAGGGATTGTGGCTTGGCGCGCAAATTGACACAACCATGGCTACGTTGAAGTGATCAACGAAGTGGGTAGCCAACTGTCCGCCCGCCGAATGACCAACAATAATCGTATTAGGACCAAGTTGCATCAAGTGCTTACGAATAAGCTTCTTTGCATCACTGAGTCGGCATCCCTGCAAATCCATGGAGACGATCTTGCTATTGTCTGTTATCCCAAAAAACTCGCGGAACGCCTTGACGACTACTTCATTCATACTACTGGCGGAAAACAGTCCCGCAATACACAGCAGTTTAAATTCTTTAACTTTCAAGCTATACCCTTCTAAGCCCCCGTGGGGACGTTTGAATTCAAAGATCAATACTCCTAGTACGTCACTCGCAAGGCGGGTGACAGGAACTATATATTTATACTACATATATATGCTAAAGTCAACAGTCGAAGCACCTATCTTGATCTGAATAGATACATATTTTAACCACAGAACATTATAACTAGCCACAATCCTAAATACAGAAAAAGAGCGCCCCCTTGCGAGGACGCCCCTAATTCGAGATGGTGACGGAGTGTTTTTTAGTATTCCTCCATCCCGATGCAAGATGGCCGTCGTGAGCGAACACACTCATCCTCTATCTTCAATATTTCAGTTGGACACAACCGAAGAAGGTTGCGAAAATGGCTATCAAAAGCCATAGCACACACTTTCTGCTCCCGCTGTGCATTGAGGAAGGCTGGGTTGTTTGCGAACACAAAGAGTAACTCACAAACTTGACGAATCCAGTCAAACGAACTGTCGCCCAAGTGCTCATAACCGTACATCCTCAATACCGAAGGGAAGCCGTCTTTTGTATCGGGTGACTTTCTACTTTCACCTCGATAGAAAAGTAGATCGTCCATCAGCGCATCTTTTATACGGTTACGAATTTCCCAGATGTGCCCAGAAATCTCCATATTGGATTTGTCGATGAGCGACTCCAAGCCACGAATCGTACCCATGGTCTTCATGAGACTTTTGATTGCCCAGGCCTTGTTGTCCTTTTTTTCACGCAGATAACCCAGAGACACTGATAAGGTAATAATTACAAGTAGAATATAAAACGGTTTCATTTTCGATGTCTTTCTAATGTTTAAATCCTATTTAACGTTTACCAAAAGTCCAAGACCAACCCCATCTAGAGTCATGTTAAGGAGCTGTTGGCCCAATAGAGATAATATGTATTTGATACGCAAAAGTCAATAAGTTAGTATTTGCATCAAATTTCGAAAAAAAATATTGGTCTAATAATAAAAATTGACGGTTTTTTCGTCAATTTAATTTATAAGGGATGAATTTGGACGACAACTTATAACCTTGAAATAGTGTAAATCCCTGCCTTCTTACCAGACACTAAAATATGAGACACTCGATCGAGCTTCATTGTCTTTTGAAAGTTAAATAGGACATTTTCAAATTCTTCCTTGTCCCCAACAATTAGAATTACAGCCTTACCACCCTTCATTAGCACAAACTCAAATTTTGCGAGCATTTCTAAATAATCAATATTATTGTTTTCAAAAGCATGATCCTTAAAGACGCTCTTTCCTCTAAAGCTTGTCCATGGTGGATCGGTAATTATTTTTGTGATGGAAGATTTTGGAATAACTTTTTCATCTTGGTCAAAGAAATCACCAAAAATTAATTGAATATTCTTTCTAGTATTTATTTGTCTATTTAGTTCTTTGTGAATTCCCTCAATAGCACGCTCGTGAGAATCAACTCCGATCGCTTTTCTGTATGCATTAAAGTGAACACGCTCTTTCAAAATTCCTCCATAACCACAGAAAGGATCGAGGATTATATCCTTTGGTGTTGGGTTAGATTCTAGTATCAAAAGCTCCGCAATTTCAGGACTTAACTCCCCCGCTCTGTGGAATTTTTTGTCTTCTGAAAGTTGAGTCAGACGAAGTGCACAAATTAATCTAATATTTTTATTTCCAGGCTCAAGAATTTCTCCCATCGCAGTTGGCTCGGGTTCCTTCGAGGAGTTTTTGTCAGACCCATTTTTACCAGCGCTTTTTTTATCAGCCGTAGCCTTTGCAACCGCTGCATTCCATTCTTCATCAATTTCTTCTGTGCCAGCACCTGCACCAGCACCCGCAGTATCACTCTTCTCAACTCTAATCTTGTTTCTTCTCATGAACCAAAGCTCTCTTTGCGGCTCACGAACAGAAAGTTTCATTCCAAGATCCTTTTCAACAACAGTTTCTGCTTTCTGAAGATACACTCTATCAAAACCAATTGTTTGATTATTTTCTGATACAACGATTTTAAAAGTTTCTCTGTGTTTTCCAAGCAAAGTCTTAACGTGCGCTTTATTGTGCACACCATCATTTATAAATCTCTTGAATAAATTTTCAAAAGACATGTCCTCTCTAAAATATAATCCGTTTAATATGACGAAGATATTTGTAAGGAAACGCATTTGACGCAACTCATGTGGAGTGTAATCTGTTTCAAAAACCACCATCCCATCAAGAACCTCAACTATCTTGAAGCGATCTTTTGGCTTTTTCTTAAGTTGTCTCTCAATTATCTGCTGTCCTCCACTCACAAAAGTGGCGCAATATAAGTCCATTTTATTTGTCATAATTTTATTGTTTTAGGGTTTTCGCCTAGATAGATTCCATATGCCTTTATAATAATTTGGCTATGAAGTACCTATAAATATGGTTATTTTAAGGGTTTAAACTGGAAACCTGCCGAACATGCCGTCCGATTGGCTAATCCTTTTGTCCTATCCCCTTCTAGTCATTGCTAACAATACGACAATTGGGGCCAAAACACAAACCAGGTGACCAAGTATTGATTTAAAGAAGTCCCTTATATCAGCAGTCAAGCTATAGATATCTGTGGCAGGTAAAATGTGAAATGTTATTGTCATTACCAATAATATTACAGATACAGACAAAAGTAGAGCGTCAATGAAGCCTGCAATTCCACCTCTTGCTCCCTCATAGTGGCTGAGCCTTCTTGTTACCAAGAAAACTAAGGCGAAGATTACCAGAAAAACAAAAGCTTGTGATAAATATATATGGAACGCTGTATCACTCATTACAGTTATTTTTGGTAGCCATGGGCGAAGTGACTCAAATACTAGCGCAGTTGGATAAAATGCAATTATTATCGAATACATTACTCCTCGGCCTTTATAAAAAGTTAATATAACAAGAACTACTAGCGTTGCGATAAGTGCGATATTGAACATATTTATTTATTATATATTGTTTTTTATTTTTTGGAAATAGTTTTTTATAATTCATGTGTACAAATCATTTTTACTTCACACCTTTTCGCAACGCGAATTATTATGAAAAAAATTCACCAGAAAAATTGGCAGATTTCTCAATTGAAAAATCTTTTCTCAATAAAATATATTCAAATTGATAATGTAGTGTCAGTATACTGGCTGGAACAAAAAATAAACAAGTAGTAAGTGCATCGGCAAGCATTGTGTTTTTTGCAGTAACCCAAACGGCGATAATTTCTGAGGATGATTCTAGAGTTTTTGGATTCATGATGTGATTAACTGTTCCCCAAGCTCTTCTATTACCCGCTGAACCACAAATGCTTTCATTTCCCAATTCACAGACGCCGATTACCTGATTGGTGTCTTCTGGATTTTCTAGCCCAACACGAATCACATTATTATTTCTATGCCGAATATCTCCACCAGCATCTATACAATATTCATTGATATTATTTTCCTCAAAAAGTTCTCCTATAATATCAATAATATAACCCTTGCCTGCCGCACCAAAATCAAGTAGCGCCGGTTTTTTAATTAAAAGTTTTGGATAGTTATATTCCATTACTTCGTCCCACGTTGGAGCTTTCTCAATTTCTGATTTGGCTTGCAATGAATATTTTGAATCATATCCAAAATCCGAAAGTACACCTCCAATGAGTGGAGTAAATAGCCCGTTAGTCAAAATATAGAGATATTTATAAATATTAAACATTTTTTCCGCATCGCTTGGCAACACAAAAGTTCTATCTCCCGTGCTATCCCCCACTTTTACCTTTGAAATCTTCGTTACAATTGACTCATCTCTAAAGCGCGAATAATGACTTTCAAATGTTTCTATGCGATTTCTAATAATAGAAAAAATCTCCGCCTCTCTGGCTTCTTGGAGATTTTCGTATATATCTATTTGCCACATTGTCCCTATCGCTTTAAAATTAAATTGGGTCATGGCTTTAATTTCGCTATGAACAAAAGACTTTCGTTAATTATTCGTTTTAAACTTTTTACTATTATGATTTAGCTTGTGCCTTTATTGTTGCTAGAGCTGAATTAAAACCTTCTGGAGTTAGAGACGATCCAGAAACTCTTGATAATTGAACATCTGCGATGTTTTTACCAACAACATATTGCTTGTATCCTGAAATAAATTTATTCTGATACCTTACAGAAGTACGGTCCCCTGATACAGATGTAACATTCGCGTCTGTAATTATATCACTTAGAAGTGTAACGCTAACATTAATTGCGACTTGTCCTTCTGGTGTTCCATAAGATCCATCGGCAGCATAAGTTCCATTTTTGTAAACAGAAACTTGTTTTTTGGTGGTTGTCGTAGTTACAGGAGCTGTCGCAGGTGCTTGCGTGGAAGATGGTGGAGTATTGTTTGTATTATTTGAAGCATTATTTGCGGCGTTATTTGCAGCAGAAGATCCGTCTTCACCTTCATTATTTTCATTATTTGTAGATTGATTACTTGCCTTACTTGAATCTGTGACTGAATTTTGTGATGGAGCTGAAGTTATGACACCGTTTGCAACATCTGATGTTGACGACACTTTGTCTTCTACAAAAGTAACTATAACAACAGCCAATACTGCAACAACGCCCATTAATATTCCTATCTTTTTATATAATTGTTTTTTTGAATCCATATTTTTATGTTAAATTATTATTTTATAAATTTTTAATCTTTTAATTTTTCTAATCTAAACTTTTCTAATACCCTGCGAAGCGTAACCAGATGATTGAGAAGGTGTTGGTTGATTTTGTGATGGAATTGACGATGACGTTATGGATTGCGTATAGGTTGATGTTTGGATATTTTGTTGTATCGGCGCAAATGAAGCATTTGTTTGTGTGTCGTCTTCACGCTGTCGAAGACAAAAAACATCTGATCCATTCATAAATACGACAAAAGTTCCAATGGCTAGACCCAAATCTCGAACACCTATCTCCCCATATCCAACTACCCACATTATATCAAAAAGATGAAGCGACAAAAGAAGTGCAGAAAATCTTGTAAAAAATCCAAACATCAAAGCTAGTCCAAAAACTAGTTCAAATACGGCATTTAAAAAAACAAGATTTGAAGCACTGAGATGACTAATGGCAACTACAGAATCTGGAATGTAAGCCACCCAGACGCTATTGTGTAAGAATTGCTGGAGGCTAAACCACAGAATAACTACCGCCATACCAATACGAAGAACGCCTGGCGCCCATAGCTCTAGGTAATTTGTTGTTGTTTTAATCATATATTGTAATTATACACTAACTACAATATTAATACGAATGAACTGAAGAAAACTTTCAATTATTTCTTTCTCTTTGTTGTAGTTCTCGCTGCAATCTTTGCATGCTTAACTGCAAGTCTTTTAGCTGTCTTCTTAGAACGTGTAGTTCTGTTTTTTCCAACACTTGTTGCTCTTTTTGCCATAATAAATATATTATACACTAATTTTAATTTTTTAAAAGCAGAAAAAGTAATTAGACCACGATTCTTAACTGTCTAAAACTATAAACCCTCTCTTCGAAGATCCTCCAGTAACTTTTTAGATTCTCTTGATAATTTCTTTGGAATATTTATAGAAATCTTAAACAATAGATCTCCTCTGTGTGACGCATTATTATCCATTGGAACTCCTCGTCCGCGAACTCGAAGCATTTCTCCATGAGTGATTCCAGCAGGGATTGTCAGAGTCAATTCACCATCCAGCGCCTCAACCCTTACATCCGCCCCGAGCATTGCATCAGTTAATTTAACTTCAAGTGGATACATCAAATTATATCCATCCTTGATTATATTGGCGTGCTTTTTAATATGAAGCTTAACATACAGATCCCCTGAGACTCCACTAGTTACTGATTCGCCTTTTCCTTGAACCCTCAGAGTGTCTCCCGGATTAATTCCCGGAGGAATAATGACGTCTATAGTTTCAGTACTGTGAGTCGTTCCAGCACCTCTACATACATGACACTTCTCCTTAGGAACCTTGCCTGTTCCAAAACATTTGTCACATGTCACAGTGTTTTGCATTTGTCCAAAAAATGTTCGCTTGATTTCATGAATTGTCCCCGTTCCATGGCAAGTTGCACAATCATCAAATTTTGTATTTGGTTCACCTCTTGTGCCATCACAATGCTTACAAGTGCTATCTTTGCTTACTTGTATTTGTTCTTCTTTTCCAAAAATTGAGGATTTGAAATCAAGTTCAATATCTATTTCAATATCACGCCCTCTTCTTTGTTTTTTAGACGATCCTCTGCCTCCACCGCCAAACACACTTCCGAAGATATCACCCAAATCAAATTCAACTCCATCTCCGCCAAAGCCACTAAAACCACCTTGGCCCTGCCCACCAAATCCGCCTTGAAAACCTGAAAAATCAAATCCTCCAAATCCTCCTTGGCCTTGACCATTAAATCCTCCACCACCAAATCCACTCGGACCATCCGCACCAAATTGATCATACTGAGAGCGCTTATTATCATCAGACAATGTGCTATACGCTTCAGATATTTCCTTAAATTTATCTGCGTTTTTTGGATTTTTATCTGGATGATGTTCGTGTGCAAGTTTTCTGAATGCTTTTTTTATTTCATCCTTACTTGCTCCTTTATCAACCCCCAGTGATTTGTAATAGTCTTTTGCCATTTTATGTTTTGATTTTCGAGGACGATTCCTCTTTTAATTTATTAATTATATGACGAATGTCTCTCGTGCAATACGCAATGATCGCACGACAAACACTCGCTCGCACAGAAGTGTGCAATTTGTAAAAAATAGTTTAACTACTTTGTCTCCGCATCTCTGATGTTGTCGCCATCAGGTGTTTTTTCAGATGAGTGTCCTTCTGTTTTTTTTTCAGTCTCGGATCCTGCGCCTGCATTAGAACCTGCGCCCGTGTTAGCTCCGCCGTCAGTAGGAGCACCAGGATTAGGATTAAATCCCATATCAGGCATTGCTCCAGCCTTACCCATTGCCTCACCGATCTTAGACATTTCAGACGACAAAGCCTCAGTTGCTGATTTAACAGCCGAGAGTTCTCCCGCATCCTTAATAGCGCGAAGTGCGGAAATCTTTTCCTCAACCCCCGTTACGATCTCTGCTGGGATTTTCTCTTTGTTTTCCTTGATAGCCTTCTCTGCAGTATAGATCATATTATCAGCTGTGTTTCTAGCCTCAATTTCCTCCTTCTTCTTCTCATCTTCAGCAGCATACATTTCTGCATCTTTCTTCATCTTCTCAATATCATCCTTTGAAAGACTTGAGCTTGCTTCAATTCTAATTGACTGCTCTTTGTTTGTAGTCTTCTCCTTTGCCTTTACATTTAGAATTCCATTTGCATCAACATCAAATGTAACTTCAACTTGTGGCATTCCGCGAGGTGCTGGTGGAATACCATCAAGAATAAATCGTCCAAGTGACTTGTTGTCTTTTGCAAGAGCACGCTCTCCTTGAACAATATGAATTTCAACAGATGATTGATTATCTGCTGCGGTTGAAAAGATTTGTGAACGAGATGTTGGAATAGTTGTATTTCTCTCAACCAATTTTGTTGCAACGTTTCCCATAGTCTCAATTCCAAGTGATAGTGGAATAACATCCAAAAGTAAGATGTCTTTTACATCCCCCGCCAAAACTCCTCCTTGAATTGCTGCACCGAGGGCAACAACTTCATCGGGGTTAATTGTTTGATTAGGTTCCTTGTTGAAGAAGGCCTTAACGGCCTCTCTGATTTTTGGCATTCTTGTTTGACCTCCAACTAAAATCACTTCATTGATTTCTCCCACCTTGAATGGCGATGCTTCCAATGCACGCTTTGTGATTTGCATTGCACGCTCAACATATTCATCTGCAATTTCTTCCAATTTTGCACGTGTTAATTTAAGCACTAAGTGTCTTGGTCCTGAGTCATCGTTGGCAATGAATGGAATATTTATTTCTGTTTCTGTTGCAGTTGAAAGCTCAATCTTTGCCTTTTCAGCTGATTCATCAAGTCTTTGCATTGCAAGCGGATCTTTCTTTAGATCAATTCCATTTTCCTTCTTAAACTCATCTGCAATGTAATTCAGAAGTTTGTAGTCAATGTCACGACCTCCAAGTCTGTGATCTCCATCTGTTGCCTTAACTTCCACAACATCATCTCCAACTTCAAGAATTGAGATATCAAATGTACCTCCTCCAAAGTCAAAGACTGCTAGCTTCTCATCTTTCTTCTTATTGAATCCATAAGCAAGAGCGGCCGCTGTTGGCTCATTGATAATTCTCATTACCTCAAGCCCAGCAATCTTTCCGGCATCCTTTGTTGCTTGTCTTTGTGAGTCATTGAAGTATGCGGGAACAGTAATAACAGCTTGTGTGATTTTCTCACCAAGCTTTGCTTCAACGTCTGCTTTTATTTTTGAAAGAATCATCGCTGAAACTTCCTCAGGAGTATAGTTTTTATCTCCCATCTTAATGTTCACACCATTGTTGTCTGCTTTTGAAATTTCATAAGCAACAGTTTTCATGTCCGCTTGAACTCCAGCTTCATCGAAACTGTGTCCAATAAATCTCTTAATACCATAAACGGTATTTTTTGGATTAGTCACAGCTTGACGCTTTGCCAAAAGACCTACAAGTCTTTCGTTTGTTTTTGAGATTGCAATTATTGAAGGTGTTGTTCTTGACCCTTCTGCATTCTCCAGAATCTTTGGAGCTCCAGCCTCCATTACTGCAACCGCTGAGTTAGTAGTTCCGAGGTCTATTCCTATTATTTTTGACATATTTTTATTTTTTTAATTATTTAATTTATTTAATTTTTAGTTTTTATAATTTTACGAGTAACAATGTGATAATAAATACTAATAAAAGATGTAATTTAAACTCAATTCAAGTTTATCTAATTTAGATTAGTTAGATTGAATTTTAAATTTAAAAGTAAATTAAATAATCTTGTTTGGAGATCTTGGTGAAATTGAAGCGAGAAGTTGTTTGAGCTTTATTGATTCTGCATTTTTTGATATTAAGCCAGAGCTTGCAATGAATAGTCCCGCGAGCAGACCAAACAGGATTGAGAACATCAGCACATTCGCCGAACTTTGATGAGTAGTAAATGAAGGAGAGTTTGTCTTGGAAATTGAAGCGTCCCTTGTTGCTTCTTGAAGCAGGATTGGTTCAACTGCGCCTTTGATATGAGCAGAAATTTGTGCAGAAAGAGCCTCGAGGTTGATACCCCGGGCATACCGAGCTGACTCCGCTGAAGCACCCGCCGTGGTCAGACTAGGGTCCGGAAGGGCATTTAAATTATTTAGAAAATACTGGACCTCGGTGGTATTGAGCTTTTTGTATACAAAGTCATTAGCCTCAAATAGCCCGGTACTAGCGTTTTGGGCCAAAAAGACAACCACCATAAAAACCGCTAATCCAACTTTCATTAGCAATAGAACCTTATGTTTGTAGGTCTTTTGGGCAATTATCATCTTTTAAGACTTGTATTATATCATACCTGTCAAGTTTTTTTCAACTGTAGACCAAGGTGGTATAAAGTCAAAATAATCAGCTTAGGCTATTTGAAAAACTCGGACCATCGCCGGCCTTAGCACCTTCTCCTTAAACATATACCCCTTTTGAAGTACTGCGGAAACTGTGTGATCTAGTTTTGCATCGTCTGCATTATCCACACCAATCATGTGAAATTTTGCTGGGTCCGCTGGATCTCCAATCTCACCGAATGCCTCTACCCCATTTTTTGCTAGAATTCCCTTAAATTGATTATAAATTGTCTCCATTCCACCCCTCCATTCGCCAGAAACTGCGTTCCAAGCCTCTTTATTTGACATTGCCATATCAAAGCTGTCTAGTACCGGTAAAAGCTCTTCTAAGAGCCCTTGTACAGCAAATTTATAGAATTCCTGCTTAGATTCTTCATCTCTTCTTCGGATATTTATGAACTCTGCCTTTTCCTTTTGCCAACCAGTTAAATATTGCTGTTTTTCCTCAACAGCAACCTTCAGCTTTTCTCTTAGATGCTTGAGCTTGGCAGAAGTTCCAAGCTCTTTGCCTTCCTCGTCAGTATCAACAAACTCCTCGGTTTCAAGGTCGTCAAATAGAGCATCGCCATTGCCATTACTGGATTCATCCGATTTATCAAAATCTCTATCACTCGCCGTCTTAGGAGCGGTAGTTAAATCATCATCAAGTTGTATATCGTTATTTTGGTGTTTGTTTTTGTCGTCTTTCATGTTTATAAATTATGATTATTGTATATGATTATTGTGTTAGAAATTATACTTATTTTCGACATTTGAGCAAACTGCCAATATGTTCAGATTTTCATAAAGCCATTTAGCAGCACCCTTCACATCTTCCAAGGAAACATCCAAAATCTTCTGTACATATTCATCTCGATTTTTAATATCACGGTACAATAGCCTGACACTTGAATTATAATTAGATTCATCTTGAATTGATTGATTGTTAAATATCTCAAAAGCCTCTATTCTCTTTCTAGTTTTATTTAGATCTTCCTCAGTTATTTTTCCCAAGGCAACTTCATTTATTTCATGTCGAATTATATCTAGACACTGCTGTATATTTTCAGGTTGTACGTTCAGATTAAAATAAGCAATGCTGGATAGTTGGTTTCCAAATATATTACTTGATATACCGTATACTAAGTGATTTTCCTCTCTTAATTTTTTTGTTAAAATTGAATTTGATGTTGCTGTTAGAAATTTAAGTAGAACTAATGTATTGAAGAATTCTGGTTTATCAAACCCGCCAAGTATCGTGCCAAAATTAACGACAGCTTGCTTATCGGTAATCAATACACAACCCTGTCTTTTATTGTGAATTTTAGGAATATTATCAATATCTTCAACAAAGTTAGTAGAATTGTTATTTTGTTTTATTTTTGAAAAATATTTATCTACGACCTTCTTGCATTTACCCAGTGAAATATCCCCGCTTACTACTAGGATACTATTTTGTAATGTAAACCTTTCTTTGTAATACTTTCTTAGTTCATCAAGTTGCAACGCTTCGATTGACTCCTCTGTGCCCAGTGTATCAAATACAAAATTAGTTCCTTCATATGCAAGATTCTTGAACAAATCCCAACTTTTTTTACTAGGAGCCTTAAGATATGATAATAACTCTTCTTTTATAATCTTTTTATGTTTATTTACGGCGTCTTGTTCAAAATTAGAATGAAATACTACTTGAGAAACGTAATCACAGGCACTTTCTGAATACTCCTTAATTACCGTCGCAAAAAACGTCATCATTTCGTTTGGTGAAGTGGAGGCATTTCTAGCCCCACCAAGATCTGTTACTATTGATGTTAACTCTTCCTTACTTTTGTATTTCTCAGTTTTATCATGAACAACATGTTCAACAAAATGAGCAACCCCAGGGGTGTAGCCATTGTAGTTGTTGTAGAAATTTCCAGCACCAAGTTTTATTCTAACATCAACTATCTTGGAATTTACCTTTTGATTATGTATAACTCTAAGTCCGTTTTTAAGTGTATATTCTATTGATTTCATTTTTATTGTGTTTTATTTTTTTCAGGCTCTGTTGTTTTTGTTAAGTTGTTTAGCTGGGCATTATATATTCTAGCGTAATGCCCATTTTTTTCCATCAATTCATCATGGTTTCCATTTTCTACAATATTACCATTTTCAATCAACATTATTCTGTCCGCTTTTTTGATGGTGGCCATGTCGTGACTTATGTAGAGAATTGAAACATCTCTGGGAAGTTTTTCTAACTCTTCAAAAATTTCAATTTCTGACTCAACATCAACAGCTGCGGTCGGCTCATCCAAAATCATTATAGGAGTTTTTCTATAGAAAGTTCTAGCGAGAGCCATCTTCTGTTGTTGTCCTTTTGACATAGACTCTCCTCCAAAGTCTTTACCGATAATTGAATCATATTTATTTTCCCATTTTTCAATAAATTCATTTGCACTGCTTTTTCTACTACTTTGCTTCATTCTTTTGTTATCCAAGTCTGTATTGTTGCTATAACTACTTACAATAAAGGTTTCCTCGACCGTCAAAGCCTCATAGTTATTATAGTCCTGCATAAGAGAAGAAATATACGAAGATAAATCTTTAGGTTCAACATTTTTTAAATTAACTCCATTGATATATATAGAACCTTCCGTTGGGTCGTAATCTCTCTGCAGTAATTTTACAACAGTTGTCTTTCCGGCTCCATTTATACCAATCAGTCCAACACGCTCGCCGGGAGTTATTTTAAAAGAAATATCCTTAAGAATATATTTTTCAGTATCTGGGTATTTAAACGAAACTTTATCAAAAACAATATCAGGTGCTTTATTTTTAAGATCAAGTTTAATTGGGTTATGAGTTACAATCAATGGCTTAACAGCAAAGTATTCAATTAATTCTTTTGTTAACTGTATATTTTCCTCCTGATAAGAAATTCCTATAAAGATTTCAGAAATTGCACTACCTAATTTGTCTATGGTTTGCGAATAGAACAAAAAAGCACCAATAAGTATTGTGCCATCTAATACATGGTTCAAAAGTATTAAAACAATAGCTACAAAACTCAGGGCGCTGACTATTTCAGCACCCATATAGTTTTTTAGCCTCCCACTTTCATTGTCCTCTAACTTTTTTGTAGTTTTAGAAAATATATCATTTATTTTATCTATAAAATAACTACCAGCACCAAATCTTTTTATCTCAGGAAGAGATTCGCCGCTTGTTACAAGGTTTTTGTATTGATAATACTTTCTGTGTTCATCCGTTGCATCCCCTGACCATATTCCAAAGTTTTTTCTTCCATATTTAACACCAACCATAATTTGGGGAATAACAGCAATTACTGATATTAAATATATTCTCCAATCTAAAAAACCAATGATTACAGTTGATGTAATAATTACCGCGATTGGGCTAATGATGTTTAAGAAATAGAAAAAAACATCACTGATTGGCCAAGCCCCCTTTCTCATTGCACTCTGTTTTAAATTTTGAAAACTCTTGCTTTCTAGTCTTCCTAAATCCAGACTATACATATGAATAATATCCTTTTTTTCCTTAAATATACTCATTTTGTAATTCCAAGAATTACTGAGATATGATCTGAACCTGTTGAACAAACTCTGTACTGATTCACTCAAGGCCCAAAGCAATGCCATTGTAATTAATGGTTGTATGTTTGAGCTAGGTACTTTTACATAATCAATTAATTTATTTATTATCTCCGATGAAATCTTTGATGTTATAAATGGTATTTGAGAATTTACAAAAATAACAATCGCTAAAAATAAAGTAGAAAACGGGGCCGCTTTTACAGTTTCTTTTATAGCAAACTTAAATATTTTAAAATAGTTCTTCATTTTATTAGACGTTAGTTTTTGTTAAGTTGTTTAGCTGGGCATTATATATTCTAGCGTAATGCCCCTCTTTTTCCATTAATTTGTCATGATTGCCATTTTCTACAATTTTACCATTTTCAATTAGCATGATTCTGTCCGCTTTTTTGATGGTGGCCATGTCGTGGCTTATGTAGAGGATGGAAATTGTTCTTGGAAGATTCTCTAATTCTTCAAAAATCTCAATTTCTGACTCCGCATCAATAGCGGCAGTAGGCTCATCCAAAATCATAACAGATGCTTGCTTATAGAAGGTCCTTGCGAGCGCTAGCTTTTGGGCTTGTCCTTTTGAAAGTGATTCTCCATTAAATTCTTTGCCCAACATTGAATCATATTTGTTATTCCATTTTTTAACAAACTCGTCTGCCCCACTCTTCCTTAGACTCTCCATAAATCTTTTTTTATTTAGTTTATCTTCTCTATCTAAATTACTTACTAGGATTGATTCTTTCAGTGTCAAAGAAGTATATTTATTATAATCCTGCATCAATGTTGAAAGATGCACCCACCAATCTTCCGGCGTAATATTTTTTAGATCAATTCCATCCACAGTAATCTTACCCGATGTTGGATCATACATTCTAAGCATTAACTTAACAATAGTTGATTTACCCGCGCCGTTTATTCCAATCAAACCAACTCTTTCGCCCGACTTTATTTTAAATGATATTCCATTTAGGATTATTTTGTCTGTATCTGGATATTTGAAAACAACATTATCAAATATAATCTCTGGACCAATATCTGGATTTTTTATAGGAAATGGAACAGGATTAATGGTTTCAACCAGGGGTTTAACATTCAAATACTCTATTATATCTTTAGCTAAAATTATATTTTCCTCTTGATAAGATATCCCTACAAATAAATCGGATACTGATGAACTGAATCTGTCTATTGTTTGAGAATAAAATAGAAAGGCTCCAATTAATATCTTTCCATCGGTAATGTGTGTTAGTAATATAAATATTGTTGCAATAAATGCCACTATATTTATTACCTCAACTCCAGTGTATTTTTTAAACCTCTTACCTTCATTCTTCTCTAACTTTTCTGTTGTATCGATAAAAATCTCAGAAGTCTTTTTCTTGAAGTAATTTAGTGACCCAAATCTTTTAACTTCAGGTAATCGGTCTGTGTTTGATATGTAGGATCTGTACTCGTAATATTTTCTCTGATCTTCTCCTCCATTACTGCTCCAAATACCCCAACTCTTTTTACCATATTTCTTTTCTATGATAATTTGAGGGACAATTGATACTATCGTAATTAGATATATTCTCCAATCCAATAGTCCTATAATCAATGATGAAGTAAATATAATTGAAATAGGTCTAATTATATATAGTATATATTGAAATATTTCCAAAAGAGGAAACATTTGTCTTCTTAATGCCCTTTGCCTTAGATTTTGAAAATCTTTACTTTCCATTCTACCAAGATCAAGATTTGAAGATTGATCCATATACATTTTTTCTGAATTTATTTGAAGCTTGTATCTCCAAATGGCGTTTAGGTAACTATTCAGTCTGCTGATTAAACTTAATGCAGATTCAACTAGTGCCCACATTAGGGCTAATTTAAAAAGTGTACTTAACCCAGCACTAGGATTCTTAGCATAATCAATTAAGCTGTTAATAATATCTGCTGATATTTTGTATCCCAAAAAAGGAATCTGTGCATTAAGAAAAATAATCACTACCAAAGCAACTGTCAGTATCGGGGACGCTTTAAGTGCTTGTTTGGACGAAAATTTAAAAACGTTTAAATAGTCTTTCATAAGAATAAAATTTAATTAATATTAATCAGATGCAACTCGAACTTAAGTTTTAATATTTTTCTCTGATTTTCTGCTATAATTTTTATATGAAAAAAAGAAACAGAAGCGATTAACGAAGGTCGATCGTGACGAAATTCATTTGCTCAAAAGAAAGGGTTACACTCAGATTG
>CAINHC010000025.1 GCA_903848795.1 uncultured bacterium | reverse complement strand
AATGCTAACTTCCTTAAGTTATTTATTAACAAAGTTGTTAAATCAAGCGGAACTGTTACTTATGAAGATAGAGTTCAACTAGAAAACGACGTTAGACAAATACACAACCCAGAACTAACTGCACAATGGGAGACATTTGTTACTAACAAGGACCCAAAGAAAGCTGAAGCTGCTGCAACTGACCTGATGCTACTGTTGGCGGATGGGACGGTGAAGTAGATTTCCTACTTAGACAAAGAAAATAATCATCCGAGTGGATGGTTATTTTTTTATTATATTAACTAATGGATACCCCTAAGGTTTTGAGGTCTGTATTTTTAACCTTACTAGCTAAGCTTCGTAGTATATCTAACTCCAACTAACATTATTATTGCCAACACAATCCATGAATATTCCATTCCCATTGTATATGTCGCGATTCCTGCAATTATTGGCACCACCAAAAATGACATGTTTTTTGTCATTCTAAATAGGCTGATGTATCCCGCATTTGTTGATTTAACGTGTTTGAAGAAATAAGTTTCGGTTGAGACTTCAACAATACTTGCGCCGATTCTTGAAACGAACAAAATTACAGACCATAGAACCAAACTTTTTTCTGTAATGAAGGGAATTAGTGCAACAGAAAAAGCCATAATTAGGAATCCGAATATCAAAACCATCTTTTCATCATGCTTTATGTCTTCGATTTTACCAATTGGAATTTGAAAAATAATGAAGGGAAGTAGGGCAATACTTAGAATTATACCGACTTGCTCCCAGTTGAAACCAATGCTTTGTATAAGATAAATCGGCATGTATATAACCATCCAGCAATAGAAAAAGCTTAGCAGAAAGTGATCAATAAACACATCGTATACATCTTTTGAATTAAGAAAATGAGAAATTGTTTTTTGTATATTTATTCTTGGATATTCAGGATCCTTAAATTTTCTAAAGTTGAGTAGGATTATAAGAAGGAAGGGAATAAGGAATAAGGCTGACATAAAATATATTTTCCAATAATCCGTACTCGTTGCAAGTATTAATCCAACAATGACTGGTGTTATGATTGGCGAAAGATTATACATTGTAAGATACATTCCTCTAATGCTTCCCATGTAATTTTCATCAGTACTCTGCTCCAAAAATATGTCTAAACAATAGAATATAACAGGTCCTATTGCTTGTTGTATTATGAAAAATATTATTACAGCTGGTACCCAGGCGATAGAGGCAATACCAAATAGAACCGTCATTTCTATTGCTGTTAACATTACAATCAATCTAAAATTTCCTCTTTTTCTCAAATATCTTGGAACCAAAAGAAACATTACAATATTTACGATAGCACCAATAATATAGACGGCAGCCATCTGCGTAGAGGTTAAGAACCCAGAGAGGAAGCTGGAGTTAATGAAATATACCAGATAGGCATGAAAGGATAGCAGTAAAACAGATACAAGAATTACTAGTAAGACATTTAGGGTCTTAATTTTATTTACGATTGGATTCATACCTACATTTTAACACATACGGGGTCAGGCCTCAATCATTTTATTTTTTTCGTGTTGTAATTTTGCTTCAATATAATTGCTGATGTTGCTTAGACGCATTCTTCTGTGTATTAATAAAAAAACAAACCTTATTCCAAAGATTTGTTTTCTTATTTATTATTAAATTCAGTTTAAGTTTTTTGACAGCCTACAAATTATAACACGAAAAAAATAAAATGATTGAGGCCTGACCCTCTACACGCAAATCATCACTGGAATAATGATGGGCTTCTTGGCTGTTTGTTGGAATAGGAATTTACCTAGCTCTTCTGAAACAACATCTTTAACGTAATCAATATTTATTGGATGAGATCCTTGGGTGATTTGCTCAATGCAGTTCTTTACAAGGTATCTAGTCTCACGAAGCAATTCTTGTGACTCACGTAGATAAACTGAACCACGGGAGATAATATCAGGAGACTTCTTAAGTTTTCCTGTTGAGGCATTAATTAATGCAATGACAACGAAGATTCCATCTTGTGAGAGAATTTGTCTATCGCGAATCACAACATCTTGAATATCTCCAATTGTAAATCCGTCAACCATTACAGTATTGTTTGGCGCTTTAGTTGAAAGTCTTACAATCTTTTGTCCCTCGTTTTGAATTTCAATAACAGTTCCATCATCTGGCACTATCACATTCTCTTTGGGAACACCTAAGTTCTCTGCAAGCTCCGCGTGAAGTCTTAACATGTAGTGGTGTCCGTGAATTGGAATGAAGAACTTTGGACGAAGCTTTCTGTGTAGCCATTCAATTTCACCTCTGTTTCCGTGTCCAGTTGAGTGAATATAAACATCTGAAGTTCTATAGTGAACGATTCTCGCTCCTAATCTAGCAATATTATCCTTAAGCTTTTGAACAGCTTTTTCGTTTCCAGGAATAATAGAAGATGATAGAACAACTGTATCTCTGTCTGTAATTCTAAAGTTTTTGATACTGTTAGTTGATGCACGCATTAAGAATGCGAATTCATCTCCTTGTGCACCTGTAGCAAGTACGACAATTTTATCTGGTGGATATTGTTCTATCTCAGCACCACTGATTATTGTGCCGTGACTTATTTTTAACATTCCAGCTGCAATAGCGATGTCGATATTGTTCTTCATGCTTCTTCCTTCGATAATTAGTTTCTTGCCGAATTTTTCACAGGCCATAATAACGTGTGCAATACGGTGGAAGTGTGAGGCAAACATTCCCATAATTAGGCGACCTTTTGTCGCTCTAATTATTTCCTCCAAGTTTTCGTGAACGATATGGTCAGGAGTAGAGAAGCCTGGGTTTTCGATGTTTGTTGATTCTCCCATGAAAAGCAAAACATTTTTACCATCAAACAAATCGTAATTCTTTTCTTCCTCTTTTGTTACAACTTCGTTTCTATGATCTAGCTTGAAGTCTCCAGGGTTAACGATCATTCCATAAGGGGTATTGATAATAACACCCATAGAATCTGGAATACTGTGGTTAACTCCAAAGAATTCGACGCTCATGTTTCCAAGTCTTACCATTTCTCTGTCTCTCTCGACAATCTTGTAATCAACTGGTGGAAGATGAGGGAATTCTGATTGACGCTTCTTGATCATCAAAGAAGTTAAGTTTCTTGTATAAAGTGGGGGATTGCCAATTCTATCCATTATAAATGGAAGACCTCCAATGTGATCCAAGTGACCGTGGGTAATGATAATCGCTCTAATCTTATCCTTTCTTTCTTCTAGATATTTTGTGTTAGGAAGAATATAGTCAATTCCTGGTGTATCAGTATCTTTGAATTTGAAACCAGCATCGATAATTACGATGTCGTTTCCAATTTCGACAAGTGACATGTTCATTCCAATCTCCTCAACTCCTCCAAGAGGGATGATTCTTATGTTTTCTCCTACTGGTGGAATATGCAGACTCTCAGGTGCCTTTTGAATGTCAGATGAGTTAGAAACTGTTCTCTTTGTAGGGTCGGCACGCTTGTGTCTATTTATCTGAGTTCTTCTTTTTGGGCCTCTTGGTGGCATTCCAGGGCCTTGTGGGCCTTGTTGTGGACCAGTTGGCTGAGATAGTTGTCCTTGATGGGCGGGGTTTTGAGCTCTCATCGGCTGTGGTACTGGTCTTGCCGAGGCGGGTCTTGCTTGAGCAGGAGACTGTGTGGGTGCTGAATAAGAAGCACCTGTACCTACCGCACGCTCTATTGCCTTATCAAAACTATTATCGTGATTATTACGATCTGTTTGATTTCTATTGTTCATGCCGTTGTCGGAGTCTGTGTTATCTGATCTGTTATTTGTAGACGCATTTATCACCTGTTGAAAAGGTTTAACGATTTGAGGTCTTCTGTTGTATGAGTTTCTGTAGTTCATTTTTTTAATTTATTTTTTTTAATATTTATTGTTTATTTAATGTTTGTGTCTTTTTCCGTTATCTTTTCTTTATCTTTTCTTTATCTTTTCTTTATCTTTTCTTTATCTTTTCTTTATTCATCTTTTTTGTCTGATTTTATTAAGAATTTCCAAATATTTTCTGTATCTGTGTACCATTCACTAATGTTTGCAAATCTTTCTGATGGATAATTTAAACTATTTATTTTTATGCTTTTCGCTCTTCCTGATGTTAGGTATATATAATCTGGGGAGTAAAGGAATATTGCTGGAATGTCTTTGTTGATTTCGATCTCTATATTTTTGTAAGCTTCTAGTCTGGTATCGTTATCCGTACTACTTCTTGCGGTTTCCAGTAACTTGTCTACCTTTAGGCTTGCGTATAGTGCAGTATTCAGTCCTGGATAATTTCTCTGCGAGGAGTGCCAGAATGGATATAAGTCCAGATCTCTATTTATAATATCTCCGAAGAGTAGGGCACTATATTTACGAGGTTTAATTACTTTTTGATTCAAATCTGATCCGTCAAATATTTCTATATTAACTTTTGCTCCAATTTTTGCCCATGTTTCCTTTATCTTTTCAGCAGTTTTCTTTAGTTCAGGTACATTTGAGGTAGAAAGTGTGAAGGTAATTTCTTGTGTACTGATTGCTTTTCCTCTACCGGTCTCCTTAATCATTATGCCCTCATTGTTTAATTTCCATCCAGCATCTGTTAATATTTTCTTCGCTTGTTCTATATTTGCATCAGAAGTGCCCGCAGAGTTTTTAATGTTTGCTGAATTTGACACCGAAGTGGCGGAGTCAGTCTGTTGATTATATGGAACAGGACCATCAGCTGGGGTAGCGAAGCCATTAAACACATCTTGAATTAGGACGTCTTTATTGATTGCTGTGTTAAGTGCAAGTCTTACTTCTTTGTTTAATAAAACGGGTGCTTGACTTTGATTGAAGAAAACAGCAAAAAGTCTTGGAAGTGTTGATTTAACAACATGATTTTTATCCTCGTTGATATTTTTGATATTTGCTTTAATCGCTGTTGCTGGAGTTATACCCCCAAGACCGTCAATTACGCCTTTGTTGTATGCATTTATTGCGTCATCTTCATTTTTGTAAAATTTAACAACAAAGTTTTTGATAAGTGGTTTGCCTTTTGCGTATCTTGAAAATGCTTCAAGCGTGTATGATTGGTACAGTCCAGAGTTGTCTCTCGCTGATGATTTTATTTTGTAAGCACCTGATCCAACGGGCTCTCTGTTAAATGAACTTACATCAAATGCTTCGTTTTGAATATTTGACCAAATGTGTTTTGGAAGAATTCCTATAGTTAGATTTTCTACAAAAGGCGCATATGGTTTCTTTAGAATAAATTTAATCTCTGTTGAACTTTCCTTTATAATTTGTACGCCGCTCCAGTTCAAAGCCTTCGGGCTATTGATTTGTGAGTCGACGGCTTTCTGTATTGTAAACTCAATGTCGTCAGTTGTAAGAGGGGAACCATCGTGAAAAGTCAGACCGCTCTTTAATCTAAAATCATAAGTTAGACCATCATCAGAAACTGTATATGAATCTGCAAGCTCAGGCTCAAGTTGTCCGTTTGAAGATGCCTTAAGAAGCCCAGCATAGATTAGGGATGTTAAATCCTTATCAGCATCAGTGTAGCTCAAAAGGGGGTTGATAAATCTGGCATAACCGACAACTCCTTCTGTATATGTTCCTCCATATACAGGAACCGTTGCTGTGAATTTTTTGTTGAATTCGCTAAGTATTGCTAGTCCACTTAAAATGAACACAACCAAAATAACTGAAAATATAATTTTCTCAGTAATGTTAAATGCTTTAATAGCTTGTTTAATTGTAGTCGTTATACCTGGGGTGTTGGATTTATCAATCTGATTGGTTTTGATAACCTGATCAATTTGATCAATTTCATTCACCTCAGGAGTTTCGTTAGTGTTTTCACTCATGTGTGCTTTCGCGTTGTTGTTTAGTTTAGAATCTTTTTCGATAAAATAATCCCCAATAATTCTCAAAAACCCCCAAAATAATTGAGTTTCAAATTTGGCGAAATATAGAAATTTTATAAAAAACCTATACCAACCGGAATCTATAGAAAGGCCTTATTATGCAAGGCGTAGAGCTATAATTGCAGATGCAACAAACAATAGTACAAGGACGATTGTTGCTATAAATAGGAATTTTTCAAAACCACGTCTAGTTCTCCAGCTTGAAACAGTATCACTTCCGCCAAATGCCCCTCCTGCGCCAGCTTCTGAGTGTTGTAACAGAACAAAGACCGTTAGTAAAACGGCTAGCACAATTTGTATAATAGAGAGTGTTGAGCGGATATCCATCGTTGGAGACAGTATAGCAGATATGCAAATGGAGTCAATATACCCCCTCATACCCCCTCATATACCCCCTCAGAAATACTTAGCCTCGTATGGAAACGCCGATTCAGTGCTCTGAATCGGCTCTGCTCACTGCAGTTCGCAAGTTCCATACGAGGCTAAGTATTTCTGGGGAGTAATTATCTACATTTTGTTTATTTAGACAGAATACAAGGTTACGTTATTGGTAGCAGCCGATTATTATTGAAGTAAGTGTGGAAAGGTGATAGTATTTTGGTATGAAAACAAATGAACTTAACTTCATCTTACCTGTCCTTATAACTAAGCAAAATAAGCGTTTTGTGGCTTATACTCCTGCGTTAGATTTGTCGACTTCTGGTAAAACAGAAAAAGAGGTTAAGGCGAAGTTTATTGAAATGGTCACTCTTTTTCTAGAAGAAATAGTTGAAGCAAAAACTGTTGATGATGTACTTTCGGAATTTGGTTGGAAGAGGGTCCAAAAGAAATGGTCTCCGCCTGAGGTTGTCTCATCAAATTTTATGGGCATTAAAATTCCGGCTATAGCCTAAAATATGCCCCGCATCCAATCAATTCACTGGAAAGAATTTGAAAAATTCCTTTTTAAGATTGGTTGTGAGTTCAAAAGAGAAAGGGTGACCATCGTATATATTGGAAGGAGGGAATTAAAAGACCTTTAGTTATTCCTCGGGATACATCACTACCTGCTTTTATAATATTGAACAACTTGCGGGTCTTGGGGGTATCAAGAGAATACTACCTGAAGATAATCTCAGAAATGTAGCCTTTCTGGCTAGACATGGTAAAATAATAGGGTATAAACGATCTGGTCAGCGGGCGGGGGCCGTGGCTACATCCTTCGTTTATCAATATAAAAAACAAACATGAATTTAACATATATAATATTAATAGTTGCGGTCTTAGTAGTTCTATATTTTGTGATGGTTTATAATAGATTCGTCAGATTAGGTAATAATGGAAAGGAAGCATGGTCAGATATAGAAGTACAACTTAAAAGAAGATATGACCTTATCCCTAACTTGGTAAGTACAGTTAAAGGATACGCTACTCATGAGAGTACTGCATTTGAGAAAGTTTCTAATGCGCGCGCACAAGCAATGGGCGTTGGCGCTGTCGGAAAAGATGGTCACAATGGAACACTTGAGGCAAAAGCAAAAGCTGAGGGAGAACTTTCGAATACTTTAAAATCTCTTTTTGCAGTTGCAGAGGCATATCCTGAGCTTAAGGCAAACACAAACTTTTTGGAATTGCAAAGAGAATTATCTGATACAGAAAATAAAGTTCAAGCATCGAGAAGGTTTTATAATGGAAATGTTCGTGATCTAAATATTGCAATTGAGAGTTTTCCTTCAAACGTTATTGCTAAGATGTTTAGCGTACAAAAGATGGATCTGTTTAATTTGCCAGAGGGAGATGCTGCGCAGAATGCAGTTGAAGTGAAGTTCTAGTTCAATATGGCAACTTTATATACGCAAAAAAGTTCAAATATTGGAAAGACATGGCTTTTAATGGCTGTGTTTTTGGTGTTGTTAGTTGCTGTTGGATATTTTGCCAGCTTGTATTTTGGTAATGCAAATATTTTATATGTTGCGCTTGCTGTTAGTTTATTCATGAATGTTTTGAGTTATTGGTATTCGGATAAAATCGCACTTTCCATGTCGGGGGCTAGGCAGGTGAATATGGAGAACGGAGATGAGAGAGAAATTTATAGAATTCTAGAAAATCTATCAATCACAGCTGGTATTCCAAATCCACGTCTTTTCATCATCGATGACAATGCGCCAAATGCATTTGCTACAGGCAGAAATAAAGAACATGGTGCTGTTGCGGTTACCACAGGTCTTTTGAAAATTTTAGATAAAAGCGAATTGGAAGGAGTACTTGCACATGAATTGTCGCATATTGGAAATAGAGACACTCTGCTTGCAACTGTGGTGGTTGTATTAGTTGGGCTTGTTGCGATTGTTTCGGATATCGTAACGAGATCTATGATCTTTGGTGGAAATAGAGGAGGGGATAGAGAGGGTGATAATCAATTGAAAATGATATTGATGATTGTTGGAATTGTTTTTTTGATTTTGTCGCCAATTATTGCAACTATAATTCAATTGGCGATTTCTAGGAATCGCGAATTCTTGGCGGACTCAACGGGAGCATTGATCACAAGATATCCTGAGGGATTAGCTGGGGCGTTACGCAAAATTTCTGGATATGATGCACCGATGACCCATGCAAATAATGCCATGGCGCACATGTATATTTCCAATCCATTTGGTGCAAAGGCAATGAGTGGAATTAGTAAGATGTTCATGACTCACCCTCCGGTGGAGGAGAGGATTAAGGCGTTGTTGGGGGACAGGGAGGCCAGGGATATTGTGGCACCTGACAAAAAATAAAATAAAATAAAATAAAATACAGTCCAAAATATGATTTCAAATATTACGATACAAAAAGCAATACCTGAGGATGCGCAGGAGATCGGCGAAGTTTTCTATAGAACATGGCTTGCTACTTATCCAAATGCTGAAGTTGGAATAACTACGGATGACGTTGAGGATATTTGGAAAAACAGAGGAAGTGTTGACGGAAGCAGATTTAAAAGTTTTCCAGATAATGAATTATTTCTAACCGCTAAGTGCGACGGCCAAGTTGTTGGGGTTTGTAGTCTCGTAAAACACGAGAATAAAAATGAATTAAAGGCAATTTATGTTTTGCCAGAATATCAAGGTAGGGGAATTGGTAAAATGTTTTGGGAGGAGGCATTAAAATATTTTGATAAAAAGAAAAAGATTTGTGTGGAGGTTGCAGATTATAATGCGCCAGCAATAAACTTTTATAAAAGGCTTGGCTTTGTAGATAGTGGAAATAGATTTCCAATGAAAATTAGTTTTAAAAGCGGGGCAGTAATTACGGAGATGGAGATGATTATATTAAATAAATAAAATGAATTCAGATATAACGATACAAAAAGCAATACCTGAGGATGCGCAGGAGATCGGCGAGGTGTATTACAAGACATGGCTTGATACCTATCCCAACGAAGAATTTGGAGTTACAAAGGAGGATATCGATTTCATTTTTAAAGACATAAAGAATGTTGATGGAAGTAAATATACGAGTTTGCCTGATGATACAGTATATTTTACAGCGAAAGAAAATGGTCATGTCGTTGGTGTTTGTAAATTAGTTAAGCGTGACGATATTAATGAATTAAAATCAATTTATGTTTTGCCAGAATATCAAGGTAAGGGAATTGGAAAAATGTTTTGGTCAGAAGCGCTTAAGTTTTTTGATTCGACAAAAGAAACTACTGTTAAGGCCGTTACATATAATAAAAATGCGATTGAATTCTATAAGAAATTGGGTTTCAAGGAAACTGGAAAGATTATTTATGATGAGACCCTTAAAATGCAGAGTGGAGCAATCCCGCCAGAGTTAGAGATGATTATCTCTGCAACCAACATTGCGTCATAAATAGCGGGGCAGGGCTGTAGGCAAAAATATTTAAAATATGATAGAGTAATTGTAACGGAGAGGTGGCAGAGCGGTCTAATGTACTACCTTGGAAAGGTAGCGTGGGCGAAAGTCTACCGGGGGTTCGAATCCCCCCCTCTCCGCCAAGTCGAGCTAGCTCGAGATACCTATAAATTAATGATATAATGTTCATTATGAACATAGAATCCACAACAGAATACGGTCCGCACTTTCCCGACAAAGAGCAAGTATTAGAAGTTTTTAAAGAATTTGGACAGGAGGCGGAAGAATCAAAAACAGCAGTTGGTTTATGGATAGATGAAAGACGTGCAAAAGCTGATTCAAGTGAGACAAGGATTAATAGATTATCTGGCATATCCGCTTGACACCCCCAACCCCTTTGTTACGATAAATAGATGAAGGAATACCCAGAAAACATGCAAGAATTCATAGATAATTTTTCAACAGATGAACAGTTCCGTGACTACATACAGACAGTTCGATGGAGTT
>CAINHC010000024.1 GCA_903848795.1 uncultured bacterium | reverse complement strand
CTATAAAATCCATAGTTACACTCATTAAGAGTGTAACGGATGCCAAAATACATAACGTAAGGACTGGCAAGGTGTTCTTTGCACGGAGTGAAGTTAGTGAGGAGATTAAGAAATTGTTGCACTAAACCGATAAGTCGGGAAGAATGAAAATGAAGGACAACTTTTTTGTGAGGTTGTAGAGAGACTAGGGTCAACTTTATCAGAAAGCACCTTAATGGATAACTCCGAGAAGTCTTGCGAGATTTTCAATAAATTAGGCGGGGCATCTTGTTTAGTTACAAAAGAAAAACCTCTAGCGTATTGGTTAGATAAAGAGAGTGTATAAATTACTCCTTGCAAAAAGGTACATTCCGATTTTTTAAAGCTTCTGATATACTTCTACATATGGAATCTGAAACAAAACTTATTGGAGAAGACATACATGAAAGAGTTGCTTCTATGTATGAAAAAATGTTACAAAAGCCTGAAGTGGCAGAGGCACTAGATTTACTTGATCAATTGTCGGATAATATTCGTTACCATAATAAAGGCCATACATTAGATGTATTAAGAGAAACTATTTTATTTGCAATCGCCGATGGTGTGGATAAGGAAGTAGTTGAACAAGTATCCATATCTGCTGCTTGGCATGATGTCGGATATATAAGGCAATATGAAAATAATGAACCTGTTGCCGTAGAGTTATTTAAACAAAGTAGGGCGTTTCAGAATATTTCTGAAGAACAAAGAAATGAGATTATTGCAAATATATTAGATACTCGAATGGTTATCGTAGATAATAATCCACACCTTTTGCAAAGTGGTAGTAAGTATGGCTATGTTTTAGATGGAGACGTTAGTAACTTTGGTAGAGAGGATTATTTTGACAAAAGAATGCAGGTTGCTGAGGAATTAGGACTAGATTTGTCAGATGCTAATTTGAGGAGAAAATTCTATGAATTTGCAATTAAATTGCTAGAAAATCATGAGTGGAAGACGTCTTCTGGTAGAAACTTAAGACAGACTCAGAAGAAAATCAACCTAAGAATAATGAGAGAAGAGCTTGAAAGGGTATAATAAACATTGGTATAACTATTGTTATAAAAATATCAAACATCATTCCATATGTGAACATCGTGAATGTCTATGATACAATTTAGATATGAAAACAATAAATCCAAATATTCTTGGTGGTCTTGGCGTCGAATATAATCCAGAAAAAGCCGTTGATGAATATGAGCCAAGATTAACTACAAGAGTTTTTGTTATAGATAAAGATCGAAATATTGGTCTTGTAAAACATAACGATATGCTTTTTCCGCCTGGTGGTGGAGTAGAAGATGGCGAAGATATTTTTGATGCCTCCAAAAGAGAAGTTGCAGAAGAGATTCATGTAATATGTGAACCACTTGAAGATTTTGGTGTATTAGAACATTATCATGAGAAATGGATGAAGAAATTTATAATTCATCATGTATACGCGACAACAAATAAAAATGAGGTAAAGGTAGATCTTGAAGATTATGATACTAATCTAGAAATAGTTTGGATGAACTTGGATAAATATATAAAATTACTTGAAGAATATCTAGGTAAAACAGATGATGTTTGGGCGAAGGGGATTCTTTATTTCCTAAATGAATTAAAGAACAATGAATTGTTGTGCGTAAAATAGGGTAGGTGATTAGCCACTTATAATAAATTGATAAGCCCCAAGCAGGATTGCTTGGGGCTAGGTTTCTGTCTAGGTATTAGGCCGTGATCCTGTCTATAATTGATTGTATCCAACAGAATTAGGATTTTTTAATAATTCATGTTCGCATTGCTAAACTGAAGCGCTTTTGCGAGTGTTAATGTGTGTCTTAATTTGGCCCCGTTCATTTTGAAGAACTCATTTGACGTCATACTCATAATTACTACAGGGCGAGGATTTTCCTCGACCACTTCATGGATAATTGTATTGATCTGGTATGAGTATACTTCCTTGCAATCAGAATACTTGATGTAGAATTCCATGAAGTGCCCAATCTGAGGTAGGCAATTTGCAGAAAATTGTCTGTCGTGTTGTGTGACTACACACTTAGACTGTATTCCACCACTCTTGGGGGAAGTGACTATTAATCGTGCGATGAATTTCATAATATAATGAGCAAATAAGAGTGTTGTCTAGCCTAATTTGGCTATACCTTGTCCGTGTGTCGACACGCATTTATGACAAGCTTCATGATGAAAAATACCCTTACCTTTTAGGTTTATAACATATAATATGCTAAAGTCAAATCAAGTGACCTACGGCATCGCAAGTATCTATGGTATAGTTTTAACATATGAGACTTTTGGAAAATCATTTAAAGGCAGTAAATACTAATTGGGAAAGACACGCCACCACTGATCCACTTTGGTCAATTTTAACTCATGACGAGAATAAAAATTCGATGTGGAATATTCATAAGTTTTTTGAAACTGGAAAAGATGAAATTACAGAAGTCATTTCATATGCAAAAAAGCAATCACTGCCATTAAATTTTGGAAGCGCTCTTGATTTTGGGTGTGGAGTTGGTAGGCTTACGCAAGCTTTAGCAGATTATTTTAAGGAAGTTTATGGTGTTGATGTATCACCAGCTATGGTGAATAAGGCATCAGAATATAATAAGCATAACGATAGAGTTTCATTTCATTTGAATTTAAAATCAGATTTAAGCTTATTTGAAAATGATACCTTTGATTTTATATATAGCAACATTACACTTCAGCATATGAATAAACGTTTGGCTAAGGTGTATATCATAGAGATGTATAGAACCTTAAAGCCTGGAGGTTTGCTTGTTTTTCAAGAACCAACTGAAATCAAATCTAAATTTAAAATATTAGTATCGATTGTTTATGGAATTATACTAGCGTGGAGGCGCTTGGTATTCTTATTGATAAAAGCTCCCTATATTGAAATGCATTATATTTCACAAAATGAGATGAAGGAACTATTCAAAAAGTTGGGTGTCATAACATTACATGTCAGAAACTCTGATGCGGCTGGTCAGTGGTTTAATGGTTTGCAATATTTCATAACGAAGCCACACTTGTCTGAGTAACACATTAAATCATAGTTAATTTTAATTATATGAATGAAAAAGATCTAATAAGCATGGTTAAAGAAGATAAATGGATGATGGATGTTCTTCTTGAAGCAAGTAAGTTGAATTTACCAGATTGGATGATAGGTGCGGGGTTTTTGAGGAACAAAGTTTGGGATAAGCTTCATGATATTAAAAGGGAAGTTGCAGACACAGGCGATATTGACCTAGCGTATTATAGCCCAGGAGATACAAGAGAAATTGATAAACAGATTTCTGCAAAAATGAACGGGGCTCTTGGTCTGAGATGGGAAATCATAAATCAGTCTTATACTCATGAATGGCACAATAGGGAATTGCCATATAAAGATACAGAGGAGGCAATATCAGAATGGGTAGAGACCCCTACTTGTATTGCTGTGACATTGTATAATGGCGAACCAAAAATAATTGCACCACACGGAATTGACGATCTTGTTAATCTAATTATTAGGCCTGCACCTTGTCGCAAAATGGATTTAGAGACATTCTTTAATAGAGTTGAAAGCAAAAATTGGTTAAAAAAGTGGCCTAAACTGCGGGTAGTGATTGATTAATGCTAATTAAATATCCATGCTATAATCATCCGCATGAAATTATACCTAATCCGCCACGGCGAAACTGACGCTAATCGAATCCTTAATCATGGGGTTAAAGGAGAAATGCACAACGAACCTGTCACCTTTAAGGAAGGAGATAATACTGATATTCCGTTGAATGTATATGGACGAGCTCATGCGAGTGAGGCTGGTAAGGCACTGCCTGATAATATATATAAAATACTGGCATATCCGCTTGACACCCCCAACCCCTTTGTTACGATAAATAGATGAAGGAATACCCAGAAAACATGCAAGAATTCATAGATAATTTTTCAACAGATGAACAGTGCCGTGACTACATACAGACAGTTCGATGGAGT
>CAINHC010000023.1 GCA_903848795.1 uncultured bacterium | reverse complement strand
CGCTTCCAGTTTTAGAAGTTCTGATTTTATAACCCATACACAAATTATACCCTTCGTACGACAAAAGAAAAAATGAAATTAAATAACCCTTGTTTTGCAAGGGTTATTTTGATAGGGGTTTTAGGTGGCAGAAGTCGGGAAACGTTCCATTCTAATCCACTTGTCTTCGATTTATAGCTTCCAGCTTGATCTGCTACACCACCATGTACCGACATTGATTTGTTGTTACTTGAAACAACTTGACCAATAACAATTTCAATACCTAATTCTTTGGCTTTATCAATTGCCTTTTTGTATAATCTACCAGCGACAGAGCTGAGGCGGTATGGCTCATCTATACAAGATTGTGCAAATATTAAATATTTATATTCTGATATCGGTTTACCATCAAAATTAATGTTATCAATAGCAGCAAGCATCTCTTGAAACAATGGATTGGCTTCTGCTAACTCTTTGTTTAGAGTTATAATAAATCCCAGGACGTTTTCACCTTCTGTGCTAATTGGTATAAATGACTTCTCTATAACATCTGCGAGATACTCTTCTGGCGGCAACCACGATAAAAATCCAACTTCAGATGCATTTTCACCTAAGTTAGCTGCGAGATTTCTAGATATCAAATCTCTAACGGCTGGGATGTGTTGGGTTGTTGCTTCCCCAAATTCTCGTACTGGACTTGTCTCAGCTGCAAATTCTTTCATGTTTTAATCATATCATCTAAAGGTTTATACTCAAAAGTCTATAAAAGTACCTGGGGATTGGGAGGAGAGATAAATTTGACAAAACTCCCAACATAGTACATACTATATGTGTAAGTTAATCTCTCATTGGTTTTGGGTGGATATTCCACACAAAGATATACCTTTTCGAAACTTTAGAGATTTCTAGTCGCCTTACGTTATCTCTAAAGACTAATTCAGTTTTCCATAAAATAAGCATGGAAATCAACCCTCTTTCTATAAGAAAGGGCTTAAATAATATGTTCAAAAAACAATCTTCTAGTAATAGAAACAATATTACTCGTGGTACAGGGGGCGCTCGTAAAACAAGCGGACCTCGTACAACAAGTGCACCCAAATCAGCTTCAAACGCTGCTTTTACTGGTGTTTACGGTGGTTCATTAAATAAGGGTGCATCAAGCGCGCATAGCGCATCAAGAACAAGTTCCGCTCCATCAACTCGCGCAAGTGTGTACGGCGGTGCGTCTTCATCTCGTTCTTCATCAGCTTATTCAGCAGGAGCTCACTCTGGTCACTCATATAGTTCACGCGCAAGTTCACGTGACGGTGCGTCATTTGGTGGCGGATATAGTAGTGGTCCATCTCGAGGTGGTTACTCAGGATCAGGCTCTTCATCTTCATCTAGCTCACGCGGCGGTTATGCTGGCGGAGGCGCAAGTAGATTCGGAGGTGGCCGTTCAGGCGGATTCGGAGGTGGTTCAAGATTTGGAGGAAATGGTGGTCGCGGAGGTTTTGGTGGAGGTAATAGAGGAAGAGGACGCGCATCTTCTGGAGGACGTCTTGATATTTCAAGATTTATCAACAAAGCAGTTGTTGGAGAGAAAGTAGAAGCCTACATTCCAGAGCACACCTTTGCTGATTTTAAAATTGAAGAGTCTCTAAAGAAAAGTGTTATCGCAAAAGGATACATCACGCCTTCTCCAATTCAAGATAAAACAATTCCTCATATTCTAAACGGGGAAGACTTGGTAGGTATTGCAAACACAGGTACAGGTAAAACTGCTGCGTTTCTTTTGCCACTTATAAATAAGGTAATAAAAAATCCTGACGAACAAGCAATCATAATGGCACCAACAAGAGAGCTTGCAATTCAAATTGATCAAGAATTACAATCCTTTATTAAGGGAATGAAAATCTATTCAGTTTGTTGTGTTGGAGGTGCTCCAATCGGAAGACAAATTTCCGAATTAAAATATTTCAATAACTTTATTATTGGAACTCCAGGACGTCTTAAGGATCTTATCGATAGAAAGAAATTAAATCTTTCACATTTCAAAAACCTTGTGCTTGATGAAGCTGACAGAATGTTGGACATGGGATTTATTAACGATATGAAATACGTTATGAGTCTTATGCCAAAGGATAGACAAACTCTATTCTTCTCAGCAACACTTTCACCTGATATTGAAAGAATCATTAATGACTTCCTAAATAATCCTGTTCGTATTTCTGTAAAGACTAGAGATACTGCAAAGAACGTTGATCAAGATGTCGTCTTCGTAAGAGGAGGGCAAAAGATTGATATTCTTCACGATCTTCTAATTAATCCAGAATTCCAAAAGGTTATAATCTTCGGAAGAACAAAGCACGGAGTGGAGAAGCTTACAACAATGCTTTCAGAGCGTGGTTTCAAAGCGGCTTCTATCCATGGTGATAAAGTTCACACTCAACGTCAACGTGCACTTAAGGCATTCAAGGATGGTGAAGTTCAAATGCTTGTTGCAACAGACGTTGCAGCTAGAGGACTTGATATTCCAAACGTATCTCACGTTATCAACTATGAACTTCCAGAAACTCACGATGACTATGTTCACCGTATTGGAAGAACAGGTAGAAGCGATAAGACAGGAAAGGCGTTGACTTTTGTTGACTAATCTTGGCCAGCGATTGTCATCTGGCATCGTCGCGGTTTAAATAATTTCAAATACAAAAAACACTACAAGTAAAATTGAGGTGTTTTTTGCTGTAATGTTGTATAATTATACCAAGTAAGTTTTTGCCGGTTTTATTATTATAAAATATTATTTCATTATGATTTACGTACTTCTTATTATCTTGGCAGTAGTTGTCTTTGCAAAAATGTCAGACGTTAATGGTCGCATCGATCATTTAAAGTCAGAGCTTAATAAATTAAAGGAGCAAATTGAGGCAGGGCAAGGCGCGGTCGCAGGGCATCAAAATCAAACAAAGTCTGAAGGTCATTCTCAATCTGGCTCTCAAGTCACCTCTCAAGCTTCGACGGGCTCTCAAGCTATGGCCAGCTCTCAATCTGAAATTGCATCTGTGGAAGCATTATTCATGCAAAAATCGCATGAGCCAAAAGTACGCTCAAGTGAACCGTACCCAGAAGATGCGTTTGTCTTATGGCTCAAGGAAAATTGGCTTCTAAAAATTGGAGTCTTGATGATTCTAGTTGGCTTCGGCTGGTTTGTAAGTTATGCATTTATGCACGATTGGATCGGTCCAGTTGGTAGAATTGCAATTGGAATAGTTGCAGGGGCACTAATTGCAGTTTTTGGAACAATGAGACTCGGCAAAAACTTAACACAAGGAATTCTCTTTACCGTACTTGGATCAGCGCTCGTAATTATTTCCATTCTATCAGGGCAATATCTATATGAATTCTTTACTCCGCTAATGGCCCTTGGATTAATATTCCTTGTAGCTTTCTATGTCACCCTGACAGCACTTGCGTATTCGACAGAAAAGTTGGCAATTTATGGACTTGTAATTTCTTTGCTAGCGCCATTGCTATCACATGTCTCATTCAATCTTGATCCTGTGGCGATGTACCTATATTTACTTATCGTATCAATAGCAACAATTTGGGTTGCTGTTTCAAAAGGGTGGCGTGCAGGGAATGCAATCGGAATTACTGGAGTTTTATTTTATAGTTTTCCAATAATTACTTCATTTCATGGAGGGGATATGAATTCTACAAAATATTTAACACTCGCAATCGCTTATGTAATTTCATTCTTATATCTATTTGTCAGCGCTTGGAGTTTGATACAAAAAGATTCAATTGAAAAAACAACAACTGGAAAAACTGCTGGCGCAACAGCAAATGATGTTTATTTGACGATTGTAAGTACGATAATGATTCTTGGTTTTACGATGAGTCTGGTCCCAATAATTTATCAATCCCTAGTCCTTGCGTTATGGATGATTGCTTTTGCGATATCAGGATTTGTCGTATTTCAAACAACAAAGAATGAAAAACTATTTTACATTCATTCACTCGTTGCAATATTATTCTTAGCGATAGCCACATCAGTTGAGTTAAGTGGAAAGACATTGACCACAGCTTTTGCAATTGAAGCTGCAATTATTGCGATCGCTTCATTCTTGGTTACAAATAGAATAAATATTGCTAAAGCATTTGGGGCGTTAATGGTTATTCCGATGTTTATGTCCTTAGAAAGTGTTGCATCTGAGAATTGGCTATATGAGAATGGCGCAGGAATTTTTCATGCTGACTTTGCAATATTACTTTTGATGGCAGTACTCTTGGCAGTGCTCGGATTCTTCTATAGAGCTAATAAGCAATTAAATAGCGACGGTACAGAGGATCGAGGATTTGGTTTTCATCATTTGACAATAATTATTTCTACTGCATATCTATTTGGTATAATCTGGCTATCATCTCACGCGGTCATTGCAAGTCAGGATACCGCAGTTCTATTTAGTTTATTCATTTACACAATTGTTGGTCTGGGATCATACTTCGTCGGACTATTCAATGAATATCATGTACTCAAAAGATATGGTGCTGTTATGCTTTCGTTGGTCGTCCTTCGATTAATTCTTGTCGATGTGTGGCAAATGGAATTGGCACTTCGCGTTATTACATTTATTGTTCTTGGAGTCATGTTTATTAGTACAGCCTTTATTTCCAAAAAACAAAAGGCCGAACATCCTGAGGTTATCGCTGGCGAGATTAATAATAATGCACCACAGAATTAATATGAAAAAAACATTATTTTTGAACGGATCATTTTTGAGTGGATCAATGCTCGGTATTGTTACTCTTGTGCTTATCCTATCTTTTCAATCAGTCCAGGCTGTAGTTAAGGATTGGCAACCAGTTACAGCTGTTGCAGCAAGTACGAATGAAGAAATGCTTCGAGTGTATAAAAATTATGTAAAGTTGCCACCGCAAAATATTGTAGTCCCAACGGTGCTAGAAGTTCCTATTGATACAAATCAAATATATAGTGATTATTTTGGCGTATATAATGAGACTCAGAAGAAGTTTATTCCACATCTTTTTATCGATAACACGCAAATTGATGGGAATAGTGTGAAGGCCATAGATAGTAATACGAATGAAGATTTGGTAGGGCTATTTGACGGAAGACATGAGACAATGAAGGATTTTTATCTAAATAAGGGAGAAGATAAAAGCTCGGCAAAGATATCGATTTATTATTCCAAACAAATTAAATCGGATTCATTGAGCATATCTTTTGATTCTTATGTTTCTATGCCAACCTCTGTTACACTAAAGGCATATGTTGGTGGGGCGGAGGTTGTGGTTTTGAATAAAGTTAAACCAAATTCTTCGACAATTAATTTTCCATTAACCACCTCTGACAAATGGATATTGGAACTCGAATATTCCCAACCTCTAAGAATTTCTGAAATTCATTTGAGTGATGCGTTGAATTCATACTCAAAGAAATCTATAAGATTTTTGGCGCTACCACAAAATACTTATAAAATTTATGCCAATCCAGAAACTGTAAATAGTTCATATGTAAATTATGAAGAAGCTCCAAATCTTTCTTCTTCAGTTGGTGTTAAACGTGTCACTGGCGCTTTGTCGGTTTCGGCAAACCCTGCGTTTGTTTTGAGTGATACGGATGGTGATGGTATTCCGAACGTTGCAGATAATTGTATTAATACTCCCAATCCCGATCAGGCAGACGTTGATCAAAATGGTAGGGGAGATGTTTGCGATGATTTTGACAGAGATGGAATAATAAATTCAGTGGACAATTGTGTAGACACTCCAAACTATGATCAGAGAGATACTGATGGGGATAAAATTGGTGATATGTGCGACACAGGTGAAAGTAGATTCACAGAAAAATATCCCTGGATTGTGTGGGCAGGAATAGGTTTTGCAACTGTTGTTTTCTTGTCGCTCTTGTTCGTGGCAGGGGATAAGATAAGGAAGGAGAAAGCTTTGGCGGAGGGTGGACGCAATAATTCAGATTCTAATACTAACGTGTAGCGGAGAAGAATATATATATCTTGGAATTAAATACCAGCTTTCATACTAAATAAGTAGTCAATCAAACTTTTTAAAGTATTGGCTATTTCTTTATTCTTGATAACAATACCATACGGTGTGACTCCCTTATCATCTAAGGTGTGGAATCTTACCTCGTCGTTAAAAATTCCAATATCGCATTCAATAGGGAATCGTCCTTGATCGATTTTAATATTCTCTTGAAGCTTCGATGATCTATCTAAGACTTTGTCAGCTCCAGAATAAATGGCACGGAATCTTATATTATTTTCAATTCTTTTATTTTCAATTTCCAGTAATCCTTTTTTATCAAAAAGTTTAGATAATAGATCGAAAGAATACACTTCATAGTCTAATCCTGTGGAGTAATCTTTTTGTGTAACATACTCATCAAATGAATGCTTAACAGCATCTTTTCCCTCATAAAATCTGACTACGGGTCGGACGCCAGTTTCTCTGTCGACAGTTTTTAGCTCAGCAATAATATCTTCTGTGCGTTTTAATTTTGCATGTGCTTCATCTTTTTCCTTCTCGACTAGTCTCCTAAGAACATCTGGCGATTCAGCGGTGTAGAACCTTCTTTTTCCAACTTGTACTTCTCGTACAAGATTTTTTCTAATTAATGAATCTAATATTACATAGACGGTTGGTTGCTTCATTGAAACCTTGCGGGCCAATAATACCGCCTGAGCCTTATCTACTTTGAGTAAAGATAAATAGACCCGAGCTTCTTTCTCGGATAGACCCACATATTCAAGGTTTTTTTGATTTCTCATGCAGGCATATTAGCACAAACATTCAATTTGTCAATAATCTTATAATTTCGTATATAAATTTTACTCCAAAATAGCCATATCATTAGCCCTACATTAGAGATACTAATATAAATTCTAATTTAAATTGGAAGTTTTATAGCCAAAAGAATATTCTTGTATCACGCAACAGATGAGACAGATGAAAGGAAATGTTGCAACAGAATAGTTCTTTAAAATACAGAGTTGTTTTAGCTAATGTTTGCGACCTCAGCATAGTTTTTCGCTGGAGATTATATTTTGTAAAGATAATTCCAAAAGATACCGTGAGATATCTAAAAGATTTAAATAAAATTGACAACATATAACCTCCAGTGAAAAGACAGCTTAAGCTGGAGTCAACAAAAGCAAATAGAAAACACAAATGAAAAAAACGATAGTAGTCTGGGTCATCGCGCTTATTGCCTTGGCCTTCATAAACATGTGGACCGGAACCATCGACCCGCTCGTTGGATCCAAGCTTGCAACGCAAACCGTCAACGGTGGGGATGCCGCCTATGTGGCTCAAAAAACCTACGAAAACGGTAAGCACCTCGGCGGCCTTCTGCAGATGGTATTGTCACTTCTCGTCATTGCGACGGCGGTGGTGATAACCTTCGGCAAGAAACGGCCTCAGGTGGGCAAGTTCACTCCCATCGTCATCCTACCCGCGGCGCTCCTATTCATGGGCGGGTGTAAACCCTACAACAAACCCGTGTTCGTGGAAGTCAAACCCTCGCAAACGGTTTACGTCATTCCGCTGGTCGGAGAAAATCAGGATTCGCAGGTAAAGTTCGACTCGAAGAAGTATGAAAGCTTCAAGAAGGTCGGCATCCGGAGGATTCAGATCCCGATGCAGTGGATTCAAACCGGCAAATACGGTTCGGATGGGAATTACGTCCCGCAAGACCGTGTTGTTCTGGTTGACCGTTCGTCGCTTACTCGTCATTGGACGAAATCGTCGCAGTCGGGTTCGACTAATGTCGACCAGGCGGTGCATGTGGAATCCAAGGACAGTGTGAACTTCAGCATGGGGTTCAAGGTTACGGCCTACATTGCCGAGGAGGATACTTCAACGTTCCTCTACTACAATGCCAGCCGGATTGCAGATACCAGCCAGGGGACGTATCAAGTCGTCGGCCTCGATGACATCATGGATAACGAAGTCTTAACCAGAATTCAAAAAGTCTGTGCCGTTCAATTCGGCGCTTACGATTTGGATGAGGCGAGGGCCAAGAAGTCTGAGGTTTATGAGAAGATTGATACGGAAGTCATCCCGTTCTTCAAGACACGTGGAATCACCATCTTAAGCATTGCCCAAGTCGGCGGTATGGATTATGAAAACCGTGAAATCCAGACGTCGATTGACAAAACGGTCATGGACCAGCAGCTGAAGGTGAGTGCCGAAGCGCGTCGGGCGGCGCAGGAAATCGATAACCAGACGATCAATCTGAAGGCCGAAGCCGAATCCAAGGCGACAGTCACAAAGGCCAACGGCGAGGCTGAAGGGAAGCTGAAGGTCCAGATGGCGGTCGCTGAAGGTATGACCAAGGTAGCCGAAGCTTCCAAGGCTGCCGGTTCATCGGAAGCTTTCATCAAGCTTCAACAACTCGAGGTGCTGAAGATCTTTGCTCAACAATACAAGGGTGGGGTCCCAGCAGTCCTGAACATGGGTGATTGTAAAGGCGGGAGCAGTAACATGATCCTGCCGTTGACTGAGGAGTTGATGCGTTCCGCAAATCCTCCCGCGTCAGTACAACCGTCACCGAGCACCAAATAACGGCTGATGGTCCGGCTTCAATGCTAGGCCTAAGCTAAAATAACAATTAACCAAACCAGCCCCACGGCCGCGCAAGCGACCGTGGGGCTTTTTCTGACATAATTGTAGTATTAATTCTAAAATCTTTTTTAAAAGCTTAAATTCTGAACAATCGATATGGCTTGTAAAATAAGGTTAGAATGTGTATTCCCACAGAATTGACCACCATGTCAATTCTGTGTTGCACAGAATTGACTAGTATGTTAATATTGTGGAATGACCTATATATATAGATTTGCTGAAAAACGACTAAGAGACATGCTTTCCGAGAAGGAAATTGTTGCTGTAACTGGCCCTAGACAAGCTGGTAAGACCACTTTGGTGGCTCATGTTCTGTCTGATATGGAAAATACAGCTTCCTATACTTTTGATAAGCAATCTCTGGTAAAAGAGTTTAAAACTGATCCAGACGCTTTTTATGATAGATATATGAAAGGTAAAGCAATTGTTTTTTTTGATGAAATACAATATGTGAAAAAAAGTGGGACAATACTCAAATATTTATATGACACTTATCCTGGTGTTAAAATAGTCGTATCTGGTTCCTCAGCACCTGACATTGCAATCCAATCTTTGAAATATCTTGTTGGTAGAGTTTTGATACTTGAGGTGACACCTTTTTCATTGCAAGAGTTTGTGTCATATAAAAAACCAGATCTTTATAAACTCATGGAAGACAATAAAGACACAAAAATTTATGAAAAGGAATTACAGCAAGTTACTTCTGAATACATGGCTTACGGAGGATATCCAAAGGTGGTGATTGAATCAGATTATACTAAAAAAGAATTAATATTAGAGAACATATACAACACCTTATTTTTAAGAGAGGTTAGGGATATAGCTGGTCTTGTTGAATCTGATAAATTTTCAAGCCTTCTGAAGAGTCTTGCTATTATACAGGGAAGTCAGGTTGACTATAAAAAATTAAGTGAAGTAACAGGATATACTTTTTTGTCATTAAAAAAATACATCAAAATTCTGGAGGATATTTATGTGTGTATTAAAGTCGCACCATATTTTAAAAACAAATTAAAAGAGATTTCAAAGGCCCCTAAAATATATTTTTTAGACACAGGTATTCGTAATTATATTTTGAATGACTTCAGAACTTTCATCGATCCAACAAGGCTGGACGTTGGTCCAGTTTTGGAGCAGGTGACTCTAAGGTGTTTGGGTGCGCCTATAAAGAATGTTTATTACTGGAGAGATAAAAAACAAAACGAAATTGACTTCGTGTTAGAGGGGGTTGGTCTTGTCCCTAATCTATACGAATGTAAGTGGGCGTATGAGACTGTAAAAACAGAGGCGGTAGAGTCTTTTAAAACAATACATGGCAAAATTGGTGATATAAAGATTGTGTCATTTAATCCTAAAATTGAGGGAGTTGCGGTTTGGAATGTTAAATAAAACAGAGAGGGCCAAAGTATAAGTGAGCATCTTATGTGATATAATGATTGGTCTATGGATTACAACAAAAAATCGTTAGCTTTACACAAAAAACATAAAGGAAAGATAGAGATAAAATCAAAGGTTCCTCTTAAAACAAGAGAGGATCTTTCTTTGGCCTACACTCCGGGGGTTGCTGAGGTTTGTAGATTGATTGCAAAGGATCAAAAGCAAATGAATTCATATACTATGCGAGGCAACATGGTGGCTGTTATTACTGATGGATCTGCGGTACTAGGTCTTGGAAATATTGGTCCATATGCTGCGATGCCTGTGATGGAGGGTAAAGCGGCGCTCTTTAAAGAATTTGCAAATGTTGATTCATTTCCGATTTGTCTAAACACACAAGACCCAGATAAATTTATTGATGCAGTAAAATTATTGGAGCCAACATTTGGTGGAATAAATCTTGAAGATATTTCTGCGCCTAATTGTTTTTATATTGAAGAGCGTTTGAAGAAAGAAATGAATATTCCAGTTTTTCATGATGATCAACATGGAACGGCTATTGTTGTCTTAGCGGCCCTTTTAAACGCGCTGAAAATTGTAAAGAAAAATATTGGCGATATTAAAGTTGTAGTAAATGGCGCCGGTGCTGCGGCTACAGCCGTTTCGAAGCTTTTGATTAAAGCAGGCGTTCCAGCTGGAAAGATGATTCTTGTTGACAGTAAGGGGGCGATTTATGATGGGCGAGAAGGTCTCAATTCTTCCAAACAAGAAATGGCGAAGATTACAAATAAAAAGAAGGTTGCAGGCCTCCTTGATTCTGCGCTTAAAGATGCTGATGTTTTCATTGGAGTGTCAGTTGCAAATGCATTGAAGAAGGAGTGGGTCGCTGATATGGCAGAGGGTCCAATTGTTTTTGCAATGGCAAACCCAAATCCAGAAATTTCATACGAAGATGCAATGCATGCGAAGATTGCGATTTTTGGAACAGGACGATCGGATTATCCAAATCAAATAAATAATGTACTAGTCTTTCCTGGAATTTTTCGTGGAGTACTTGATTGTGGTGCAGCAAAAATCACAGAAGAAATGAAAGTGGCCTCCGCACATGCTATCGCATCACTTATTAAAAAAACTGAATTGAAAAAAGATTATATAATTCCAAGTCCATTAGATAGGCGAGTTGCAAAAGTGGTGGCAAGGGCGGTTGTGAATTCTTGTAAAAAATAGAGGTCGGACTTAAAATGGCGGATATTAAGTAAAATTGATCTGAGACGGCTCAGTATAGGCTCAATATGTGAGCTTCTCCTAATAACTTGTCTTTTTGCCATTTGCAATGGATAAATTGGCAAATATTAACCTTTTTAGATGGTGGGTGTATAATATCAGGGTGGGGCATGTCGGAGGTACTTCATGACTCCCTGTATAAATATAATGTAGATATGTACCGACGCTCGATATTAATATTAAAAAATAACCCAGTAGGTTCGATTCTGGTGAATCGCCTTCTGGATCAAATTAAAATATATGACTGACACAGCAAGGACGACACTATGGGTAATTATCATTTTGGTATTGGTTGGAGTTATTTGGTGGTTTGTGGGAAGTAATCCCGATCAGCAAAATGCAAAGACTCAACCAGCATCAGTACAACAAGTTGATGTTCCAGTAGCTACTACTACAACACCGGTTGTGGAAGATGCTAGTACATCAATTTCTATTCAAGACAAGACAGACGCAGCACTTGAATCTGATTTAAACAAAGTTGATGAACAATTAAAAGCACTAAAATCTGATTCTACAAATTAGTTTTAATTTGATAGAAATAAAATTTATTAATTAAATAAATATATGAAAAACACAAAATTAAAATTAATCTCCGGATTGACTTTAACCTTGGCTTTATCGTTTGCATTTTTACCATTCTCAGCCGGAGCTACATCAACAACTACAGCTCCGACTCTTAGATCTAAAATTCAAGCAAGACCAACTTTAATGGCTCAAAAAGACAGAGCAACTTCAACAATAAGAGAGGCTAGAGAAAAGAATAGAGCAACTTCAACCGCAACTTCAACAAAAGGTGTTAAAGAAGTTAAACTACCAAAGACTGTTACAGAAGGTATTACAAAAGCTGATACTGAAATTACAAAAAGAATCGATAGTTTAAACCAGACTTTAGAAAAGATCTCTGGCATGAAGAATGTTTCTGATTCTGAAAAGGCTGCAGTTAAATCTGATGTTCAAGCAGAAATAACAAAGTTGGGGGCTTTAAAATCAAAAATTGATTCAGACACAGACCTGACTACAATCAAAAAAGATTTGGCTTCAATTACAACTGGCTCAAGAATTTATATGTTAGTTATTCCTAGAATGAATGTCTTGGCATCTGTTGATAAGATAAACACCATTTCAACAATGATGGAAACGGTTGTGACAAAACTAACAATAAGAGTCAATGAACTTAAGGCGACTGGAACAGACGTTACTGCAGTTGAGACATCACTAGCGAATGTCGCAAAGAAAGTAACAGACGCAAGAAGCGAGGCCTTAACTGCACAAACTTCTGTTTCTGACCTAGTTCCTGACAATGGCGATAAGGCTAAAATTGAATCGAATAATGTTAGTCTAAAGGCAACCAAAGCAAATCTTAAGACAGCAAATCAAGATTTGGATGACGCGAGAAAGGCTATCTCAACTGTTACAACTTTTCTAAAGGCTCCTGAGGAGACATTTGGAAAGGTTGACAAGGTGGATAAAAATGACGCGAAGGCCGCAAAAGGCAAGACAGCTGGCGCAAAGGCAACTTCAGCAAAGAAGAAGTAGGGCTGTAATTAAATTTCAAGCTACAAGATAAGGATATTCTAATTTAAACAACAAGACTGCTCAGTGGGTGATTTTAAAGAGCCTCCCGCTGGGTATTTTTGTTTGCTTTTTTAATGGTATAATTAAGCTATGAAAAAACAAAACAAAAAAGCTACCAAAATCATGATAATCATTTTGCTTTTGATTGTATTAGGATTTATTGCTTATGTTTTTGTAAACAGTAGACATCAAAATCAAAATAAGTTCGTAAATATTGATAATAGCGCGACGAGTACAAAGAATGTTAATTTTGATCCGCTAAATTTTACCTATACTCTTGAAGATGAGAAGGTAACGCTAGTTAATGGAATTTCAACGACAGATGTTGTACCTGGATCTGCTGAGAAGCTGGAGACATCTGTTTTTGATAAACCTGCGGTGGGAGATTTGAATGGTGATAAAAAAAATGATTCAGCACTTCTTTTGGTTCAAGATTCCGGTGGAACGGGACTATTCTATTATTTGGTTGCCGTAGTCTCTGATGTTGGTGTTGTTAAGAATACAAACTCTATTTTTATTGGTGACAGAATTGATCCTGTTGCTGTCTCAATTGAAAATGAAAAAATTAAATTAAGTTATGTTGATCGAAACGTAGGCGACCCAATGACTGCAGATCCAACTGTAAAGACCACAAAGATGTTTGAGGTTAAGAATAATGTTTTGGCTGAAGTTAAGTAACTACGCCTGAAAATGTTAATACATGTAAAAATTAAACCAGATAGTAAAGAAGATAAAATCGTGGAAAAAAACGAGACAAGTTTTATTGTTTATGTAAAAGAGCCAGCTGAGGATAATAGGGCAAATAAAAGATTGATTGAATTGATGGCAGAGAAATTTAATATTATTAAATCAAAAATAAAAATTGTAACAGGACACCATGCACCTTCCAAGATTCTGGATATTGTGGAGTAGACTAAATTAAATTATCTAAATGGACACGTCCACCCTTAATCTCGTAATGCACGAAGTGCATTTAATATCACCAGCACGTCAATTGCTTCTTGAAGTATTCCCGACTTCTGCCACCTAAAACCCCTATCAAAATAACCCTTGCAAAACAAGGGTTATTTAATTTCATTTTTTCTTTTGTCGTACGAAGGGTATAATTTGTGTATGGGT
>CAINHC010000022.1 GCA_903848795.1 uncultured bacterium | reverse complement strand
TAGATCAATATATTATTATAATAACGAGCGGATACACACATCACTTAAGATGTCGCCAAGAAAATTTGCGCAAAAAATGGAAGTGCAATACAATACAAAAGAAGAAAGAATATGTGTCTAGAGAATGGGGTACCTTACAAGAGACTGTCTCCATCTTCTAAGATATATTTATATAATGGTAAAAATCAAGCTATCAATGTTCTTCGCGATGTTTCAAACTTACCCAAGTACAGTAGAATTTATGGAATTCAACCCGAGGCGTCAATCATCGGAGCCATTAATAAAAACAACTTGGACGATATTATAATATTTAATAAAAAGATTAATCAATCAAGACATATTGTTGAGGGAGTTATTCATGAGAAAGGAACCGAGACAATGGTTCAATCTCTCTCCCCCGCTGATAAAAAGAAATTACTTGAGAGCTTCTCGGGAAGATCAGCGGACACTGCCAAATTACCAGAAGGATTCCTCAATAATACAAAGGCAGAAATTTATTTATATGATAATAAAAAGATTGCCCTTGTTAATTGGTATGAAGACTTTGCAGTGATCATTGAGAACAAAGATGTTTTTGATTTATTAATTGAAATGTTCAAATCAACAAAATATATGTTAAAAAAGTACGATCAGAATGAAAAGATAGCCAGGAAGCTGGTGGAGTTAGGATAATTCAAATTAAATAAATATGCAAAAGAAAAGGCCCTACGATTTTCACGTAGTGGCTCTTTGATGTTTTACGGGAATTGAACCCACGGCCATTCAACCGAGTGGAGAATACCACCATTAGACGATGAGAGCCTACGCACCATTACGGTGCGCGGCACTCTTGATTCCGAACTTCCGCTTGAGAGCACTTGATGCTCAAAGTATTGGACAAGAGTGTAATGAGTGCGGACAAGTTCTCTGAAATTATGGGGGCTCCGTACGGGGTTACCATTGTCGAGCTTCTAAGTGAGTTTTCAGAAACAAGGCCTACCTTCACTGTGGAGTTGTGAGGCAGGGAGAGAGGAGATTCATCAAGGCCGCCTGGCGCAAGCAAGGCGGCTTTTGATTTGCAGCAAATAGCCTAGATGGACTATTTTACGGAATCTAACCACCTAATAGCATCCTTTGAATTTGTAAATACGGGAGATCTGTCTGATCTCTTTTCCAAGTTTACAGCTTTTATTATAGACTCTAGATATTTTGTCATTCTATATTTGGAGGGTGCACGTAATTTTTTATTTACCATAGACTCTCTATCTATATTTTTATTCTTCATACTCCAACATTATACACCAAAAAAATAGCCACTAAATCAAACGCTATACCACCGTGACCAAAAAATTATTTATGCTACAATTTATCATATGCAAATCACAGAACTACAATCAAACGAGCAAAATATCCTTCAATCATTTAAAGACAAAGAATATCCAGCTACCGATAATGAACACTACGGTGATAACATCCCCGATTTCACAGAAAAGGAATTCACACTCATATCAAAAGAATCTGAAGTGATAACTGGTCAAATTCATATAGTTATAAGATATGGAATTGCTTATATAGACTCACTGCTTATTGGAACTGAATACAGAGGAAAAGGTTTAGGGAAACAACTTGTTGAGATGGCAGAACTAAAAGCCAAGAAAGATGGCGCGCATAAGATATGGCTAGAGACTGGATCAACTTGGTCCGCTAGAGGTTTCTATGAAAAACTTGGGTATACTGTTCGTGCTATTTTACCAAATGATGTTGGGCATCAAGAATGTGTGCTGATGGATAAGATGCTTTAGATTTTAACATCCACCATCTCCCCGCCCCTTATCCCCTTCACAATAAACGCATCACCCTTGGTAATAACAAACCCCTTCTCATCAAAAACAATTTCTGGCATTGAAGATCCTTTGGTGAATTTCATTTTTGTAATTTCATCCATGATACCATCTCTACTCAATTCTTTGCCGGTCGCCACAACCTTATTCATCGCTTCCGCTGTAACAAGCATTGCATCGTATGAAGTAACGGCACTTGGCGAAAGTGGTTTTGAACCAAACCTTGCTGTATAGGCCTTTTCAAATTCTGTATATTTTGAATCTTGCCCTGGAGTACTGAAATAAAGGAAGCCCTCGAGAGTCGGAGCGCAATTTGCCAAAGCCTTAGGTGTTCCAGCTGATTCATTCGAAAGGAGAGGCGCATTTAATCCTTGATTTTTTGCCTGTTGAATAAATAAACATTCCAAATCTGCATAAGACCCAAACACAGCATCGGGATTTGACTGCTTGGCTTTTGCAATCAAGGTCTTGTAATCAGTATTGCCCAAATCGTTTCCATATTCCTCACCAACAATTTTCACACCGTAATCCTCTGCGTGTTTCTTCATCAAGTCCGATGTGTATTTCCAAAATCCAAAATTAGCAGGCTCAACAATTGCAATTCTTTTATACCCCTTATCCTTTGCAAATTTAAGTATAGTTTTAATTCCAACTTCATCGGAATAAAATGTTCCAAAGAAATATGGAGAAGAAATTTTTTCTTCAACCTGGGGAGAAGAGTTTGGACTGATTATTGGAATTTTCAAGTCCTGTGATAATGGCACAGCAATTGATGCAGAGTCATCCCATTGCGGACCAACTATTGCTAGCACTTTATCAACATTCACAAGCTTTTGTATTGCAGATGAAGTAACCTTCAGTTTATCAATAGACACGTCTTCACTTATCATCTCAATTTTTCTTCCACCCACCCCACCATTTTTATTAACATATTCAACAGCAAGCAAGGCCCCATTTCGCTCTTCTTGGCCAACATCAGATCCAAAGCCACTCAAGGCCGATATTTGCCCCACCCTGATGACTTCCCCATCTTTTCCATTATTATCAGCTTGTAAGTACAGATACCCCAACAAAATCGCTATTAATACACTTATGACTGTTATGTGTGTTTTTTTCATATGTACTATTGTTTAATTATTAATGTTGTTGTATTATATTGGGTATGGAAAATAAAACAAACTCTCCATTTTTGGAGAAGAATATAGGTACAATCTTAAAGAGACAAGGATTTACAAATAACGAAGTTTTGATTTATGAGTATTTACTAAAGAACGGCAGGTCAAAATCTGGACCAATTATTAAACATACAAAAGTAGCAAGCTCCGCTTTTTATGAAGCGGTCTCTTCACTAACTAACAAGGGGTTCATTTCATACGAGGTAATAAACAATATTAAATTCTACAACCCAGAAACTCCCGAGAGACAAATCAATCAATTACAAAATGACATCGGAGATTTAAAAGCGATCTCTGAAATGTTAGGAGAAATTACTTCTGCACAGCGCGATAGAAACATGATAAATGTATACGAAGGTAATTACGGATTCAAAAGAGCGTTTGAAGAATTTACAAAGAAAGTAAATAATAAAGATCAAGTTAAAATAATCTCTTACAATACAGAATACGAAAAGCAATATGATTTCAGAAAGTTCTTCGTTAATCTTGATAAAGGCATACAAGAACGAGGTGGTGTTGCAAAAGTTCTGATGCAAAAGGAGCTTCAGGGGTTATTCAAAAAGGAAAGAGCTGGAATAAATATTTACGATATCAAAACACTCCCCTCCAAATACTTTGGACCATGGGCAATAGACACAACTCCGCATGAGGTTCTAATCTCCATCATTTCAGATAATCCAGTTGCGATTAGCATTAAGCACCCAATCATTGTGGAGTCATTTAATAAGAACTTTGATTACTTGTGGGGTTCGGCAAAGTAGGTTCTGACACAGAAAATTATACAAAAAGACCCGCCACCCCATGAGGGGTGGCGGTAAGATCTAATACCTAATATATTATTCCTATTTTATTTTTTGTCAATCACAAAAAATGTAAATAAATCTAAAGAACAAAAAACGAGCACTTTCATGCTCGTTCCTTGTTTTATCCGGCTGTAACGTGAGGACTATTCCCCTATAGTCACAGGCTTACCATCTTGAATCATTCTAACTACAGCACCTGAAATCAATTGTCCGTTTGCATCAAACTTCAAACCTTTTCCGAGTGCTCCGTCAAAGCTTTTGATATCAGCAAGACCTTGTCTAATTTGATCCTTGGTTGGAACGGTCTTTCCATCGCCAACGCTCTCTACTGCCTTAGATATCAGATATAGACCGTCATATGCGTTACCTGCACCAAACTTTGGTGACTCATTGTATCTAGCTTTGTAAGAATCAATAAACCAATTTTGTGCATCCGCTGAGTTGATATACCATGAACCATTGAATGGTGTTAGGTCATCGGCAAATTCGAATGTTTCAACAGATGTCACAGGCTCCTTTACACCCATATCACGCAATTGCTTGTACACAGTCTCAAGCTCTGGACTTGTTGATTGCAAGACATAAATATCTGGATGTAAATCTTTAACTTCTGAAATTTGAGTTCTGAAGTCTCTAGTGCCTGCGCTAAACTTCTGATTTGCAAGAACCTTAATATCAGTTCCTTCAATTTCCTTTTCGAATGCCTTCATGATAGCAGTCGCACCGGCGTTTCCTTGTATCTCAAAGAAGACCAGCTTCTTAATTCCCTTTTTGTTCAATTCTTTAACGAATAGTTTTGCATCAATATAAGGGGGTGTATAGTGCAAGAAGTTATAATCTCCATTCGCAACATTTGAATCAGATGCAAAGAAGTTTACATGAGGTATTTTTTGAGATTCTGCAATTGGACTAACTGCATTTCCAACTGGAGATCCGAATGAGAATAAGGCATCAACCTTATCAACGCTTATTAATTTGTTTACAACAGTAGCCGCTTTTGTTGGACTGAATCCATCATCTTCAAATATAACCTTATAATTATATTTTGTGTTTTCTGTGTTCAGCTTCTCCATCGCTAGCTCAATTGCCTTTTGACTGCTTTGTCCCAAAACGGCAACAGGGCCAGTTAATGGAAGTGTCGCACCAATTAATATTGTTGGTTTTTCACTTGTGGTCTTCTTATTGAATGTTCCTGAAGTTGCAAGGATTGCAATAATTGCTATAACAATCACACCCAATATAATAATTTTCTTTTTCATATTTTTAGTAATTTAATTTATAAATAACCCTAATTGGTTGTGGCAAAATTATGACATAAGTTAGTAGTTTTGTGTAAATACTAAAACAATATCCATACGAAATAGCCCTTATTTGCTATGTATTTTAGAATTTATAATATTTTGTTCGTAATAATTGACAGAAATTGACTATCTTGCGATAATATAATCATGTTAGAAATTGACCAATTACAATCTCGCCTAGAAAAGACTGGGCTGACAGACAAGGAGTCCATCGTCTACTCTGCCCTACTGGAGCAAGGTGGTGCATATCCATCCAAAATTGCAGAGTCTACAAAACTAAATAGAAGTACAGTTTATAAAATACTCCTAGACCTATCCGTAAAGGGTTTAATAAGTGAAATACAAAAGAAGGGAAAGTTATTTTATCAAGTAGAAAATCCCGAGAAACTCACCAGATATCTTAAAGACAAGGTATCTATCGCTAATGACCATCTAGAAAAGGCGAATAAATTAATTCCAGAGATTGAGGGGTTGTACAGTCTTTTTGCTGATAAGCCAAAGGTCTCATATTTTGAAGGACAAGAAAATGTCATGCAAATTTATGCAGATCACTTGAATGTTAAAAAGCCATATGAAATGGTTGCTTGGGCAAATACTACATATTTAAGTGGTTTATTAAAATCTGATTTCTTTCTTCATTACAGGAAGACAAAAGAAAAACTTGGCGTAACCACAAGAGGTATTGTTCCTGACACTAGCTATGATAAAGACTTCGTAAAAAATACTTACATTAATATTGGTATTTCAGAAAAATATTGGCCTGCAATGAAATATATCCCCCATTCGGATTTTTCATTTGAAGGTGAGATTACAATTTATGGCGATGATAAAGTTTCTATTGTTAATCTAAACAAGAACCACTTCACAGGAACAATAATACAAGACAAAACCATTCACAATATGATGCGAATGATTTTTGAGCTGTCGTGGAAGGGGGCGGATTCTTACAAATAATCTACAGCTTATACTCCCCCATGAAGCCTTGTGGTCTATACATCATCAGGAACAAAAGTAATAATCCATAAACAACCTGTCTCATTTGAGCGGCAACATCCGTTGGAAAGCCAACGAAGCGCAGCGCTTCGGGTAGTAGCATTAAGAACACAGTTCCCCAGAACACCCCCTTGTTGCTTGCAAGCCCACCTAAAATAACAATGGATAAAATAAAGATTGATTCATTCAAGGAAAAGCTTGATGGATCAATGAAGGTAATGTAAGAAGCAAATAGCGCTCCAGCAACTGCGGCCATCCCAGCCGCCAACACAAAGACAATCATTTTGTATATTTTTGTATTATATCCAAAAACAGAAATCGCTTGCTCATCTTCTCTAATTGCTTTTATAACTCGCCCAAAGCTAGAACCAACAACATACTGTGATAATAGATAAACAAGAAGAGCAAGCACGGCAGAGAGAATCAAAAAGTGTAAATTTGATTTAAAAACAAAATCAAATATTTGAGGTCTTCCAATTCCAGGAATTCCAAGCGGCCCTCTTGTCAAACTTTGCCAGTTAAGCATTATACTGAATGCAATAATATTAAAACCAAATGAAGCTAGTGCATAATAATCTCCTTTAAATTTCCCAAGAATTGCCCCAAGAACCAAAGAGACAATCATGGCAATTATCGTACCGACAATCATGGCCAAGAAAAAATTCCAACCATATGATGTCATGAGTATTGCCGTTCCATACGCCCCGACTCCAAAAAATGTAGCGTGAGTAATTGAAAGTAGCCCCGTATATCCAACCACAAGATTAAGACTAATTCCAAGTATTGACCAAATTGAAATTAAAACCAAAAGGTGAATTATATATTCCATACTTAAATAATAACAAAAAAGAAGAGGGGTGGCGAATTTTTTGGGTATTATCTCTTATGATAGGTATTACTACATTTTTTTCTAACATTAGCCTTTTATGCAATATATCACATCGAATCTTTCTATAAAAAAAGCCAGCATCCAAATTGGTGCCAGCTGTGGAAGGTAAAGTTTATTACCTTATTATGATGATGAGCATGGAAGGGCTCCTGATGAATCCAAGTCAAGGGGTAGAGAAATTGGACAACAATGAAAAAAACCAAAGTCTCATTAGCAAATACTTCGCCGTCGCAAAAAAACTGCACGGAACACCATAATTGCCGTCACCCTCTCTAGTCTGATTTAGACATGTGCACAGGCGGACAATCCTGTTCATCAAATATAGCCAAATCTGGAGATGTCGAACATTCATCACCTATGGCCAACAGGACCCTTCCAAGCTCAAAAAAAAATATACCACATTAGGACTAACCCCACAAGTGTGTCATAGAACACAATTTGTCTTGACTTATGTCAAGAGCAGGAACATACTTATCAAGTCGCAAGGATGTCTCATTACAAATACATATTTAGGGCTCGAATTTTTCATTTAAAAATCGACTGCGGTAACTTCTCCCCTCCCGCATTGAAAAGTATCTAAATTATGTATTTAATTAAAGTATAATCACAAAGGGCCACAAGCCTAAAGCTTTTAACTTTTCTAGATGTTTTTACTTCTTAATAATATTAGCTAAATAGCAGCAAATTTACATATCCAATAGATAATTTGAAAAAATTATCCCACTGAAATATGTAAAAATGTACGCAAAATAATAAATAAAATTATGAATAAAATAATAAATTCAGTTAAAGCTTCAAAAAGTTTTATAATCACATTAGGTTTAATTACAGCAGCATTGTTTGTTGTAGTAATTCCTTCAGTTACAAATGCCGATGTTCTTTATCGTCAATTACAATTAGGATCCAAGGGAGCTGATGTTTCATCACTTCAATCTTTCCTAGGTGAAGATCCTACAATTTATCCTCAAGGATTAGTTACAGGATATTTCGGTTCACTTACAAAGTCAGCTGTTTCAAATTTCCAATCACGTAACGGTATTGCAACATTTGGACGTGTTGGACCCGCAACACTTACTGTCATCAATGAACAAATGGCTGGTGGAGTTGATGCTGGAGCAAATATTTCTGCACCAATAATTACAAGTGCTGGAGTTAGCAATATCAGCAAAAGTACAGCTACAATAAACTGGTACACAAATGAAAATGCAAAGGGATTAGTATATTACAGCACAAGTCCCCTTAGCTTAGGTGAACACCTAAACTCAGTTGATGTATCTGGAAACACAGCAATGGTTGACACAAATTATCGTACAAATCAAACTGTTACTTTACAAAATCTACAACCAAACACAACTTACTACTACCTAGCATACGTTACTGGTATCTCAGGAAGAGTTAGTATCACATGGCCTGCAATATTCACAACTTCAAACTACTAGTTAGTTAAATAAAATTAGACCCGCAAAGGTTGGAGTAGAATTTGAGGCACGAAGAAATAATATTTAGTCAAATCTAAATTTAACAAAAAACCGTCATCCATCGTTTGGCGGTTTTTTTGTTGGTTTCGTATTTAATTTTGTAAAAAAAGTAGAAAATATGGCTAAATCTAAAGGTAATTTAACTAGTGTCAGTATAGTATACAAGAATGCTGGTATTCTTGTAACATATAATGACACTAATGAAAGTAGCCATATTTATAAGCTTCTAATTGTCATTGACTTTTTTAGACCTCTAACTATACTTTAAGTATCTTTTTGGGGTAACCCACCGATCCGAGGTGTAAGCCTTGGTGATAATTTTAAGGAAGCTCAAGTAACAGCTTGAGTTTTTCTTTTATCCTTCTAAAATCAGAATCATTAATCATATAATTATTACCGATTTTCCACAAAAAATGCTACTATACCCCAATGGAAACTAATACTACATGGGATGTAATTGTTGTTGGCGGAGGACCAGCTGGAATGATTTCAGCGGGAAAGGCGGCGGAAAATGGCGCTCGCGTTCTTCTTATTGAAAAAAATGAAACCCTAGGAAAAAAGCTTCTAATCACCGGCGGAGGAAGATGTAATGTCACCAACTCAGAATTTGATGTCAGAAAGTTTTTGGAAAGATTCAAAGATGACGGTAAATTTCTATTCTCCACATTTTCACAACACAGCAATAAAGATTCCTTAGATTTCTTCCATAAAAGAGGAATGGAAACTAAAGTTGAAAATGAATTACGTACTTTCCCTGCCTCAAATAGATCTCAGTCAGTCTTAGATGTTCTGGTGGAGTATTTGAGAGAAGGAGGAGTTGAGGTTCTTTCCAATTCTCCGGTTACAGGTATTGCGCTGGAAGATAAGAACAAAGACAGCGGGCTTAGCGACAGCGGAGACGGAGTTGGGGATAAAAAAGTAATCGGCGTTACACTAAAAGGTAAAAATATTCTGCACGCCAAAAAAATAATTATAGCCACAGGTGGTGCCTCTGCGCCACACACAGGATCAACAGGAGACGGCTTCGCCTGGCTTAAAGAAATTGGCCACACTATAATAACCCCTACCCCATCACTTGTTCCCATCGCAATAAAGGACAAATGGGTCGAGTGCCTTGCTGGTATTAGTCTAACTGATATTAAAATTTCCGTATTTCAAAATGGCAAAAAACAATTCTTCAAGAAAGGCAAAATTCTTTTTACACACGTCGGAGTAAGTGGACCAACAATATTAAATATGAGTAGAGACATTGGAGATCTTTTAAAATACGGGCCGGTTACAATCTATCTTGATATTTTGCCCCAAGAAGACAACGGAACACTGAACACCAAACTTCAAGAACTCTTCAAAGAGCATGATAAAAAGAAATTCAGAAATGCTATTACAAATATTGTTCCAACTAAACTCGCTCCAATAATTGTGGATTTATCTCTGATTGATCCAGAAAAGGAATGTAATAGCGTCACACGCGAGGAGCGAATTAGACTGATAAACCTACTCAAAGGCATTCCAATGGAGGCAGACAAGCTACTCGGAGCTGATAAAGCAATTATCACAAGTGGTGGAGTTCTACTTGATGAAGTTGATTTTAAGACAATGTCCTCTCGCCTATTCCCCAATCTATATCTTGTCGGTGACATTCTGAACATTGATCGCCCATCAGGGGGGTTCAGTCTTCAAATATGTTGGTCAACTGGATATGTGGCGGGCAAATCTGCTGCCGATTCATTAATTATAGAATAGTTAATTTATATTTAATATAAACTTTAAAAAATCTTTGCAAATATTCTAATTACTGGTGCAAGTATATAGTCAAACCATTTCATTTTATACAAATGATAATCAAATAAGACAGAGCCTCTCTTCCATCTCTCTATAATATTTAAAATCCTATTTATAGCGACTCTGTTATTAAAGAAAATACCAATTTCTGAATTTAATTCAAATGACAAAAAGTCAAGATTATTAGAACCGACAATCGCCTCCTTACAATCTATCATCATAATTTTTGCATGATTCATCTGTAGTTCAAGGAAAAAGTCAACACCCAACCTCGCAAGCTTTTCCATATAAAAATAATTTACTCTGTCAAGAAAATAATGATCTGTTGATTCTGGAACCAGAATATGAATATCCACACCTCGCAAATGTGCCTGGTGCAACAATCCCGTAAGCCAGCGTTTCGGCATGAAATACGGCGTGACAAGCGTAATATTTTCTTTAGCTTGTGAGATATGACTTGTGTAAATCTTTTTCAACCTATAATTATTCTTTACAGGTGAGTGTTCAATTAGCCAATCCTTAATCTTTCTCTTTTCTTTCTTATTCCTATGTAATTTATTTTTCTTAACGCTTTTCAAAACTATTTCTGAATCTCTTCCTCCACACTCGATATAAGTTTTTGCGAAAGATCTTATTATTGAGTCCACAAGCTTTCCTCCTTTAACTCTAACCACCAAGTCATTCCAAAGAGATGAACTTTGATGGAAATTTACCCCTCCAATGAACGCAGTATTACCGTCCACCACCAATATCTTTCGATGCGTCCTATGCAAAAAATAACTCAGAAATAATAACTCTGCGCCCGACTCTCTTATATCAGCAATCGTCTTCTTGCCTAATCCATAGCTGCCAAATGAATCGAGAATAATTTTAACCTTAAGACCCATTTGTGCTTTCTCTTTAATCAGACTCAAAAAATCAAACTCCAGCATATCATCTTGAAAAATATAGACCTCCAAATATATAGATTCCTTTGCTCCAGAAATCGCTTCATACATTGCCTGCCAAGTTTTTTGTGAATTAGCAAAGAATTTATAATGCATAATTATAATTCTATTATACACCAAATTAAGCTTATGTAGTAAGAATATAATTCAAAACGATACAAGGCAAACAATAATGCCCAATCAACTAAAGAATGCTACAATATGTTTATAAAAATTAGACTGAAATTGGACAAAAGCAATGACTGACAATAAACCTGTATACTTCAAAAACCTTGACGGCCTCAGATTTTTTGCTTTTTTGGCTGTATTTATTTCTCACGCGGCGCTTTTTATAGGTTTCAATAGCGAATCAACTCTTTGGCTTGGCGTAAAAAAATATATCCTGGTTAATGGTGACGTAGGTGTGTCGTTCTTTTTTGTATTATCAGGTTTCCTTATTACTTATTTACTCTTCAGAGAAAAGGATAGCCACGGCAAAATTTCCTTAAAAAACTTCTATACTCGTAGAATTCTAAGAATTTGGCCTGTATACTTCATTACGCTTATCGTTGGATTCTTTTTATTACCAATCATTGTTGGACTATTTTCAGCTTCAGCCGGTAACCCATCCCTACTTTACAACACTCCATCTTTTTCCGTCTTACCATTCTATTTATTTTTCTTAGCAAACTTCAATCTCGCATTTCATGGGGGCGCAAGTGTTCCGACAGACGTCTTGTGGTCCATATCAGTTGAAGAGCAATTCTACCTCGTCTGGCCTTGGATCATTGCTTTCTTCCCTAGAAAGCATTTATTGAAATTCATTGGTGGAATAATATTAATTTCAACGATCTATAGATACTTCAATGCATATTCTCTAAATATAATTGCCTATTCCACTTTCTCTGTGATGTCAGATTTGGTAATAGGTTCTGCATTGGCAATCTTCACCTACACAAAAAATCACAAAACAGAAAAGTTGCGTTCATTTATCCGTTCAATCTCTGGCCTAAAAATACTTTGTGTCTATGTTTTTATGTTTCTTTTAATCTTCGCCAGACACTTAATACTGGATGTATTTTATCAAAGTGGTACTGCGACCGGTATCATCTTCTACAATATATTTACTGCAATTATTCCACTAATACTTGCTCTAGCTTATGCATTCATAATATTTGAACAAAATGAGTCCACCAAATCTCTATTCAAAATTGGCAAATTAAAGACCGCAACTTTTCTTGGAAAAATTTCCTACGGCCTATACTCATATCATATATACGCATTTACTATTGTCTTATTGATAGCGTCAACACTTGGATTTAGCATAGAATACACATCGACCATACAATGGATGATATTTTCCCTACTATCTTTAATATTTGTCTTTATACTCGCCGTCGTATCGTATTACGGTATAGAAAAGTGGTTCTTAAAAGCAAAGCCTAAGGATTAATCTGAAAATTAATTAGATGGCAAAGAAAACAAAATATTATAATAAATATAGTATAATTAAATTATGAAAGTCTCAATAATCATCCCCGCATTCAATGAAGAGTCCTCAATCAAAGAAACTCTTGAAGCAATTCTCAAACAAAGTCATCCCGATTTTGAAGTAATTGTAGTAGACAACAACAGCACAGACAAAACATCAGAAATTGCAAAAAGTATGGGAGTAACAGTTGTACATGAGACGAGAAAAGGAACTCAGCGGGCAAGAGAATGCGGAAGAAAGGTATCAACTGGGGAAATCATTGCGAACCTCGATGCTGATTGCCTACCTAACCCAGACTGGCTAGAACATGGCGTTAAACATTTTATAAGTAAAAAAATTGTAGCAGTTGGTGGACCCTATGACTACTATGATGGTCGATGGTCATTCAGAATCTTTTCCTTGTTATTTCAAAAGACCATCTATTCCCTATTCAATTTTTTAATGCAAAAATTTGATAAAGGAGCAGTTCTTATTGGTGGAAATGTTTTACTAAGAGCTGAAACCCTCGCAAAGATTGGTGGATACAATACTGACATAACTTTCTACGGCGACGACACTGACACAGCCAAAAGAATGTCCAAGAAAGGATGGGTAGTATTTGATACAAAACTAGTTGTCAAAACTTCAGCCAGAAGACTCAAATCTCAAGGATCACTTAAGATATCAATAATTTATATATATCACTTTTTCAAAGTTGTCCTGTCTAGCTAGCGTTTTAACAAGTTAAGATAAAGAATGGACTATTGTTGTTCTAAAGCTTTACGACTATCCTGCTCAATTAAGTTTTTCGCAGCCTTAGCCTGATCTATTGCGCTCTTTCCTGTGTCTAGAATATTTTGACCATTTTGCTTTCCAACGAATGCGCCAGTTTTTAAAATAAAAAAACCAATAATCAAGATGGTTAGCAACATCGCGATTATTCCTATAAAACCACCGTCATGTCGCGATCTGTTTATGCCTTTATTTTTTAGCTGGCTTAATAGGTTTTGACTCATGTTGTTTATCTTTATATTTTGCTAATATTCTACCTGAGACAAGATTGAATGATTTAGTAACATCCACACCTAATTGATTAGCAAGTCTACATAAACCGAAAAATAGGTCACCAATTCCATCTTCAAACGAATCTCTATCTCCCTTAATGATTTCTTTCATCTCTGAAGAGTTTTTATATCTGAGCAATCGAGACATCTCAGACAATTCCTCATGCAAGTGATCAAACTTATCAATATTTGGCTCATCTGACCATTTATTACTTTTAGCAAAGTCCTTAACGAGCGCCTGGGCTTCTGATATCTTTATTACTTTTTGGGGTGTCTTTTTCATATTATTTAACTTTAGCTAATGTCTTATACAAAGTACCAGTAAACAGTAGCGCAACAACACCGATAAGTATCAAAACTACAGGGTGCTCTTCAAATATACCCATTTGTTCTACCCACATATCGAAACCACGAAGAATCGCCGCGAAGCTAAAGACAGATAAGAACGAGAACACCAATGGATAGCGTTTCAAAACAGGTTTGGTATATCTGCCAGCTTCGTCGTGCATTTCTTTGACTATTTCTTCCGCTTTTTTAATTGGGTCTTTCATATTTTAAGTTTTTTTGCTTTTAAATTTATCTTGATTAAATTATGTATCGTTCAGACCCTAGTATAACAAGAGCCTGTTCATCTGTTAATTCCTGCACTGGGTAATTCACCTTCTTCTTAAATTCTTCAATTTCCTCCTTTTGACTATCTATATCGAAATGAGGAAAAACTGCAATGTCAGTAAAGCTAAAACCAGTGAGATCCTCTAGCCCAATTTTATTCTCATCCCCACCCACTCCCCAGCCTGCCACCTCGATACTTGGTCCTGCAATTATACTCCCTGCAGAAACTCCAACATAAATCGCACCTCGTGCAACTTCTGATTTTATAAAGTCATCAATTTTGACATCTCGCATTTTATTTAGAATTGAAAAAGTATTCCCTCCGCAAACATATATTATGTCAAAATTCGGTAAATCTTTTATTTCGAAATCATCTTGCATATTGAGACTGGTAGTATTAATTCCCAAACTCTGAACCTGCTTTTTAGCTTCTTCAATATAGAATCGCTCTATTTCATTTTGACCATATGCAATTACTAGCACACTCGTCTTCTCAGGTGCGCCATTCAAAAGCTTTAAAAACTCCTCGATGATTTTGGAATTAGATAATCCAGTTGAAGTCAGGAATAATTTCATAAAATTTACAAGATATATTAGAGCGCGAATTAATAACTACCAAATCACAAGCACAATACCCATTACCACCATGGTGATAAGTGAGCAAACTGTTTCAAATAACCACAGCTTAAAGCTTCTTCCCATCCAGATGACTTCAATTGAAGATGAAGGCACAAGGAATCCAAGCCATAGCCATCCGCCCAATATCGCACCTTTATACCAAATCGCAGGACCCATAATTGGTGATGAGAATACTAACCAAAAAGTTCCTGCCATAACAAATGCTGTAACAATATTAACTATGAGATTCCATGCCATTTGATGGATCATGTCAGAAAACTTTTCCTTTCCTGTTGGATGTATGTTTGCGAGCTTCATCCATAGTTTTCCAGCAATTGGCCCATGGAATAGGAAACCTAAAATAAATGAGGCGACGGCTGCTAAAATGACTGCAATTATATTGAATGTAAACATTTTTATTTTATATTTTAAAAATTAATTATTAAATTACTTCTTCCACCTTGGAGCAAATGCGATTAGCTTAGTAAATAGCCACGCCTTAAGTGGATTCATTCCACCCTTGATCATGGATTCCTTCGCTTTCTTTTGAAATTCTTTTAAATCATTTCCTTCATAACATAGCTTGCCGTTCTTAAAACATAGTGAACAATATTTTTTATTCTCCCTGATGTCAGTGTCTTTATTAAAAGGCATCATACAGCTTTCGCAATTTCCCTTATTGGAACAGTGATTATTTGTTTGATTATTTGTATTCATAATGTCTATATTTTATCAAATTTAGCAATATTTCGCTATTTCAACATAATATTTACGCGAAAGGTATGATAGAATACCCTCATGTCAGACTATATATCAAGAGTGAAAGACGTTAATTTACCAGAGGGTGAATTCTTTGTCTGTGGTAGTGCAATTATGGATGTACTTGGAATACGTAAAGCAGCGGACATAGACATACTAGTCTCCCCTCGCCTATATGAAAAATTAGAAAAAGAAGACGGTTGGAAAAAGCATCCAAAATACAATATTCTTCAGGACAAAGATAAGATATGTGGAGCAAAGATCACATTAGACTTTATGAAGGAAAATTATTCTCTTGAAGAAGTTTTACCTCTCGCTACTTTTATAGATGGTATACCATTCATGAGTTTGGAAATGCTAATTAACGCAAAGGAACAAATGGGCAGAGAAAAGGATTTTGCAGATATAAAGTTAATTGAAAAATATCAGAAAAATAATACTATTTAATAAATACCCCATGAGCAAACAACTAATTGGAAATGGGACAGTACACAAAACACCCGAACATTTGCGTAAAATTATATCTTCCAAAACAGCTATTCAGGCCGTTTGGGATGACATTACCCCGCTAGCTCGCAATGAGTGGATATGCTGGATTGAGTCAGCGAAAATGATAGAGACTCGAGATCGTAGAATAAGAATCATGTTTGAGAACCTTGTTGCAGGGAAACGAAGGTCTTGTTGCTGGGCAGGTTGTCCACATCGCTAAGATATTAATATAAATGAAAAGACCATCAACCTACAGCGGTGCCGGGGCTGATGGGCTTTCCGTGTTAAGATTGATGGAATTATTTGGTTAACAGAGACCTTGGGAACTCTGTTACCAAGCAGTGAATACCGGCATACATCCAAGTTGGATAGTATTGAATTGGAATGTTCGTCGTGACAATCTGTTGACCCGTGATGGAACGTAACATTTCTGTGACTTCCGTTGTACCACCAGTCATTAGAATCCTCCCATCAAAAAACTGTTGCAAGTTAAGGGAGTATGGAACGGTAGAACGTGGCGCCCGATGGACTGTGATACCCCTTGACTCACAAGCTCTACGTAACACAGATATTGTCTCATCCAGCATCATTGGTCTCCAGCTTTGAGCTGATTCATCGACTACACTAGCGGTGACAATATCGTGATCCAAGACAAGGTGAAGTCCGCCTTGCACATCAGAAACTAGACAGGAAACCCGGTCACAATGACCAAAAAATGCCAGTTGACCAGTAAGACTTCCACCCTTCAGAAATCCCATAACCGGGGCTGGAAACATAACTGTTTTCATCCCAGCACTTACAAATGGCTCCAAATCACTTTTGCAAGTCGAGCGGTTCATGGGCAAATCATCACAAAAGGAAATAATACGATCGCAGACAACAGCCGCTCCACTGGCAAGAAGTACTGAACCCCCATCACCAATTGGAGACGATGTAATCCTGCAATCATCTATAACTCGATCAATTGAGGCATAGCGACAGTTCAAGAGTACGCGACCAGGAATAGTCACAGCCAAATCACGAGGGCATAGTGCTAAACTAGCAGGAAAATCAGACGGGAACCTGATTAGACGACACCCCCTAGCTAAATAATCACAGATAGATCTTGAGTCTAATTTATCAGGGTAAGCAAGCGCAATTTGGAAATGGTACCCCATTTCATTAAGCGCTGTGACTATGGAATTGTGTTCCTCCCGTAGCTGTCCTTCTACATGTGATAGATCATGATTGTTTGCAAGAATGGAGGCAATAAGTCTTGCTTGATGTATAGGCACCGGGAATCGTCCGTCCTCCGGTATACCAGGCAGAAAAATTGGCGCTCCGACCAAGTAGGAAGTTGTCATTTTGTTTTTTATTCTATTGTTGAGGTTGGAAATTACGAACCCAGTTCCTCGGGCTTGTTCATAAAAAGACTACAACTTATTCAATTACTCGTCAAATCGTCCGTAATGGTTCAATAGCTTGGACTCACTTAAAGGTTCGAACTCAATTTAAGGTAACAAAAAATATCCTTGTGGGATAAGGATATTTTGTGAGGCTCCGAACTTGGGAGGATGTTCGAATCTCTATTTTATATAAATGAAAATCCACCCCGCCACGAGTGGATCTTCGTGAGGGGGTGGTATTTAGCGGTTTGCCAACCTAGGCTTTGGCGATCATGTCGGCAAACGTCTCTTCGTGCAACCTATCTCCACCTATAAGGCCAAAGGTCCATCGGAAAGCGGGATTTTCATCGGGGTCCGTTTCGGCAGCGCATAGAGTGATAAATTCCTCTTCTGTCAGCATTCGAATCGGCTCATTCTGTTCTGCCTTGCTTGGGCTCTCATCGGTGTTCGGATATGCAACACCATGACCGACGTAACCAAGTGTGGAGCCCATCTTGGATCTCCTGCGTTCGAGCCGAGTCCACACCTTCTTGAGGAGGTCTTTGTCAGTGGTGATGACTATCCTCTTTTGAGCAGGAATTTCGGCTGGGAAGAAACCCATGAGACCGTGGACCAGTTCGAGGTAGTAAAGTTTTTGGATAGTATAACCCTCTGGATCCTTGAGAAGCTCAAGAAGATTGAGAGGTACATCGTCTTTATCCTTCCGTTGAACTGAACTTTTCCGAGAAGTGGCCTTAGCCTCTTTCTCGGCTTTCAGCGCCGCCTCAATCCTGTTGGCTTCTTCTTTTGTGATGTGTTTGCTTTCAGTGGGTGAATGTATGCAATCATCACAAAGATTGAAACCGCAGGTCAATCCTCCCATTCCCCTTTCGCAATTGTGCGTTGCCTTCTTGCCACAGACGCAACACCTCAAAGGTTCATGCTCCGAGCACCACCCATTATCGGTTAGCCCTTTGCACTGTCCGACCCATGCAATTTGAAACTTGCAACAAAGTCCTGTTTGTTTTGGTAATGTAGCCATTTCTGGTGTGTCTTTCTATCAATTTGTTTCTATTGTTGTACTGGCAACTAGCCAGCGGATGTGCTTATACGATGTAAAGAATATAGCAACTCGTTGAAATGTCAAATTCCTAGGTTCGGACTTGATTTAAGGTAAACAAAAAATACCCTTACAAAATAAGGATATTTTACGAGGCTCCGAACTTGGGAGGATGTTCGAATGGTCGTGGTCGAGGAAAATGAGGTTTTACAGAACAGAAAACTCGCCTCACGACGAGCTCCTGTGTTAGGTGCTTGTTGATGAAGACGAGTTGATAAACGTACTCATACATTCCTCATACTGAATGTCACTTTTCCTCGCGAGGAGTGTTTGTGATACTTTTTGAATATCCAAGGTGGTTGGAATTTCAATGTAAGAAAAATGCTCAAGAACAGCTTTAATCTTCTTCCTTTCCAACTCATAGCCATTTTTCCATGCAATATCTGCATGAACACTGAATTCCAGCGCCAATAAAGCGCCAAGACCTGCCAGTGCGACTTGCTCCTTCGAGTATCGACAAACGTCTTCAGGTTTGAGTGAGGAAGAAGGTTCCACAAGGGGTCTTCCCAAGATCTCAGACTCGAGTCCTTCTGAATATTCATCCGCACCAAGTTGAAGCTCTGGTAATACTGAGAAGTCCAGGAAGCAATCAAGTAGATCGCATCGAAGTGAACGACCTACACTGATACCTCCAAGATCATATTTTTGCCACAAAAGCCTAAACCAAAGTCGAATGAGCACATTGATGTCAAAATCGATTAAATTGTTTTTCATGCTTTCTCCTTTCTTTTGTTGAATGTTCAAGTCACAATTTACGACTATAGAAACAGTACTCTTATTCAGACGCACTGTCAAATATTCATTTTTGAATTAGGTTCGAACTTGATTTAAGGTAAACAAAAAACACCCTTACAAAATAAGGGTATTTTACGAGGCTCCACGGACTTGATTCTGTTCGACTAGCAATTATAGAAGATGAGCTGGAAGAATTGGCGAAGATTGAGAAACTCAAAAAGGAGCGAGATTGGTGATCCGTTTTATTTAGTTGGGAAATATATCGTAAGTATCGTAAGTGGATTGCTGTGAATTTATTCCACCGCAATCTCACTATCTACCGTATCGACTTGAAATGCCATAACTGTTAAAAACATATTCTTATCAACATCTGTTGGGTGTTTAAATTTATAAGAAAATACCCCTTCTTTTTGCAGTTCAGGAGACGAAAGCTTGTAAACTGACTCGTAATTAGAATGGGATGTCATTTGTGTATTAATCTTATCTAGGATGCTATTCAATTCTCCTCCTTTGTAAAAAATAATGATAGCTGTTTTTGTGTCTCTCCAAGTAATATATCCATTTAATTGATCAATTTTTTCTGCGAGATACTTTGTTCCTTTCCACATCAAACACTCGCCTATAAAAGCATTTTCTCCCTGATACCTAATTAGAATATCAGTCTTTCCAATTCCATTAAATGTTTCTCCAGTCGCATTTCCTTCATAGTGCCCATTTAATGCAATTATAAAGAAGTCTCTTATCTCTGGCTCCTTAAGTTTTTTAAATGTAAGAGGACTTCTTTCCATCGATAAAGACATGTTTTTAATGACTTTTAATATATACTCATATTCTACCAAATCTAAGGTGGGATCTGTATGTTTTCTATCATTTAACTCACTATTTGTTTCTCTTTTTATTATTATTGGTTTTCTCCTTATTTCAGGCATCGAATAAGTTGAGGAGTCGTCTCTTCTTCTGATGGGAATATTTACACTTTTTATTGCTTCTGCTACTTGGGATATTTGACCTTTTCTCTTAGTCAGAATTGGAGTTATGAAGTCTAATAGTGAATTATTAAAGCTTTCTACCTCTGTCTTAATCACCCTTACATTAAATTCAAAATGAGCAAAATCTCTTTCAAAGAGGGCTTCGAGGTTTGTATATTGGTCTGGTTCTAATTCATATGTAAAAAGTAAATCCTGTCCCACCCTTATGACTTCCTTAAATAAAGTCGAATCATTTATTTGAGCACTAGTCCCATGAAAAGACAACAGCTCATAATCACCATCAAAAGGTATACGCAGGACAGCCTTTATATATACCTGATTCACCATCCTGGGTCCAAAACCACTTAAATTGTTCTTCAAACCAACCACCTCGCTTGGAGTTGAATCAAGTTCCTTACGATCCTTATATAAATTTGGAGGTACTAATGTATATTCCTCAACAATTTGATTAACCAATGAATCCTCAGCGACATTGAAATCCCCGCTTTCTAACACCGCTATCTTATTTCTAATAGACCTTTTTCTGCCATCTAAGTAGTCACCCAAAAAATTTTGAAAAAATAATCCCTTTTGCATAATTCTTCTAGTTTCCTTCATCTCCAGAACAATGTCAACTTTATTTTGATTCCCTTCCCCCACTTGCTATACAAGCCTGCATAGAATCATAGGGTCTGTAGTTGGTTGTTCTAGCGTAGTATTTATCGCTTTTATCATGACAAATTCCAGTTGTACTTTTCTTTACCTGCGGGCTGTTACTAATTATCGTCTTAGATATAACAGTGGTTGTGCTAGTTGAAAAGTATTGATTGTAATACTTAACCCAATTGGTAGATATCTCTTTTTGAGCTTCTGTAATCGTCATGGACCCATCGCAAACTTGCTTATGGAGATAGTTCTCCAGCTTATCTTTCACCTTAGCACCATTGTCTATCTTGTAAGACTCTGGAAATAGATTTTTGATGTTGTTACTTCCTCCAAGCTCTAGGCTTATTATATGGTCCACTTCATAGTCTGAACTTGAGGCATAAGGTATTCCATATTCCTTGAATACTTGTTTCCTTTCTGATAGAGGTACGTCTCTAACTGTTTTTGTATATCCAGAGACACAGATTGTCTTTGTGTTGGTTGTAAGAACATCCCCAGGTGAGCATGTGAGGTCTGGAAGTACACTATTGGCTTTACATGTACTTGCGAGAAAGATTTGGCAGAAGAGAGAAGAACAGAACTAATGCTAAAAATATTTTGATATTATTTTTCATATATTTAGATTAAAGCCCCCGTGAATGTAAGCAAAAATTATATTCTGATAAATTAGCATCGCGATATTCTATTCTCGCAGGTGAAGCAGAACGAGCGATCTCCCCATAGCTATTTGGCATACTTTCACATTGCGTGGCCATCTTTTCACTTGTCAAAGAATCGAAATATTCCCCAAGTCTACCTGAAGGTCGATTTATATCGACAGGAACACCCTTTGTAACAATGGTTGGATATTTTCTTACACAAGCATCAAGATCAGCCTTTTCTTTATCAATTGTTTCTTGTGTCAGCTCAGTGACAGCCTCAACCTTGTATGGGACATATGAACATTCCTTTTTGATTTCAGCTGGACGCCATTCAAACCAATAGAAACATCCACCTAATACAAGTAGCGCTAGGATTATACGTCTGTGTTTTAGGCAAAGTCTCCAAATACTCCTACTCCAAATTAATATGTTGTTTTTCATATATTTAATTATCATACAAATAATATACCTAAAATGACTTATTTCAACTATTGATTACCTCTTTATTTTCCGTCTCCTCCACCTTCTTCAAATTCCTGAGTCTCATAGTTTCGTCAAACAACATATCAAAAGCCTTTTCCAGCCTTCTATTAAATTCCTCAGCCTCTTGTTTATTTTTAGGCTTAATACAAACATATTTAACTTTGGGAACCTTTGTTTTTGTGGTTTTCTTCTTCATTGTAATTATTTAACTCTCTACATGAGCTATTAGAACAACTTATGGATTAATCCGTGAAATTGAGTATTAATTGGCCATTTATACGATTTACTATCCCACTCTGTATAGTCCAAGACCATGTTAGATATTATCATCTCCATAATCCTGGATTGTATCTTAAATTACTCTCCAACTGTACAACTATTTACATCTTCACCTATCTTATCTCTTAACCAATCCTTAGCTTCATTCATTCCTCCTATCTGATCTACAAGTCCAAGTTTCAATGCATCATCGCCAACAAACACTCTTCCCGTAGCGAGTTCCTTTACCTTCTCAATAGGCATGTTTCTGTTTTTAGCAATGTACTCAATAAAGATATTATGCATCTTCATTACATTATCCATGATTACATCGTATTGTGCTTTAGTGAGCTTACTATGCTCTTTCTCTGCTCCCTTATATATTCCACTTGAAAAATCATAGAGTTCAACACCTTCTCTTTTGTCTTTCTCACTTGTATCTAGAAAATCTCTCGTCACACCGATAGATCCTGTTTCAGATAATCTACTGGCAAATATCCTTTCTGATGCACTAGCTATCAAATACGCACCCGAAGTTCCGATATCATTAATTACTGCCACTACAGGCTTTGTAGTCCCTCTAACAGCAAGCATTATCCTTTCAGAGGCTTCCATGACTCCACCTGGAGAAGAAATGATTAAGACTATGGCTTTGATGTCAGGGTTAGCATCCATCTCTTCAATTTGTTGAATGGTCTCAGGTGCAGAAACAGATAAATATTGTGGATCTTTGGCTGTATTAATCTCTCCCGTTAATTTAACTATTCCAACATTTTTACCAAAACATGGATTTTTTTCGTGCGAAGTTTGTATATAGGTATATCCAAACATAATTGTCACACCCACAGCAAAAGCCGTTACTATTTGCTTGTTTAATAGCTTTTTGGACCAACTAATTATTTTGTTTTTAATTACTTTAATTTCCATTTGGTTATTGCATTAACCTTACGATTAGAAAAACAATTCCGAGTATCAACCCAAGAATTGTATAACCTCTACCATTCTTATCAGCCTCTCCGTGGAATCTAATAAGAGCCATTGATCCAAAGATAATCGTGACGATAGGTATGATACTTAATTGCCACAGGAAAACAGAAGCCCAGCCGAGCCAGAATGTAATATTTACAAGTGTGGATGTTTTTGTTTTCACAGGTTTTTCTTCTTTAATAATGCTTAATCGATAAATTTTAAAATACTTATTAATTAAATATTATCTCCTACCAATATATCCAACTTTTTCCAGTTTTCTTTTAATGAAACAGATAGTGCGGGAAAAACAAACAATGGGCTATAATCATTATTTCCTAAAATTTCTTGTAGTTTTATCCATAAGTGAAACGTCTCTGAATTTTTTTCTTGATGTGCTAGGTTAAATTCTTGAGTTAAATTATTTATTTCCAATTCACTAAATGACCAGACCCTATTTAATCCATCACGAACCTTTTCAGATTTCAAAAATGTTAATCCTCTAGCCAAATCTCGTTGCCATAAAAACCAAAAAATTAGGAGTCTATTAGCATTATCAAACCGCTCATCAGATGCACCACCAAACATTTTGTATAGTATTTCTATACACCTCTCATCTTTTAACATGAAACCAAAAAATTCAATTATAGTTAGATATGCAAGGTGAAAAACTGTTTCTGTATCCTCCTCTAATTCATGATTCTTAAGTATAACCATTCGGGGCTCAAACACACGATCAATTTTCGCATAAAAATTATTTAATTGGGTTTTTGAATTTTCTTCTAGAATCTCTTTTAATTCATGCTGAATTAAAACTGACCCTTGATACCTCGGAAAATTATTATCTTCATATTGTTCTTTGGTAATTTCATTCATCATATTTAAGGTCCTCTTATGAAGTTCTTCACCTATACCTATAGTTCCAATTTCACCATTTCTATATTTAATTTCATCTCTTGTAGATGGTGAGACCATCTTGAGCTTTATTCTATCAACTTCGTTTAATAGATACACAGGCTGTTCATGTGACTTTGACGTAAGTTCTAAAATTTTAAATATATCACTCATATAATTCCTTTACTAAATTACTGAGGCATTAGAACAATTTCCTTGAGCTGGCCAGCTAGCAGATAACTTTATTGGTATAGTAAATCCATTCCAATATATAGACCCTTCGAACGTTGCAGTATTACCCACAGAAGCTACGCCTAGGTTAGGAAAAGCTACTCCATAGTTATATCCATTAGCATTATCTGTTCTAACCGTCGAATTTGATAGTGTTACTGAGGCTGTCCCCCAAGAAATTCCAGTTGATTGAAATGCTGGATCTAAAGAATTCTGAACAACAATTGTTTTTGTTGGGATATCTCCAAAATCATTGTAAAGAGTCCACTGAAAAGTAGGGATTCCTTCTCCCAGCTTACAAAGCATTGGATACTTTATCTTGGGGGTCAAACCTACGGGTAGTGAACTTGCCGAATCTCCTTTTGGTCCTTGTGGTCCTACATCTCCTTTTGCACCATCTAGACCAAGATCTCCCTTGTCTCCTTTTTCTCCTTTAACTCCTATTACACCAGATATCCCCTGAGCTCCAGTCGCACCAGTGTCACCTTTTGGTCCCTGAACATTAAAAGTTACTAGCTTTTCATTCTTCTTACATTCATCCCTCTTAAAAGTATCACCAACCATATGAGTCGTTCCATCTTTTGTAACACAGACGGTTAGCTCGGCATTGCTACTAGCTTTAGTTATTGAAATTGTTCCAACGATAACTGATCCTATAATAATACCCACTGAAAGTATTAAGATATTTTTTTTATTTAAATTTTGTATGTTCATAGCTTTAATAATTAAACTAGTAAAGCCTATGCGTAGAGACGTAAAAAACTCACCACATAGGTAGGAACCGAAGTCCCTTGTACCAGTTTCCCAGTACAGCATATCACGCAACCCTATATGATGAGGTCTTTACGCGTGATATGACTAACTTTCACCATGCCGATATTGCTATTGGTTTAGGCTACTTCTTATTAAGTTGTGTCTCTATAATACAGAATTAATCTAAATTAGTCCACATTTATAATTTTGGCTATTCTATCCTTAATTTTCCGTGAATTCCCATGCTTCAACATTCCCAAATATGATTGTACGGTTTCTTTTTTCCCAACTTTCTCAACAATGTTTCTAAACATTCTTTTCTTCGTAGTAGTTCTAAGCACTCTATGTCTTTCAAAATGTATCCAGCCTAAAAAATCTAAACCTGAGGTAAGAGTATTAATGAACAGCTTATCAGGATGTAAACTTAACTTAAGATTATTCTCTAAAAATTCAGAAATTTTCGGAATTATTTTTTCAAGCTTAGCTTTATCTTCTGACATAAACACAAAATCATCTGCATATCTAATATAATATTCTTCATGCAAAGTATGTTTAACAAAATGATCAAATTCATTCATATAGACATTAACCAATAGTTGAGATGTTAGGTTACCCAGTGGTAACCCGACTTCATCCCTTCCTTTTGCATTATAACTACTAGTTACCTGTTCAAGTAGCCAGATGGTATTCTCGTCCTCAATATGTTTTCGTAAGATATCTATTAGTATTTTATGATCAATATTTGCAAAGAACTTTCTAATATCACATTTTAATATCCAACAAGTTCTCGTGTAATTTTTCGATACTTTCCCTGCAAAAGACTTGAATCTTTTATTCGCCTTATGTGTTCCCTTTCCTAACCTGCATGAATATGAGTCATATATAAACCCCTTATCAAAATATGGATACAAAACTCGATAAATCGCATGATGGAGTAACCTATCCCTAACCGAAGACTTGTGTATATCTCTTGGTTTCGGATCTGATATTTTGAAACTCTTATATTCCCCATGCTTATAAGTTTTGTTTTTCAAATCATTATGAAGAGCAATAATATTACGCATTAGATTTCTTCCAAATTCCCGTGTATCCTTTTTATTCTTCTTACCACATAAAAATTCTTGCCAAGCAATGAGTAAATTATCTAAAGAGATGATATTATCGTACATAATTATGTTAAATGAATTAAATAGAACCAAAACTATAAATTCCCCCCCCCCCGCAAAACTCTTGCCTTTATTACAGAGAATGAAAGAAGTATATACTACATGGTACGAATATTATCAGACAATACCCAAGACTCACAAACATACCCTTGGGCTTAAAATTGATTCTTTGTTTGTTGAAATCATAGAAGGCATGGCTATTGCTAGCTTTCTTAACAAAACAGAAAAACTTCCTTGGATTAACTTTTCAATTCGAAAACTTGATACATTAAAAATACTGCTTATGATTCTTTGGGAAACTAAGTCACTAGATAACAAGAAATACATTAATCTTTCTACGAAACTAGATGAAATTGGAAAAATGCTCGGTGGATGGAGTGGGCAAATACAAAAACAAAACTCCCCCATCACAAAGACAGGGGAGAAATGAGAGATTTGCGAGAAAAACCCACCGATTGTTACCATTCCACTTGTTGGAAGGCCTGGCATTGTTGCCGTTGAGCTTGAGCTTGTCAGAATCGGAATTCAAGTTGAACACATTCGGGTCACCGTTGCGGTCGGGAATTTATATAAAATACCATCTGTACCACCACCCCTAGAAAATTCTATAATAATTTCGAGGTTGAATATAATTTAGCATCGTAATGCTTCAGTATTTTATACCAAGTATCTTCATTTTTTGAAGTTTCTGCATACACCACGCTATCCTAAACCTTAGTCGAGAATATTCTGGATGTATGGATACTGGATTCGGTAGGAAGAAACCTTGATCTCTTCCGTATTCACCTACTACCACGTTTAGTATATCTTAAAAATTTTTTAAGGACAAAGTTCTAAGGATCTAAGGGCTAGAGCTAAGTGGCTAAAGTCTAAGTGCTAACTTGCGAGAAAAACCCACCGATGGCCACCATCCCACTCGACGGAAGGCCTGGCAATGCGGCCGTGGAGCTCGAGCCGGTCAGAATCGGAATACAAGTAGAACACACTCGGGTCACCGTAGCGGTCGGGAATTTGCTCCATCGCAATCAATTTCCAATCTTTTCCAGGATATGAGAGACGAAGATGTGGACCGACTTCTGCAGGGCAAAGTTTCAATCCCATTTCTTTGGCTTTTGCGTATATTTGTTCTGTTGTTGCTCCATTTGGAAAACCTAGTTGTTCGACTGTAAATTGAACAAGGTTGTATTTTTCTTGTCTACCTGAGAACTTAGTTTTTTCTAAAATGTCTTTTCCATAATCTGAAATCCAAATACCTTTTTCTTCAAGTTTGTTTTTTGCTTTTTGAGGTGAATCAATTTTTGGATCTGTCTCCAGTGTATACACAAATATTTTCTCGTTTGGAAAAGATTCATAAACGTGTGTTATGTTTGGAAAACCTTTGATTTTATTGTAGACGGCACCATTCCATCCACCAATGTATATCTTTGAATTTTCATTTACCTCTTGTATATTTGTTGCTATTTGATCTTCTGTGCACCCAAACAATACCGAGATATCCTCCACTATACTTCTTAGATCTCGCAATTCTTCCACCCTGGGATCTTTTTGATATCCAAAGCCTTCAATGGTTCCGTTTAGTTCATAGAGGAATTCTAATTCTTCTTTTGAAAGCTGGATATTTGTTTTGGTTTTCTTCTCAATTTCAGTCATCTTTCTCATATCTTCTGACTTCTTCTTGTATTTGTCTGCTTCGGGACCAAAGTCTCCAAGTTTACTTTCAAGAATCTCACTCATTTGAGGTTCAAGAGCTTGATGTTGCAAAATTCCACGAACTTCACCAATTTGATTTTGTCCGTTCATTCTAATGGCGATACGAGGTTGTGTTGGCTCATTGTTTGCATTGTATGTGTAATATACATGGAAGTCACCTGAATTAATTTGAGCTTCAGATGTTGACCTTCCTGCTGTGCACCATCCTGTTCCTTTACCTTCTAGTGATTTGTAGAGTTTATCGGCATCTCTGTTGTTTCCTTGTGAATATTTAATCCATTCTCCTCGAATTTCCTCCTTTCCTTCCATTGAAGCAGAAAGAGATTTGGTGATTAGCTCTGCATAGTGCTTTGGAAAGCTCTTTGAGAATTCTTTTTGTAAACTTTGATCGGTTTTTAGTACTTTACTATCTTCTGCAACTTTTTCGTAGATATCACAAATTTGTGCGAGAGGTTCTCGATACACATCTGGGTATGGAGCAACAGTGGTGTCTGTGCGGTCTTTGAATTTTCCTAGTGCTTTGTCGAATTGAGAAAGCTTAGTGATATTTCTAAATACAAAGTACTTAAACCATGTTGGATACACAGCATCTTCGCTTGTTAGGTAGTCTATCCAGTTATCAAGTGAGTGTTTTTGGTCTTTGATGACTGTTTCGATCATTTGCCTTCGCATATTTTCAGGAATTTCATGTACATCTATTCCCTGTTCTCTTGCTACTTGTTGTTGAAGCTCAAAATATGATTCTGGGACTTCCTCGGGTTTTATGATGAAAGCATCATAAATGTAAGGTTTTAACATTTTAAGATTTCTCGCTCGTACTCTTGCATCAGGATTGAGGAATATCTTTTCCATTCTATCCATATATACATTTATTCTCTCTGTGGGATCGTTTGGGATTTTTATATCAAAAAGTTCTGGGTCGATTGGTTCACCAGTTTCTTGTTCAAGTTCTCTTGCTGTTTCCAAAGCATGAGCATTAAGGCGTTCTTGTCGAGAGACAGAGTCCTGAACTTCTTCGGCCTTTTGTAAGTCTGGGATTTTGATGTGTAGTGGGTGTTTTTCCATATGGGTATTATATAGGAATCTATAAAGTTTGACCACCTAAGGTTTCTTGGCAATTTACCTATTTTTTTTGCAATTATTTTCAAGCCTTTGATTTTTAGATCTAGATTCTATTTGAAACCGCCCCTTATCCTTTTCTAGAATCCGAGTCGCGGACACGAAAGCTACCGTATCACACATAACTACGCACCATCCTATGGATCCAATTGCGACAACTCCCCTATGCCCCTATCCGTATCAATATCAAATACAAAAACTTCTTTTTCGGAGTAATTAACAATACAGCTCCAACATAAGCTAGTCCCTTGTGTGTAAAAAATATCTGGCATATCCGCTTGACACCCCCTATGCTAATTTACCCTGTGTCATCTGCTGGACTAACCTTAAGAATAGTTTACCACGAGAGTGCGACTTCCGTCTATTAAACCTAAACACAAACTC
>CAINHC010000021.1 GCA_903848795.1 uncultured bacterium | reverse complement strand
TCAAGCGGAACTGTTACTTATGAAGATAGAGTTCAACTAGAAAACGACGTTAGACAAATACACAACCCAGAACTAACTGCACAATGGGAGACATTTGTTGCTAACAAGGACCCAAAGAAAGCTGAAGCTGCTGCAACTGACTTGATGTTACTGTTGGCGGATGGGACGGTGAAGTAGTATTGATTTTTCAAAATAGATGGATTACAATTTCTGATAAGGCTTGTGAAGTATTGATTTATTTCAACCTACTTCCTGTGGCATTGTAGCTGCAACAAGCATTAAACAAAACACCTCCTTGTGGGGTGTTTTGCGTTGTATGTGGTGGTATAAGGATATTGATATGCTGAATAAACAAAAATACCCTTGTGGGGTATTTTTGTTGTACCTGCCTGCAGCTACAATGCCGCAAGAAACAAGTTGGATAAATCCAATGCTTCGCAGGTGTTACAGAGAATACTAATCTATTTGCGTCAAAAAAAATATTGACACGTTTAAATATCTTTTTCCTGGATTAAAGTATCTCAAAGGTCAAAGACTTGCTATCCAAATCCGCCGCGAGCAACTTCACTTTGACCTTGTCTCCAATACTAAATGTTGTCTTTGTGCTTTCGCCAACGATTTTGTATGACTTTGGATCGGTGTTGTAGAAGTCTGATGGTTTCAAATCTTTCAGCCTTATCAACCCTTCCGCCTTACTGCTTGGCTCTTCAATAAACATTCCAAAATCTGCAATTCCAGAAACTGTACATTCAAATTCTTCACCAATCTTACTTTGCATATATTCAACTTGCTTGTATTTAACAGATGAACGTTCAGCATCAGCTGCTTCAACTTCCTTCTTGGACGAATCAACACAAATTTTATCAAGACTCTGCACAATGGGCGCAGGAACCGGTTTGCCACCAAGAACAATTTCCAAAATTCTATGAGTCATGAGGTCGGGATATCTTCTGATTGGTGATGTGAAGTGAGTATAGAAATCAAATGCCAATCCAAAGTGTCCGATATTCTTTGTTGAATACGTCGCCTTGGCCATCGAGCGAAGTGTTGCAACTTTGATGACAGCCTCAGATGGGGAACCGATAACTTCATCAAGTAATTTTTGAATATCTTTTGGGCTAATTTTTGATCCTGCTTTTGGAATATGAAAATCAAAACCAAGAGCCCTAACAAAGAGAGATAGATCTGCAATTCTATCTGCGTCTGGCAAATCGTGAATTCTATATACCCCAGCATTCTCTTGATGGTGCGCTTTATTTTTTGTTGAGATAAACTCTGCTACTTCGCGGTTTGCGAGTAACATGAATTCTTCTACTAATTTGTGAGTATCTAAACGTTCCTTTTTAAGAACTGCGATAGGTTTGCCATTTTCATCTAATTTAAATTTAATTTCTGTTGTCTCAAAATCAATAGCTCCTTTTGCTTTTCTTTGATTTAGCATTATCTTTGCCAATCTATTTAACTCGAGCAATTCTGTTGCAAATGGAGCTTGAAACCATGGGCTGTTTGCATTTACTTCTGTTCCAGATTTCTCAGCGTTGTTTAGAACCTCTTGAGCGTCTTCGTAACTAAATCTTTTGTCAGAGTGAATTATTGTTTTACCAAACCATTTATCAAGAATTTCTCCAGATTTACTAACTTTAAACACAGCTGAAAATGCATATCTATCTTCATTTGGGTTTAGGCTACACATTCCATTAGAAAGTGAGTGGGGGAGCATAGGGATTGTTCTGTCTACCAAGTACACGGAGAAAGCTCTTTTTTTGGCTTCATTATCAAGTGCAGTGCCTGTTCGAACATAGTGTGATACATCGGCAATGTGAATGCCAATCTCATAGACCTCCTCACCACCTGCTCCTTTACCTCCTTCGCTGTTTGCACCACTTTTGATTGGTCTAATTGAAAGCGCATCATCAAAGTCCTTCGCGTCAACTGGGTCGATTGTACAAGTAAAAGCGTCCCTGAAGTCTCTGCGCTTTGCTATTTCCTCGTCTGTGATTTTTCCATTAACTTCAGCACTCTTCTCTGCTTCAGCGATAACCTCCGGTTCAAAATCAATATCAAAACCTCTATCGATAACGATAGATTGCATTTCTGTATTGTTGTCGCCCTTGTGTCCGATAACTTGAATTACTTCTCCATCTGGATAGCGCTTCAAATCTTCTGTCCAAGTTTCTGTATATATTTTGGCTAAAACTTTGTCGTCAATATTATATTTATCTGACTTGGGTACAACTATTTCAATATTTAGTCTTGCATTGTCTGGGTTAACTAGGAAGTGTCCAAATTCCTCATCATAAATAACTGTGCCAACAAATTGGGTCTTTTTCCGCTCTATTATATTAGTGACTTTGGCAAATTCCTTGCCCTTGAAGTCCAAATATGTCTCCGCTTCAACTGTGTCACCTGGAAGGGCGATACTTGTGTCTTCGGTTTCGACTGGATAGGAGTCCTCTATTCCTTCTACATTTATGAATCCCTTACCTTTTCCATTTAAAGAGATTACGCCGGTTATTTTTGTTATTTTACTCATTTATTCTTATTTTATTACTATATAGTACTATGGCGGAGCGGTAAAAGAGTATTGACTTATGGTAAATGGGGTGGTATTTTATTTTGGTATAGCTAGAGGACGGAATGACTCCGGCCTCCCTTGAAAATCAAATTAATCAATCAGAATCATGAAAAACAATCCGTATCTTAAGCCGTTAGGTATTAGCCTTGAGGAAAATGATGGCAGAAAGACACTTAGCGGCACCTTTGGTGAAAACCTTTATCTTGGCATTGGGTGCGATAATCTGGGGGAATGTGTTAGTCCTCCTACTTCACCCGTCGAGGAAACCATTTATGCTCAAATTGCTGATGGTACAATCCGCGAGATTTTTGATGGATTTGGTGTTGAATTGGAGAAGCTTGCACATACTCCAGCTCAGGTTTGTGATCTTGCTGTGTCTCACAAGGAAAAACTCAATTTCAGTGCTTTGATCCTCATGCAAGCGCGGGGCAATTTTTTTGTCGTGCGCGTTGGAGTCCGTGACGATGGGTCTCTTTGCGCCTTCGTGTACGATCTTGCGAGTGACTTCGTCTGGCACACTGAGTCTCAGCGTCGTTTCGTGGTACCACAATTGAATACTTTGTCCGATTGAGCCTCCGACCCGTTTACTCTTAACCTCCAACCCTTTCCGACCTAACCGTCGGCAGGGTGGGGGCTTTGTTTTTATAAAAGATGAAATAATCCAAAATAACCCCGAAATTTGACTCCACCCCTTTATTTTGATACTATTTTCCTACTTATGTTAAAGATCAGATTACAAAGAGTTGGTAAAAGAAACGAGCCGTCATTTCGTCTTATTCTTGTTGAGTCTAAAAGAGCAGCTAAGGGCGGTCACGCTCAAGAAGTTCTTGGATCTCACAATTTCAGAAAAGATGGAACAATCATAAATAAAGATAGAGTTCTTTATTGGATGTCACAGGGTGTACAAGTTTCAGATACCGCTTTCAACCTTTTGCTAGCTAATAAAATTGTAGAAGGAAAAAAGAAGAACGTTCTTCCTAAAAAAACTCCTCCAAAGAAAGAGAAGTCAGCATAGTCTTGGCTCAAAGCCTAAATAATTTATATTTTGTTGAAAATTCTTTCAGAATAATTATCAACAGTTTTTTGTTGTTAATTAGTACAAGATATTTTTATATAGTGTATAATTTTAGTATTAATAGTTCAATTAAATAATCAGTATAAAAGTTATGTCAGCACAAAACGATACAGAGTTTCTTGAGTTCATTATTAAATCTCTTGTAGAAAACCCTGACGCTGTTAAAGTTAGCAGAAGGGTAGATGACATGGGAGTGTTTATTGAGCTCGTAGTTGATCCGGTGGATATGGGAAAGATTATCGGTAGAAATGGTCACACAGCTCAGGCCATAAGAACTGTGATGAAGGCCTTCGGAAAGAAGCATCAAGCAAATATTAGTATTCAAATCAAGGAGCCCGAGAGTGGTGCCAAGAAGGAGACTAAGACTTTGGATGAGGCTGTGGCGGGGTTGGGGATAGAATAATTCGCGCACAGATGGGTAGATGGAGATTGATTTCAATATTCAACGCAAAGCACTCCAACGTGGGGTGTTTTTGCTTATTTACCTTTGGTATAGTTCATAATACTAAGAAAGGTAAGTTTTCCATCATTTACCTTATATATAATAATTTTTATTCGCACGTTGTCTATGATTTTTGTTATACCCCAAAAATGTGTTTTGTTACCATTGTTTTGTACAAACTTGTATTCAATTTCCACATCGTGGTTTTCCAATATGGGAACAATATAGTCTAAAAGATTAAGACGTCTGATTTTTTCTGAGGTACTTCTGTGGTGCTTACCTTTTCTAATTAAATGGGTAAAGCCGGTTTTGTTAAATACTATTTCTTGATGTAAAAAGATAATAGAGTGTACGTACTTTATCGCATAGTATTTATTCTTTTGTAGCTCTATAAAATTCTTGATATTTATCATTAAACAGTATCTTAATACACGGGGTAGACAGAACGCATAAAGATTTTCTAAAGTTTTTGGTTAAAATATAAAATAAATTAATCGTCAATATTGCATTTTCCACAGTGATAGATTATTATATTGACAATGTTCGTAAAGCATTGGATGTAAGTCCAACCTGTTTAACCGCGGCATTAGAGCTGCAAGCGGGCAATAGCAAAAACACCCCTAACGGGGTGTTTTTGCTTAGTTGGAATTGGAAAATGAGAAAGACGGGTCTTTACAGTATTGGAATTATATTATACTGTTTCATTGGATTTCAAGATTAAGAAAACAACAAACAAAAAAGAAAGGAAGAGTCATGGTGGAATACCAAGAAATTACAAATACTAAAGACAGGGTGCTGAATTTTCCCTATCGTTTTGTGGCGTTGCCTAGAATCTCGCCAGAGCCAACCAATCCGCACGAATATGCACAGTGGTTGAAGGACAACTACTGGATACAAAACTACCAGGTGCTTGCTGAAGATAAACCGGAGGCTGTTAAGTTGGCCATTGAACTAGACGCAGTATTCAGGCGAAATCCAGATGATTCTGCGGTCAATGTAATTCTGGGTAGATTGAAGGAGCTCCGTGCTAAAGACCGAAATCAATTCACAGCCCTTGATACCTGGACCAATGACGCTAAGCAACTTGTAAACTTTGCAGGTGAGCAAGAAGTTTGGGAGTCGATAATGACTAGGCTAGGTGGATACAAGGGCGTTGTCCTTGAGGCCATGTCTGGTCACCATTCATATTATCCCCAAGAGGTAGCTGGCAGAACAATAATCGCTTTAGATTACTGTCGTGAATCTCTGGAAAAATATAATGTGCCCACACAGCGACGGGTTTTGTGCGATTTAAACCAGATTAGGTCTGGCGTACAGTTTCCATTTTTCAATGAAGGAGAGTTGGATGTGATATCAATCTGTTTTGGGTTTCGGTACCCAATTCATATTGTTCCACTTTTGACTGAATTCAAGCGAATACTTAAACCTGGAGGAGCACTGTCCTTTATTGAGAACCCTGGTTCGGGTTATCCGGAATATTGCAGGCGTTCATCTGATCCGAATAGGATCGTATCTGTCTTGAAACGCTGTGGGTTTAAGTGCGTTATGTGTCAAAAACTAGACATTCCGTCATATTGGAATGGCGATCGGCATGATTACCACCACATTGAGGCGGAGAAATAAAACGCTCATCACTAACCAGGAAGCTCGTCAGCTCCCTCGGGGTGATGAGTTTTCTGTTTATCAAAATTTAGTATGATAAGAAAATCTCTCTCTGTGTGTGGGGGGGGCGACCATGGACTTACACCTCTGTCTGTGGCATTATTCTAATCATCTATGCGATATCATTTAATATCATTATTTCCAGAATCTACAACCTCATATTTAAATGAGTCTATTTTGGCACGTGCAAAAGAAAACAAGTTAATATCATTTCATTATTACAACCCTAGAGACTTCGTGTTGCCCACTAAGGCGCAGAAGAATAAGAACAAGCCGTATCTTCAAGTTGATGACAAAGCCTACGGAGGAGGCCCAGGAATGGTTATTAAGGCACTGCCAATTGCCAAAGCAATAGAGAAGGCACTTAAATTCGCTACCAAAAAGAAAGATTTTACAAAAGAGCTAGTTGTATTCTTATCTCCATCTGGCGAACAGTTTACAAATACCGGAGCTGCAAAAATGGTTGAGAAATTTTCTGATATTATTTTCATCTGTGGGAGATACGAAGGAATTGATGCGCGTATAAAGAAAATGTTTAAAATGAAGGACTACTCAGTTGGCCCATTTGTAACAACGGGTGGGGAATTGCCAGCCATGATTATGATTGATTCAATTTCTCGTCAAATTGAAGGAGTCTTAGGAAAATTTACAAGTAGGGAAGAGTCACGAGATGCATCGAAGGATGTTTATACTAGGCCTGAAACAGTAGAGTTTAATGGTAAAAAATACAAAGTTCCACAAATTCTTTTGAGCGGTGATCATAAAAAGATTGAGGGGTGGAGAAACGATAGAAAAGGTGGAATAAATGAGGGTTTAAAAGGAGGGTCAAAAGAGGTATCAAAAGCGGAGGTAAAACCAAAGATGGAAACTGTGGAAAAAAACTAAGATGGAAGAGAGTTCAAATTAACAATATCTATGTTTAGTAAAATACTATCAAATATTGAATCAAGGCGAGGGAAGAAAAATTTTATTTGGAAATTTACCGTCTGGATAAAAGATAAGGTCTGGGGAATTGCGAAGTTTTGCTATACCAAATTTGTCTTCTTCTCGAGTTGGCTATCTGCTGAGGATTTCAAAAATAAGCCTGTCGATAAGTTATACAAAATATCCTTTTGTATCACCTGTATGAACAGGTCGGAGCATATTAAGAAGACGTTGCTGAAAAACATCCTTAATAATATTAATTATCCAAATGTGGAGTTTGTTCTTCTGGACTATAATTCTAAGGACGATTTGGAATTCTGGGTTAGGGGTAATTTAGATGAATACATAAAGTCGGGAGTTCTTAAATATTACCAGACAAGAGAGCCTAAATACTTCCATGCAAGTAAGGCAAAAAACATGGCCCACAGATTTGCAACTGGAAATATTGTCTGCAACTTAGACGCTGATAATTTTACAGGGAAGGATTTTGCATACTTTATAAATTACGTTTTAAATAAAAAACCAAAGTCTATTGGTTCGTGCATGGGTTATACTTATAGTGAAAAATTCTTTGATAATTTTGGAATTGGGGGCAGAATATTTCTGTTTAAAAAATACTTTGATCTAATTGGTGGTTATGATGAGTCGTTTAATGGGTGGAACTATGAAGATAGTGATTTTGTTACTAGGTCCAAGAAGTTTGGCTTACGTGATCATGTTATACCTCTTTGTTATTTAAGAACCGTTAAACATAGCCATAAGATGAGGTTAGAGAACCATGATCCTGAATTGATTAAAAATACGCCTTTATTTAGGTAAAATAAGTAAGTTTGTGTATTCTTTTGTATTCCTCACAAAATCTTTCCAGTTTGGTTAATTTGCCTAAAAATAAGGCTTCAGGACCCATTTCGAGACCTAATTAAAGTTGACAAAAGACCCAAACTAATACGAATGGAGTTGTCAACACCTGATTCAGCAGAATCACCTACTGGGTTAAAATTGACACCTGTGGATAAATCATATACTATAAGGGTCTGCGTAAAGACGATTGAGTTTTACTGCTCTTTCGCGGGCTCACTTTTACCAATTCTCGTTTAATTAAATAGACGCTTTATGATACGTCCCAAAAAGTATTTTTCACGTTTTAAGGAGCCGCTAGCGCCGCTTCCCAATTTAGTAGAAGCCCAATTAGAATCGTTTAAATGGTTACTAGACAGAGGTATATCAGAAGTGTTCAGTGAATTTTCATCAATACAAGACTACTCAGGCAAGAAGTTTGAGTTGGATTTTTTTGATTTTCAATTAGAAAAACCAAAGTTTGATGAATTTTATGCAAAGGACAATAAAGTGAACTTCGAAGCACCTCTAAAGGTCATGGTTCGCCTAAAAAACAAAATCTTAAACACAACGAAAGAGCAAGAAATCTTCGTTGCTGATTTTCCTTTGATGACTGATCACGGAACTTTTATTATAAATGGTATTGAGAGACTTATCGTTCCACAGCTTGCCCGTTCATATGGAGTATTTTTCACTTCACAAGAATTGAAGGGTAAGACATACTTTGGAGCAAAAATTATTCCTGCACGTGGTGCTTGGATTGAGATTGATACTGATGCGGATCACACTATATATGTAAGAATGGACAGAAAGCGAAAGTTTCCTGTTACATCACTTCTACGTGTATTCGGAGCTGAGACTGATACAGAAATAAAGGCATTGTTTAAGGATAATGAATTAGCACTTCCATTTATTGAATCAACACTAGCTAAGGATCACGCCAAGACAAAAGACGAGGCCTATATTGAAATCCACAGAAAGATGCGTGATGGTGAGCTTGCAACAGCTGACAACGCTCGTGAATATGTTGACTCTCTACTTAAGTCGGCTGAGAGATATGATTTGTCAAAAGTAGGACGTTTCCGTTTCAATCAAAGATTTGGAAAGCCTATGGATGAGAAGTCGGTTTCTGTTATGACACTTAGCTTGGATGACTTGGCTGTTACAATAAATAAAATTATTGAACTTGCTCACAATCCTGCTTCAGTTCAAGATGATGTTGACCACTTAGGATCACGTCGCGTTAGATACGTTGGAGAAATGCTTCAAGCAAAAATTAGAATTGGTATGACTCAAATTAAGAGAAACATTCAAAACAGAATGTCTACAATTGATACTGATGCAAATCTTCCTATTCAATTTATCTCACCTCGTCCACTTCAAGCTCGTATAAAGGAATTCTACACTACAAACCAATTGTCACAATTTATGAGTCAAGAAAACATTCTTGCCGAAATTGAGCACTTGCGTAGAATTTCTGCCCTTGGCCCCGGCGGACTAACAAGAGAGCGTGCTGGAGTTGAGGTTCGTGACGTTCATGCATCTCACTACGGTAGAATTTGTCCAATTCACACACCAGAAGGACAAAACATTGGTCTTGTTCTTCAGCTTGCTATGTATGCTAGAATCAATCACTTCGGAATGATTGAGACTCCTTATGTAAAGGTTGCAAAAGGAAAGGTTACAAAAGAGGTTGTTTATCTTAATGCACTTGAGGAAGAGGGATGTAAAATTGCCCACGCCACAACTGACTATGATAAAGATGGTAATATTGCAAAAGATACACTCGAGGTTAGAATAAACGGTGAACCCGCTGTGGTTTCAAAGGAAGAAGTAGAATATATTGACGTTTCAACAGATCAGGCTTTCTCTATTTCAACTTCTATGATTCCATTCTTGAACCATGACAACGCACAAAGAGCGTTGATGGCCTCAAACATGCAGAAGCAAGCTACTCCTTGTATCGTTCCTGAAGCACCACTAGTTGCAACTGGAATTGAGGAGAAGGCTGCAGTTGACACAGGACGTGTAATTATCGCACCAGAGGACGGTCTTATTATTGGAGTCGATGCAAAGAAAGTTGTGCTACGTGGAAAGAAGGATCATGAGTTTAAGCTTGTGAACTTCAGTAGAACAAACCAATTCACAGCTTTCCATCAACGTCCTATAGTTAGTATCGGACAGAAGGTTAAGAGAGGGGATGTTCTTGCTGACACTTCAACATCTGTTGGAGGACAAATGGCGCTTGGACAAAACTGTCTTGTTGCTTTCATGACATGGTCTGGGGCAAACTTTGAAGACGCTATTATCCTATCAGAGAGACTTGTTAAGGAATCAAAATTTACAACTGTTCACATTGAAGAGTTTGTTATTAACGTTCGTGATACTAAGCTAGGGCCTGAAGTTACTACTCATGATATTCCAAATGTTGGAGAAAATAGACTAAAGAACTTGGACGTTGACGGAATTGTTAGAGTTGGAGCGGAGGTTAGACCAGGAGATATCATTGTTGGAAAAATTACTCCAAAGAGTGAGACTCAGCTAACTCCAGAGGAAAGACTTCTTAGATCAATCTTCGGTGAAAAATCAAGAGATGTTAAAGATACATCAAAGAGACTAGAAAATGGAAAGCGCGGACGTATAATAAGTGTGAAGATTTTCTCAAGAGAGCGAGGAGATAAACTAGAGTCAGGAATTATTAAAAGAATTCACATCGAAGTTGCACTTTTGCGTTCTGTTTCTGTTGGAGATAAGTTGGCAGGACGTCACGGTAACAAGGGAGTTATCTCACGTGTTCTTCCAGTTGAAGATATGCCATTCATGGCAGACGGAACTCCAGTTGATGTGATTCTTACACCACTCGGCGTTCCATCACGTATGAACCTTGGACAGATCCTTGAGCTTCACTTAGGTTTGGCTGCAAACAAAATGGGTTATCAAGCAATCGTTCCTCCATTTATCGGAGCTACATCTGAAGAAATTAAATCAGAACTTGTTTCTGCTGGATATAATGAAAACGGAAAAATGAAATTGTTTGATGGTAGAACAGGAGAGAAATTCGCACAGGACATCGCGGTTGGATACATGTATATTTTGAAACTTCACCACATGGTTGAAGACAAGATTCACATGCGTTCCATCGGTCCTTACTCTCTAATTACACAGCAACCTCTAGGAGGAAAGGCACAAGGAGGAGGACAGAGATTTGGAGAAATGGAAGTCTGGGCGCTAGCGGGATACGGCGCAGCCCACGCACTTCGTGAAATGCTTACAATTAAGTCTGACGATATTCAAGGTAGAACTCAAGCCTTTGACTCAATCGTTAAGGGACATAAATTGTTGGATCCAAATACCCCAGCATCATTCAACGTACTTCTTTCAAACCTTAGAGGTCTTGGAGTTGATGTTGAATTGAATAAAGATTCAACCGATCTTGAAAATGAAGTGGTCGCATATGAGCAAGCGAACGCCGAGGACAACAATTAATTCAACCACTAATATGAATATAAAAAATCCATTAAACGCAAAACATAAAGAAAAGGGAATAGATGATTTTGAATCTATCGTTCTTAAAATTGCATCGCCTGATAAGGTTAGAGATTGGTCATATGGCGAGGTTACAAAGCCAGAGACAATGAACTATAGAACTCAAAGAAGTGAGAAAAATGGTTTGTTTGATGAGAAAATCTTTGGACCTGAAAGAGACTGGGAATGTTATTGTGGAAAATACAAGGGAATTAGATACAAGGGAATTGTTTGTGAAAAATGTGGTGTTGAATTAACTCGTTCAATTGTAAGACGTGAGAGAATGGGTCACATTGAACTTTGTGTTCCTGTTTCTCATATTTGGTATCTCCGAACAATGCCATCTCGTGTTGCTCAGGTATTGGGAATGAGTCAAGGTGATGTTGAGAAAGTTATATACTTTGCTGGATACTTGATAACAAATGTTAATGAGGAGGAAAAGAATAGACTGCTTAAAGAGCTCGATGGTGAGTTTAAGAATAAAGTTAAGACAGTTACAGATGAGAAAACAAAGGAAGCTCTAACTGAACTTTTGATGTCTGCAAAGCGTGACATTGAAAGTATTCAGGTTGGTAGAGTTTTGGATGAAAATCAATATCATAAATTCTCACTACGTTTTGGTGTAGCATTTGAAGCTGGAATTGGAGCTGAAGCAGTATTTAATATTTTCAAAAATCTTGATTTGTCAAAACTTTTGGTTCAATTAGAAGTTGATTATACAAAAGTTTCCGCTGCAGATCGTGAGAAAATGATTAAGAGACTTGCTCTAGTTAAGTCAATGGTTCGCTCAAAGATTCGTCCTGAGTGGATGTTTATAACAGCACTTCCTGTTATTCCTGCAGCACTTCGTCCTATGGTTGCCCTTGAAGGAGGCCGTCACGCAACGTCAGATGTTAACGATCTATACAGACGTGTTATCAACAGAAACAATCGTCTAAAGAAACTAAAGGAAATTAATGCTCCTGATGTTATTCTTAGAAATGAAAAGCGTATCTTGCAAGAAGCAGTTGACGCCTTGATTGATAATACAATCAGACATGGTAATGCTTCATTTGCAGGTCTTAACGCAGCGCAGAGACGTCCACTTAAATCACTCGCTGATAACCTAAAGGGAAAGAGAGGATTGTTTAGACAAAACCTTCTTGGAAAGCGCGTTGATTACTCAGGACGTTCTGTTATCGTTGTTGGTCCAAATCTTAAACTGGATCAATGTGGAGTTCCAAAGCACATGGCACTTGAGTTGTTCAGACCATTCGTTGTTTCTGAACTTATCAAGAAAGAGATGGCATTCAACATCAGGGGGGCATCAAGATTAATTGATGATGGTATTCCTGAGGTTTGGGCAATTCTTGAAAACGTTATTAAGGAGAAATATGTTCTTCTAAACCGTGCTCCAACACTTCACCGTCTTTCAATTCAAGCTTTCAGACCTGTGCTTATTGAAGGAAATGCTATTCAACTTCACCCACTAGTTTGTTCTCCTTTTAACGCGGACTTCGATGGAGATACAATGGCCATTCACGTCCCACTTTCAGAGGAAGCTCAAATGGAGGCTAAAGAAATCATGGCAGCTGATAAGAACATTCTAAAGCCTGGATCAGGAGATCCAACCGTAACGGCAAAGCTTTTGGATATTGTTCTTGGATCATTCTGGATGTCTAGATTTGTAGAAGGAGAAAGAGGCGAAGGAAATTACTATGGAAGTATCGATGATGCTATTCAAGCACTTAGCTTCAATGCACTTTCTTACAGAGCAAAAATTCATGTTATTGCTCCTGATGAAGAGAAGTACGGAGAGGATAGAGGAAAGATGATTGAAACAAGTATCGGAAGAATATTGTTCAACAATGTTTTGCCAGTGAATCATCCATTTATAAACAAGGAGATCACAAAGTCAATTCTAAATAATATCATCGATGATATTATTACAGAACAAGGACTTGGAAAGGTTGCACCATTCATCGACGCGCTTAAGGACTTTGGATTCAAATATCTAACAGAGTCTGGCGTAACTTGGAGTATGGATGATATTAACGTTCCAGAAGGTAAGGCTGAACTTGTAAAAATTGCAGAAGGAAAATCATTGGAGGTTCTTGAGCAATATAATGAAGGTCTTCTATCAAAGGAAGAGAAGCACAGAAAGAACGTTTCTATTTGGCAAGATACAAAATCTCAAATTGAGAAATTGGTTGGAGAGGGATTGGATAAAAATGGTCCAGTTTATGACATGGTTATCTCAGGTGCCAGAGGTTCTATGGGTCAGCTTAACCAAATGGTTGGTATGGCCGGACTTATTGCAAACGCTCAAGGAGAAACATTGGAACTTCCAATTATTTCATCTTTCAAAGAAGGATTTTCACCAGTTGAATACTTCATCTCATCTCACGGTGCCAGAAAGGGTATGACTGACACAGCCCTAAACACTGCAAAGTCAGGATATCTAACTAGAAAGCTATTCGTTGTTGCGCAAAGTGTGATGATCACAGAAGAGGATTGTGGAACAAAAGAAGGAATCGTTGTGAACAAAGTTGGTTCATCAGGAATTAGTCTAACAATGCTAAAGATTGCAACTGGACGTGTTCTTGCAAAGGATATTTCGAACGCCGAGGGTGAAGTTTTGTTCAAGAGAAATCACATGATTACAAAGGAGGATGCAAAATTGCTTGATAAGCAAGGAATATCTGAAGTTTTTGTTAGATCTCCACTTTCATGTAAGACACCAGGAGGAATTTGTAGAATGTGTTATGGATCTGATCTTGGACGTGGTGCACTTGTTGAGACAGGAGAAGCTGTAGGAACAATTGCCGCACAAGCCGTTGGAGAGCCAGGAACACAGCTAACTATGCGTACTTTCCACTCAGGAGGAGTTGCTATCGTTGGAGGAGACATCACAGCTGGACTTCCTCGTGTTGAAGAAATTTTCGAAAAGAGAAATCCAAAGAACGCTGCGGTTGTTGTATCACACGATGGTATGATTACAGACATCAGAGAAGTTGGAAAAGAAAAAATCTTTAAGCTTCTTCCAGATGTTCCTACAAAAAGCAAGAAGGGAGCTGAGATTGAATTCTCATGTCACTATGCCCGTGTTGCTTTGGTCAAAATCGGACAGCATGTTTCAAAGGGTGACATTATAACTGACGGTCACGCAAGTATCGAAGATTTGTTCGAGTATGCTGGTCAAGCTCGTACACAAGAGTATATTATTTCTGAAGTTAAGAAGATTTATGAACTACAGGGAGAAAATGTTTCAAGAAAGCACATCGAAATTATTGTTCGCCAAATGTTCTCACGTATAAAGATTAAGGTTGCTGGAGACACGCAATTTGCTGTCGGAGATATTGTTGAGCAATTCGAGTTGGATCAAGAAAATGCAAGAGTAAAGGAACTTGTAAAGGGAGGAGAGTTTATCGAGGCAAAGGGCGATCCTATTGTACTTGGTATTACAGAAGCCTCACTTACAAGAAGAAGCTTCCTCTCAGCCGCTTCATTCCAACACACAAACAGAATGCTTATCAACGCATCACTTAAGGCACAAAAGGATCCACTATATGGAATTATGGAAAACGTAATTATCGGAAGATTGATTCCAGCCGGTTCAGGATTCAAGGGAAGCGAGAAGTGGAAAATGATTGAGAAGCTACGTGAGATAGTTTTGGAGGAAGAGGGATTCTTGGAATAAGGGGTCTGACCCCATGCGAGTCCGCAGAAATGTGGTGTAGTGTGGGGTGTAGATGTTAAACGTAGTAAACATGAGGGTGGGTCCAAGGTAAGGGTACCAAGACCTGCGCTGCAGATTAACGTAGGTGTATGGGCTAGGTCACATAAAAAATAAAAATAAATGTCATCAGCTGCTCAAACAATTAAAGAAAGGCTCGGCATCGCAGATGTTGTTGGAGCTTACATAAAAATTGAAAAGACAGGCGCAAATTACAAGGCGCGCTGTCCTTTTCATAATGAAAAAACTCCATCTTTCTTTATCTCGCCTGCAAGAAATAATTATTATTGTTTTGGATGTGGAGCTAAGGGAGACATTTTTACATTCGTAGAAGAATTTGAAAAAATAGATTTCCTTGGCGCGCTTAAAATATTGGCTGAAAAGGCTGGGGTGGAGCTTGCACAATTTCAACATGATAGAAGTAAAGATTCTGAATTGGATAAGTTGCGTGCCGTTTTGGAGGTTGCAACTGTTTTCTACGAAGATCAATTAAACAAAAATCCTTCTGCAAAATTTGCTCATGATTATTTGTTAGGCAGGGGATTAACAGAGGATACAATTCTGACATGGAGAATTGGTCTAGCATCGAATGAATGGAGGAGTCTTGGCGATTATCTCCGCTCAAAGAATATCGGAAATACAGAAATGGAGAAGGTGGGTTTGATCAAACAAACTGGAACAAGTGTTTATGATAGATTCAGGGAGAGAATAATGTTTCCGCTTTTTGATTCGTCAGGAAGAGTGATTGGGTATTCAGGAAGGTTTATAAAGTTTCCAGTAACGGAATCGGCGACTTCATCTGCTGTACAATCGCCTGGCCAGACATCTGGCCAAGCCGGCGCTTCAACTTCTCAAAACACCGATGAAAATAGAGAGCCACCAAAATATTTGAACAGTCCCGATGGTGTTTTGTTTAACAAATCAGAGATTCTTTATGGATATCATAGAGCAAAAGAAGGTATAAGGAAATTTGGTTATGCAATATTAGTTGAAGGTCAACTTGATATGCTAATGGCGCATCAAGCAGGATTCAATAATACAGTTGCAACATCAGGAACATCGCTCACTGCACTTCATTTGGAAAAGATTAAAAGACTGACTGACAATACGATGATTGTTTATGATGCTGATAAGGCAGGACTTAAGGCGTCACTACGTGCGTGGGAGTTGGCATTGTCACTGGGGATGGATGTGAAGATTGTTGCACTTCCAAAAGGGGAGGATCCAGCGTCACTAATTCTAAGTGATAAAGAAAAATTCAAATCATGCCTGAAAAATGCAAAACATATTATTGATTTTTATCTTGATATCTTGGAACGAGAAGGATTGACTGGAAGAGAATTATGGAAGGCAGTTGAGGTTGAAGTTCTTCCTTACGTTCTTGCAATAGAAAGTTCAATTGATAGAGCGCACTTTATTAATCGAATTAGTATCAGAACTGATATTCATGAAGCGGATTTGCGTGCGGAGTTGGAGAGGTTGATGGTCAAGATGAGGTTGACGGAGAAGAATGGTCCACAGAACGGCTCATCGAGTGGTGTAGGTGGTGCAATCGGTCATAATGGCGACGGTCAGGGTCATGCTGGAAACGAAACTACTTCCGATCATTCAATAATCAAGGGAATCGATGAACTTAGCGATAGCGACAAAAAAACTTTAGATCGATTAATAGGTCTGATTCTGTGGCTTAAAGACTCATCCAATCTGACAAAGGCCGGGGAGGTGGAGAAGAGGGCTGAAACTTTCTTAGATAAGTATAGTAAAAACTATTTTGACGAAAGAATATCAACTTCCCCTACAGAGCTTTCTTTCGAAGCGGAGGTGTTGTTTGCAGGTAGCTCAAAACTTGATGTGGACATCGAAGAATTATTATTAGAAATTGAAGAGCGTGCGCTAAAGCAAACTCTCTCAGTTCTAATGAATAATTTGAACAAGATGGAAAAATTACAAAAGAGAGAGGAGGCAATGGAAATTTTGAAAGAGTGCCAAACTATTTCTCTAAAATTATCAGATGTGCAAAGAAAAAAGAAATTGTATGGATAATAAATTTGGAATGTCCGAGGGTTAATTAAGATTAATTAACCTAAAGGGATGGAAAATTTATTATATTATGATATGATTTCTGTAAACAAATGGTGTTATGCCAAAGAATGCAAAAAATATAAAATTGAATAAGGTTTCAACTAAAAACGCTACAAAAAAAGGCGTCACAAAAACAAAAACTGTTTTAAAAAATAAGATAAAGGTGTCAAAGGTGACAAAATCTGTTTCAAATAAAAATACAAACAAAAATAAAAATACAAATTTAAATAAAAAAAACAAATTGATTAAAAAAACTTCTAAAGCAACAAACAAAGAAACAAAAAAGGTGGAGAAAAGACCTGCTAAGGTGGCGAAAGTCGCGCCTATAAAAAAAGCGACCGTTGCCAAAGCTCCAGCTCCAAAAAAAGAAAAGGTTAAAAAAGTTGCTGTCAAGGTTTTGAAAAAAACAGATAAGTCTGCTTTTCATTCAACTCACAGTGGTGCAAAAAATAAGACTAGCACATGGGAGGAGAGGGCAGCGATTTTACTAACCCGTGGACGTGATCGAGGCTTCGTTACATATGATGAGATTCTGAAGGAGTTTCCAAATATTGAAGAGGATATAATGTTCTTGGATGTTTTGTATGAGAAATTACAAACAGCAGGAATCGATGTTCTTGAAGGTGGAGGAATGCTTGATGTAAATAATCAAGAGGATAATTTGTTGAAGAAATATGCAATCAGTAAAAATGATTCAAATTATGATTCAATTCAAATGTATCTTAAGGAGATTGGACAGTACCCACTTATCAATGGTTCTGAAGAAAAGGAATTGGCAAAAAGAATTGCAAATGGAGATAAAGAGGCAGAAGGATTACTTGCAAAAGCAAACCTTCGTCTTGTTGTTTCTATTGCTAAAAAATATGCAAACAGAAGTCCTGATCTAACGCTTCTTGATTTGATTCAAGAGGGAAATATAGGCTTATTTAAGGCCGTAGATAAGTTTGACTGGTCCAAGGGATTTAAGTTTTCAACCTACGCTACATGGTGGATTAGACAATCAATCACTCGTGCACTTGCCGATCAATCAAGAACAATTAGAGTTCCTGTTCACATGGTTGAGACAATCGCAAAGTATAAGCAAGTTTTAAGACGTCTTACTCAAGACCTGGGACGTGATCCATTGCCAGAAGAAATCGCAATGGAAATGGGAATTGATGTTGAAAAGATTTATACAATTGAAAAAATAGATCAGACAACAGTTTCTCTTGATGCCTCAGTTGGAGATGATGATGATAAGTCAACATTTGGAGACTTTATTCCAGATGATAAAATTCTCTCACCCGATCAAGAAGCATCGCGCAGAATCTTAGCAGATCAGGTTAAGGAAATTCTTGGCGACCTATCAGAGAAGGAACGTGAAATTCTAATGTTACGTCACGGTCTGGCTGATGGAATTCAGCACACGCTTGAGGAGGTTGGAAAAATGTTTGGTGTGACTCGTGAGCGTATTAGGCAAATTGAAGCAAAAGCTCATGAGAAGATTAGGCAACACGATAAGGTGAATAGATTGAAGAATTACTAGATAAGAGTCTCAAAAAGCCAGCCGCGAATTCAGGGCTGGTTTTTTGCTGTTTGTCATTTTATCAAGAAATATTTGATCAAAGTGCCTTGATTAAAGTGCCTATGAAAAAACTCCCAAAAACTGCTATAATCTACCTATGAAAAACGCAAATCCAGCTCAAAGTAAATTTGAGGAGAGATATAATAAGTTGAACAAACAACAGAAAAAAGCGGTGGATACCATTGATGGACCGCTACTGGTTGTTGCAGGGCCTGGATCTGGAAAGACAGAAATACTCTCTTTGCGTGTTGCGCAGATTCTTGTAAAGACTCAGGTTTTGCCATCCAACATTTTGTGTATGACGTTCACTGATGCAGCTTCATCAAACATGCGAGATCGTCTATCGCGTCTAATTGGCAATGAAGCCTATAGAGTTTCCATTCATACCTTCCATAGCTTTTGTATAAATATCATTCAAAAATATCCAGAATATTTTTATAAAGGCACACAATTTACTCCGGCCGATTCTTTGACTCAAGTTAGAATTCTTGAAGATATTTTCTACAGTTTACCTCAAGGAAATCTTTTCCGCGATAGTTATCATGAGGAAAAGGGTTTTTCATATTTATCTGATGCAAAAAAGCGAATAGAGCATCTCAAAAAATCAGGAATCACACCAGATGAATTTAGAAAGATTATCGCACACAATAAGCGATCGGCACGCCGTGCGGAGAAAATAGTCGTTCCTGCATTTGAGGGGCGTCTCGGAAAGGACGCCTTGGAGCTTGTTAAAAACACAGTGGCGGAATTGTTTAAGTCAGCAGAGCTCGAGAATAAAGAGGATCCATTTCCACAGGATAATTCAATATTTTTACCAATTCTCGCTTCCTATGCAAATTCACTTCAAAGCGCTCTCGCCGATGCTATAGCAGATGAAGGCAAAAACACCCAAATCTCAACTTGGAAAACTAAGTATTTGAAGATGCGAGACGATGGTACAAAAACTCTCAAGGAAATATTAGATGAAGATAAAATGGAGATATTGGCTGATGTTTATGATTTGTATCGAAAGAAGATGACAAACAAGGCCTTTTTTGACTTTGACGATATGATTCTTGATGCAATTGAAGCAATCGAGAAGCATCCTCGTCTGAAGTTTGAATTGCAGGAGCAATATCAATACGTTTTGGTGGATGAGTTTCAGGATACAAATAACGCACAGATGAAGTTGGTGAATTTGATTTTGAATGCTCCGGTAAATGAGGGACGACCAAATGTCATGGTTGTGGGCGATGACGATCAGGCGGTTTATAAATTCCAAGGCGCTGAGCTTTCCAATATTCTAAATTTCAGAAGAATGTTCGTCGATGTGGAGATTGTTACAATGACAGACAATTATAGATCAACTCAGGATGTGTTGGATATCGCAACTCACATAATTAGAAAAGGGAGTGGGCGTCTTGAAACGCTTTATAAAATTGAAAAAAGTCTGAAATCATCAGGGGAAGGATTGACCAATGGGGAGATTGTAAATAAAAAGTTCAGGACATCATTGGAAGAATATCATTTTGTATCTAGGAAGATAAGGGAATTAATAGACAATGGTACAAGCCCAGAAGATATCGCTGTGATTGCGAGGAAACATGACGGTTTGGAGAGCTTGGTGCCATACTTGAAGGGTGTGAATGTTCCAATCAGATACAAACGTGAGCAAAATGTTTTTCTAGAACCTCACGTAATGCAGATAATTATTATTTCAAGATTCATTGCCAGCCTCTCACGCAAGGACGCAATTGAAGCAGATAATTATTTGCCACAGATTTTAAGTTTTCCATTTTGGCAATTAGGCCGCCAAACCGTTTGGGAGATTTCTAAGGAAGCGTATGAGAGCAGGAGAACTTGGCTAGAAGTTATGTTGGAATACAAGGGGGATTCAGCCAAAGCACCCCATAAGGTTTCCGACATTGCACATTTTCTAATTGATATTGCAAATAAATCTTTGCACGAACCACTTGAAAAAGTCTTGGATATTATAATTGGTGCACACGTTGTTTTGGTTGCGGAGAGTGAAGACGAATATGGGGGTGAATATGGGGATGAAGATGGAAAAGGAGCTGAAAATAAAGGTTTTTCTGCCATCGAAAGTTCTACCTCTAATAGTAAATCTGACGGAAAAACCGTCAATTTTGCAAAAGGGGGTGAAAATTTTGAGGGGGACGTCACTGGCATCACTGGTATTACTGGCATCGCCGGTGCTGCTGGCCCCACCGGCACAGCTAGCGCTAAGTCGCAAATCGCCTCACCATTCAAAGACTATTATTTCAATAAAGAAAAGTTTGAACACTCAAGAGCGGAATATCTTTCATTTCTTTCGAGTCTACGAGTTTTTATTCGCGCACTTCGTGATTATGTTGGTGAACGTGCATTGAATGACGAAACTATCTCAGGGGGCGATTTGAATGATGTAAGTTACCATTATCTAACAATAGAAGACCTAATCAAATTCGTCGACCTTAGACAAAAGAATCATTTGCCGTTAAACGACGAGAGTCCGTTTGCTAGTGGAGAAAAAGCAGTGAATCTTCTTTCATCTCACGGCGCGAAGGGCCTTGAGTTTGATACCGTGTTTGTGCTATCTTGCCAAGATAATATTTGGGCGGGTAGAGGGGTAAGTAATAAGATATCATTCCCAATCAACCTACCAATTCAGCCAGCCGGCGATGATGAGACGGATCAAATGAGATTGTTCTATGTTGCGCTAACTCGTGCAAAGCGACATTTATATTTAACATCATACAAAATTACAGAGACCGGAAAGGAATCTTCGATTCTTCGCTTCTTGCTTCCATCAAATGATTTTGATTATAAAAAAGCACCAGCAATTTTGGAAAAATTATATAATCAGGAAGATCAGTCAATTGAGGATAATGGTCCAGAGACACATGAGTTTTTGACAGCATCGTGGTTGCTATATAACACCCCTCCATTCTTTGGTGAAGAAATTGAGTTGCTGAAGATTCCACTTAAGGATTACAAATTATCGGTTACCCACTTGAATAATTTCTTGGATGTTAAAAGGGGCGGGCCTCAAACGTTCCTGGAACAAAACTTGCTCCGATTTCCTCAAGCTAAAACTTTGGTCAGCTCATATGGATCAGCAATTCACAAAGCGATAGAGCGTCTGATTGTTTCTAAAAAAATGGGTAAGGATGTTGGGGAGCTGGATGAGGAAGGAAATATTGTTACTTTTGGTGACTCTTTGCCTGACTTTGATAATGCAAAATCTGGCGAGCGATCTGATAATGGCAAGCAATCCGAAAAGCAAAAGCTAATCAAATGGTTTGAAACGGCCCTTAGGAAAGAACGAATGTCATCAAGGGATTATGAATATTATAGACAAAAGGGTGAGGAATCATTGTCTGCATTTTATGATCAAAAGAGCGAAGATTTTACTGGTGATGATTTGTCCGAAGTAGATTTCAGAAATGAGGGGGTTATAATTACTGATGAACAAAACAGAATTGCACACCTGACTGGAAAGATAGATAAAATATTCAAAAATCAAAATCACGAATATGAAGTGGTTGATTTTAAAACAGGTAAGGCTGAATTTAGCTGGCAGTCGAGTGATGAAGATAAGAAAATTAAATTAAATAATTATAGAAGGCAATTAATCTTTTATAAGTTGTTGATGGAGAATTCGGCAAGATATAAAAATATGAAAGTCTCCAAGGGGTTACTGCAGTTTGTGGAACCGATTAAAGAAACAACAGAGAAGGGGGTGATGAAAAATAAAATAATTGGACTCGATTTGGATTTGAAAAATTTAAACAATGAAGAGCTCGGCGATGAATATGAAAGACTGAAAAAGTTGGTGTGTATCGTATATGACAAAATAATGAATTTGGATTTTCCAGATGTAAAATCTTACGATCCGAGTCTCAAGGGAATTAGAGTGTTTGAAGATTGGTTGTTGGAGGGGAATTAATCAGGGAAAGAGAATCAATTTTTGAATAAAAGAAATCCGGCGTCCGCGCTTGCGCGGGGACACCGGAGGGTCAATGCCTATTGACCGGTCAGTCCTCTTCGTGGCACTCATTCATCCTATTCCTTGCAGCCTTGAGATGTTGCCGCCAGTGGGGCATGTATGGCTTATCATCTTTGGTGGCCGTCATAGACCTTGGGCTGTGTGGAGTGGTGCCAATGGTGACTTCTGTCTGGTCGGTCTTTGTTTTTTCACCAGTTTTGTCATTGCATTTTGCGGCTGAATGGTGTTCATTATCGGGCTCGTTCATTTGGTATTGGTTCTGGGGTTGCTGTTTTACTTAATCTGAATTTTCTTGGATCTGTATTTTCACGGATCCTTTAGTATGGTACAAGGTAGATAAATGTGTGTCAATCTCTGTCGAAAACTATATTAAGAAAATCAAAAAAAGAAAACTTAATAATATAGTCCTAGCCTTTTGCTGCAAAATAAAACCCAAAATCTTTTGAATTTTGGATTTTATTTATCTGAATTTTTTTTAAAATTATCTCTCCCAATCTATTTCACTGAATCCACCGCCTTTTGCAATTCAGATTCTTGAACTGCACCTTGAGTATATGTTGAACCCTTTGGTCCGACGAAGAGAACCGTTGGAGTTGCGTAAATACTCAAATCTTGTCCATCCTTTGCATCAGATTCAATTGTTGCGGCTATTGCTGGATTAGCAGAATCCGCTTTTAGCTTTGCAACATCCATTCCTAGAGACTCTGCGTATTTTGTAAAAAAAGGAATAAAATCTACTCCCGTCTTATCCCACTCTTCTTGATTCTTGAAAATCAAACTTGCATATTCTTTGAACTTTCCTTGAGACATAGACGCGTATACCATCTTTGCTTCTTCCTTTGATTGTGCGTGAATTGGAATAGTCCTATAAACATATTTAATAGTTGGATCTTTCTTCAATAATTTTTCCATTTCAGGTTGTAGTGCAGAACATGCTGGACATGCATAGTCAGCGAATTCTACAATTGTAACTGAAGAGGTACTTAGGTTTGTATCTTTTGTTAAAGATGCTACTCCATTTTCTATCATCGGACTTCCAACTTTTATAAGAAGCTCGGGCTTGATAATTGGTTTTGGAATACCAGTTTGTCCACCATTTTTTGCGGAGATATATAGACCAGCTCCGACTACGATGATAGTTAGGACGGCCATAACGCTTATGAATTTTATTTCGCTTTTCATGTATTTAAATTATTTATTAATTATTATGCATATAATGATATCAAAAAAATGGGGGTCAGGCCCCATGCGGAGGTCAAAAAGTGTGGTCTAATTTTTGGGTTTCATGGCGCTCAATAAACAAAGAAGCCCCGCCTGAAAACGGTGGGGAAGTCACGCGCGGTGGGCGGGGCTTCTCTGGTTTTCAGGTGGGGCTGTGAGGGTGTGATCTAGACCTGATAGGGTCACATGCTGGTTTCTTCCTTGCCAGGCTCAACTTCGGCGGGAAGCAGTTGTTTGATGACAGTGTTGAGTGCATAATCGAGCTCTCCTGGTTTTATATGCAGGATTAAGAGATTGGGTTCCTTCAGTTTAACTATTTCACCGACTTCGTCCACGTTTTCGGTGGTAACCGCGAATATGACGTTTCTGCACTCGTGCGTTCTATTGAGGCGGACATACAGCGCCCTCCCCGTGGCGCTTTCTCTTAAGGTCACCATGTCATTGAACTCGTCGCCATGAGGTAAAACGTCGTTGATCAGTGCGAGATGAGGTTTCCCTTCTTCTGAGTTAAAGTAAGTCAGTACCGCCTTCGCGTTGTGGCAGATGGTGATATCATTGCCTTCCTTTCTCAGGCGGGCGATGTTTTTTGGTGAATATTGTCCATCTGGTGCGGCGAACAACACTTTGGCGATTGTTTTCGTTGATGTTTTTTCCATAATATCTGTCTCTCTGGGTGTAGGGTTGTTGCTTGTCTCTTCCGGACTTACTTTTTTTCTAGTCCAATAAAAGGGTATCATGATTTAGAAACCTCTACAATAGGTGAGTCTACGTAGGTGGGTCCGCATAGGTGAGTCTACATCGTTTGGTCGACAAGAGGTGAAATATTAATATTAAAAAATAAAAACAAAGAAGCCCCGATCCAAACGGGGGGAAGCGGGGCTCCTTTGGTTTGGATGTCGGGGCTGGGGTTAGTCAGGTGGTTGATACTTTTTTGGACTTTCTTGACACGATGACCTTCTTCTCGAAATCGCCTGGAAAAATGCGTTCGAGTGACTTAATGACTTGGTATTCCAAGGTGGACGCTTGTGCCATGAGCATTGTCAGATTTGGGTCTGACCATGCGAAGTTATTACAAACTTCAAACATTGTCGTGAAAAGAATGATTCGAAATTCACGATTTTGCCGACGGATCTGGTCATACAACACCATCCCAGTAATCATTTCGTTTTGGGTGCCCTCTTTAGGAAAGTCTTTTCCACAGGAGATTCGTCCATCGAGAATAAGGATGTCCACTTTAACACCTTTTCTTTTCATGTAATGCATGGCGCTCGTCACGTCTGTGAAGATCTTGACGAAGAGACTCGGTTCTCGGCGTAATCTTGTAATCATTGGGTCAGAGTACGTCCTGTCGTTATGGATAATCAATGTTAGAATTCCACCATCTTTTTTGTTCATGTGCAGTTGTTTTCTAGGGATTGGGGTTGTTGTTGAGGTCACGGATCAAATTGGAAAGATCCTATTTCATCTACAAGCCTACCATGCTTTTAAAAACTTTACAAATATTGGATTGTAAGGTATTGTGTGGTTTGAAATGGTCCTTTTATACATATACAATTAGCTTCCAACGGGTGTTGAAAGAGTTAATTACGAGGATCAGGTCAAACCTTAACAATAATAAAATGACGATGACTTATTTAAAGATAGCCATATTTCTAGCCATCTATGGGCTAGGGATGTATTTAACATGGAGACTTGTCTGCACGGCGTTGCAGAAACTCTATTATTACGAGGCCATGAGAAAATTCCAGGTATTCTGGCGCCTTTCTCTAACGATCTGCATCTACATGGCAATGGCAATACTCACAGAGTTGCCAAAATTTGCGCAGTCGATCGTGGATACGATATTCCTGACCTGCGTGATACTGGGATGTGCCTGCGCGAGGATGAAACCTCATAAGTATACAAGCAGGTAGGACAAAATGAAGGAAGTCTTCTTTCTTCTAGCCGCGTAGGTTAATAACCTGCGCGGCTTCGCTTTTTATATATGAAATTCGACTAAAACATGGGAATCTCCACCTCAAACGTCGTCCCCCTACCTAACCTGCTCCGCACGCTAATCGTGCCTTTGAAATATTTTTCTATAATGTGTTTTGTTGAGGATAATCCAATACCGCATCCATGTTCTTCTTTGGTTGTGTAGAATGGTTCGAAGATGTTCTTGATGATTTCTTCTTTGATTCCGCTTCCGTTGTCAATTACTTTGATATTTATTTTTTCGTTTTTAATCTTTGTTTTTATCAAAACAATTTTGCTTATTGATGGGGTTTCGCTGGAGGAGGGGGCGGGGAATTGGGCGCGGAATTGGGTGGTGTCTGAATTTGTTTGCCTATCCGCATGCGCATCAATTCCATTTGATAGGAGGTTCATAATAATATGAGAAAAAAGAACCTGCGGGCCATATAATTCTTTCGATTTATTTTTATTTGAAAATATTAATTTTACTTCACTCTTGATTGCTTTTGATTTTAAAAGCTCAATTGCTGAGTGTATTTCTTGTTCGATATTCCAAGTGGTGCTTAAATCATTTATCTTAATATGCTTTCTTGATTGATTAATGAGATTTTCTATTTTTTTGATTGATGGGATTAGTTTGCTCATCGATTCTTTAACTTCTTCAACTTTGTGAATTTGTAAATTGAGAGCGATGTTGGTTAGGGGAGTCATGATGTCGTGGAAAAGTCCGGAAGATATTCTTCCGAATTCGACGAGCCTATACATGGAGTTTATTTTGTCTATCTGTAGTCTGTTGATTTCGTCCGTTCTTTCTTTGACTTTGATTTCGAGATTGTCCTTTTCGAATTGGAGTTTGGCTTCAGATTCTTGGTATTTTATAAGGGTCTTTTCGAGTTGGCTGTTGGACAGCCAGGAGAAGAGGGCGGCGAAGATGAGGAGGGAGGAGTATTCGAGGGTGTCGAATATATTGAATGCATCGGTCTTCCAGTTGTAGTTTGGGGTTATAATGTGGTAGAAGGAGAGATGGTGAAATAGAAATAAGTGGAGCGACAGGAGGACAGCCGAGAATAAACCAGCCTTTGAGTTTATGAGGATACCGGATATTAAGATTACTATAAATGAAGTTATAAGTATTGTTGGCAAATCAGCGCCCCAATTGATTGAACCGTAGAGTATGCATCCGTATAATAGAAAAAGTGTAATTAAACTACCTAGTAATAATTTTCCTTGTTTGGTAATAATAAAGGAGATTACACTAACTACTGTAAGTGTTAATATTATAGTTATTGGAACTCTAGTGTCTCTTGTTGGCTGTGTTGATAAAGAATATATTATTATGGAAAGTAGGATAATCAAAAAAACAGTTATACTTAAGCACAGAGTGCTTAGTATAGAGATTCTTCTTTTTGTATTTTCATCAATATTTTCTTTATAAATAAATAATTTACGCATAGCTTTATCATAAAATGGTATAATGTATGTATTGAATGTAAACAATTATAGTATAAATAATTTATTTATAATTACCAGTTTTTGATATCTTTCTTTCTACGACTCAAATCTTTGGACTATATTTTAATGTATAGTCCAAAATCTAACTCCTAGAATCAGAATACAAACTTTCCAACACACTGGGAATACCCGACAGTATTCCGCTCCACATCATACCACCACCCACCTAACGCCTCCATAAATAAATTCTAAAGAATACCCAAACTTTTTCCGCAGACCTCAAATCAACATCGCACCCCTGACCCACCCCTCACTTCGCCCGCCCCATCTTATACCCCCTTCCATTTATCGTGTGAATAATCCTTTTATCCTTCGACTCGATCTTTTTTCTAAGATTCCTAACATGCGTCTCAATCGTATTGGTAAAAGGACTCGCGTCTCTATCCCACACTTCCTCCAGCAATTTACTCCTTGTAATAACCTTACCTTCATTCCTGGCAAAACACCTAAGCAACATATATTCTCTTCTTGTTAAATAAATATCAGCCCCGGCCTTGGTCACTGTCTGATTGCTTGTATTAATCGTCAAATCATCAAGCGTCATAACATCCTCCGATATATCATAAGGTCTTTTGATAAGAGCATTAACTCTTGCGATAAGCTCTTCAATATTAAAAGGCTTGGTAATATAATCATCTGCTCCAATATTTAGCATTGCCACCTTATCAGGCACCTCCGATTGTGATGATACAACAAGTATCGGACATGTAATACCTTCACCTCTAATTTCTTTGCAAATTGTCACGCCACTTTTGTCTGGCAAAATTAAATCTAATAATATTAATTTGTATTTATTAATTCTGGCGATATAGGATCCGCTTTTGCCATCATGTGCGGTGTCGACGCTGAAGCAATGAGCCTCGAGTGCTTTCTTGATTGTTTGTGCTAAAAAGATATCATCTTCGATAATAAGTATTTTCATTTTTATAAATTAATTTGATAACACTAATATTAAACCATTTTGACTCTAATCAAAACTTAAAGAAAAAGTGGGTGGTGGGGATAAGAGTGGGGATATCTTTTCGGCGGTCTTTTGAAGGATTTCGAGCCTAGATCAGAGGCCGATCCGACCCTTTACTTCCTACCATTTTACTGTATAGTTTTGATGTTATAGCTCCTTAATAATATTGTGATTTTAATGTTGTTTATGTTGTAGGTATTGTTTTTGTCACGGCCCCAGCCAGCTCATCCTTGGACCGCATCTTTGAGGGTATTTATATACCTTGAAAGATGCGGCCCAAAGTGGGGCTGTAGTCAAGAACAATCAAATCCCAACAACTATTAATTGTCATGAAAACAAAAATGAAAGAAATTCTATTGATGGCAGTAGATATCAAAAACCTTCCAGGCGAGACCGTTGCTGAGAGGGCTGAAAAAAAGCATCGTCTCAGAGGTCTGTTTGAGAGCATCGATGTAATCCAGCGTGGAATTTTTGAGTCTGGCGACAGGAATGTGAACTACACCCGTGACAAAAGCGTGGATCACATTAGATGCTTCTGTCGTAATGTCTTTACGGCATCCAGTCAGAATGATGGAGGATTTAACTTAATCGTCAAAGCGGTCGCAAAAGGTGTACAACTCTCTGTTGTAGCTAAGGGTACCTTTGACGGTAAGGTCATTCGCTGAAATAAGTGGCCATACATAGATAACCCAGCTTAAGGGGGTTCATCAATCAAACCAGCCCGCCCCAGGAACCCGCCGTACAGCGCCTCCTGTCGGCGGGTTTTCCTATTCTTTAAAAATACTTAAATATTTATTTATAAAATATCCAGCTTTTCTTTAATTAATTTCAAGGAAGTTGCGTACGCAATGCAAAGCGGAATATTTTTATCCCAATTCAAATTACCATTTATTATCCCAATCACGGTATTGCTTCCTTCGACAAACAAAGGGGCGCCACTATTTCCTCCGAGGTTGATTGAGTTCAATTGAATGTGTTCATGGACTCCTCCCGCAACAGCAGTTTCTGGCATCGCAGAAACTACAGCTCGATTAACTGAAAAAGGATATTGAGTTGGATTGTCATATCCACCAGTCATTTGAAATCCGCAGAAGAAAGTTGATTCGTCGTATTCGGGTGTATATTTATCATCGAGCAAAAAGAACGGTGTTCCATTTTTTGTTGTGTCATTTTTCTCAAAATCGTTCTTTGTAATTTGAAGAACGGCAACATCAAGGTCCTCATCGATTTTTCTAATTTCTGCCATGACTCTATCGCCATTTGGAAGTTCAACTTGAAGAGTCATGATGGATTGAGTGAGATAGTTTTGGAATTTTATGTGTTGTGCGCCTGTATTAATATCTTTGCCGTTTTCTTTGCTATTTGCGTCGCTGGAATCAGTCGCAACACTGACGCCAGATTCTGCTGTGGTGCTAAAATTATTGCTGACCCTAAAGTCTATCGCTTTTAGATTCCGCAATTCTGTTCCTGCGATTACATGGGCGCAGGTTAGGATTTCTCCGTCCTTGCTTATAAAAAATCCGGTACCTGTCGATGTTGATCCATTTCTCATTTGCACGATTACTCGAACTAGGCGATCGCGCTTGTAGGGGACATCGTTCCTTGTTTTCCTATCGCTGGTGTTTTGATCAACGCTGTTTGTATCAGTGTTTTGATTTTGATTTTGTTCCATGATTTAAATATTGTAGCATTAAATTGGCGGAGAGGTCATGGGTCTGGTACAGAATTTGGTACGACGTGGGAAGGTCTAAACCATATTGTTGACGTCAACAAAATGGTCTATAAAAAAGTAAAAATCCGATCGTTTTGCTGACACCAGCAAAATGATAATAGTCAATTTCAGATTGAAAACAAAAGGTATTTTAGATTAAACTTTCTGAACTTGCTTAAAACGATATGTACGCTATAATGTACATACTATGATAAAATTCAAAAATATTATATCAATATCTGAGGCTAGATCTAAAATATTTGAAATAGCAGAAAAGGTTCAAAAGTTTGGACAGATTTTTACATTTACTGAAAATGGCAAACCAAAGGTGGTCATGATTAGTGCAGAAGAATATGAAAATCTCGTAGAAGATCTGGCTCTCATGAAGAATCGTAAATTTATGGCAAAGGTTAAAAAGGTAGATGAAGAGTTTACTAACGGTGAATACCGAGCTTGGAATAGTATTAAGCAGGAACTTTTGGCAAAGACGGGTACAATGGTTTTAGCAGATGAATCAAAACAGAAATATGTAAGTAAAGGTAAGAAAAATAATAAGAAGAGTAAATAATCTATGGTAGAAAGATACATAATTTACTTGCATAAAGATGCTGAAAAAGCTTTATTGAAAATACCTAAGGCTATATGTTTTAGAGTCCAGTCTGCAATTGATCAATTACAAAATAATCCCACTATGGGTATAAAGATGAATGGCAAATTATCTCATCTCAGAAAGATAAAAATTGCAAACTATAGAATAATTTATCAAATAATTGAATTAAAGTTGATAATAGAGATCATTGAAATTGAAAGTAGAGGAAATGTTTTTTATGATAGATAGTGCTTCCAATCCCTTGTCTATCAAAGTGTTTGAAAGGCTTGATTTAAGCTGAAAAATATTAAAATGGCCTAGCCTAGCCCTGCTGTGTTATAATCTAAATATGGACCCAGAAAGAGCACAATATATAACTTCACCTATTGAGACTAATAGTATAAATGAAAGGAAGAATTTACTTGATAAAAAGTTAGATTTAATTTCTTTGTTTTATGCTAATAAAAAGTATCAAGAAGTCAAAGATGTAAAAACTGAGTATACATTTCATGAGGCGTTAAAGGATTATACGATGATAGTGGGTCGTATAAAAAGAATACTATCTGGATTGGACGGATTTAGTTTTGCTCAACACAGAGAAAAGCTAGACTCATTTTTTAAATCATTTTTTGAACAACTAGATTCTTTGTATGAGGAAGAGGGCTTTAACTTGGAAAAAATATTAAAACTGATTGAAGTAGCTAAAAGTTCTATAAAACAATATTTAGGGGTTGAAGATCTTAAAAGAATTGAACCAAGAGAGAGTGACGAAAGAAAGCAGGAGCATGAGCTGGTGTATTGTGAGGACATTGCTTCGATTGGAGGATCTGAGGATGGAAGGTGGTCGGGGCTTAAAAAAATAGGATTTTCTAAATTCTCTAAACTGACAGAGGTTCATATTCATGATTTTTACAGAACAGACGAAGATCGTATAGGTTTAGAGTCGCTAAGATCATATTTTGAAAAGATTGCACTGCATATTGTCGATGAATCACCTGATACTGCAGTTGTTGTTGGAGCTTCATGGCTCCTGAGTACCCCTATTGCTAGAAAGATGGGTTTTATAAAAATACCCGGTGAAGACGATAGTGATGAAGAGAAAGTCAAAAGAGGGGAGAGGACGAGGAAGGAAAATGATCCGTCTACTTGGATGCAGTTTATTGATAAAGACGGGCAAATAAATAGGAAGAGGTTTGATAAATTTTGTGAGACTGGAGAGATTCCATTTAAAAGTGTTAAGGCTTATATTCCTGTTGAAGAATTTTTACGAAGGTATTTGCCGGCTCCGCGTCGTGGAGAGGTGGTATTAAAAGTTCTAAGAGAGGACCACGAGGTTATTGAAGATGAAATGAATAAAATTGGTAATACATTTAAACAAGATTGGAATAACTTATTGAAGGATTTTGCAAAACATGAAGCTGGTACGGAGGGTGTGGAATTACCTCAGTCTTTTATAGACAATCCTAACACTCAGAAATTTCTTGATCTTCTCGAGCATGCGGACAGGGAAATAGTAATCAGTTTTTTACGAGAGATGTATTCTAAAAAGATTTCCGGGAAAGAATTTGATAAATATAAAGTTGGTAAGTATGAAATAATGAATGGTTTAGGAATGAAGATTTCTAATCGTAAATATGTTGAGAAGAAGGTAGTGATAGAATAGGTTTATTAAGCCTAAAAACAAAAGCCCTCAACATCACGTTGGGGCTTTTGTCTTTTAAAAATTGATTCACAATCTGTCGAGCGAGTACAATTACTCGAAATCCTATTTCATCAATTGATCCAAAATTTGCTTCATCTGTGGATATGGTAGAGCACCTAGTCCATTTCCGTCCTTATCAACCAATGGTACATTCTTTCCATCCATTACAAGTACAGCATAAGGAGTACCTTCTACACCTGCTTTTTTGGATGCCGTTATTTGTTCGTTAATTTTGGTTGCATACTTTCCACTATCCAAACATGTCTTAAATGCTGATGCATTCAGACCAACTGTATCTGCAAATTCATAAAGTTTATCTGCGTTAAGCCCGTTGTTTGATGGCGTGGTTCCAAATACTTCTGTTAAATATTTCCAGAATACTGTGTTGCCACCAAGCTCGGCTGCACACTCCGTTGCTTCAGCTTCCTTTGGAGACTTGCTGTGCAGTTCAACAATTGGGGCGTGTCTATATACCCATGCTAATTTTCCGCCAGCTTTGTTCTCATCATATAATTTTGAAAGAGTCTCATGATATGACTTACAGAATGGACATTCCAAATCTGAATATTCAATAATTGTAACCTTTGCTGTCTTTGGATCTCCCAAAACGTGGTCCGCTGTAGTTACAGGTTCTATCACAATCTCTGCTTTTATTGTTGCAGGTCCAGATAGATCCGCTTTTTTAGAAGTTCCACTCATATAAATTCCACCCGCTATTAATGCGCCAGCGATTATGATGGCGATTGGTATAATCATTGTTTGTAATGACATACGTCTTTGTGTCTGTTCGGTATTTTCCATGTTGTCTATTATATCACCTAGTAGGCGATTCTTCAAAATCGCCCAGTAGGCGATTCACCAGAATCGTCGTCGGGACGAGCCCAGTAGGCGATTCTGCTGAATCGTTTGCTAAATCGAATTAATATTAAAAGGGTAATGTGACCGCTGTGCCTACGGTCAGCCTAAAATGGCAAAGTGAAATTCATCTTGTTTTCTCCGGTATCCTCCCAGTCCTTCGTGTCCATTGGGAATTCGATTATTGCTTCACCTTCTTTGTATTTAAGCTTCTTATTGGCGATAGCGTAATCATGAACCTCCTTGGTGATTTTTACATCATCCAAGCAGTATTTGATTATTTTGTCTATTTCACCCTTCTTCCACCATTCAACAGCTTCAAGTCCGTGGGCGCTTTTGCCTGCATTCAATGTTCCCTGCGCGATTACTCCAAGCCCTACGCGAAAGCCTAGTGATTTCTTGACTTCCTTTAGTAGGTCAAGGCTTTTCTTTTGTAATAGGTTGCCATGATAATATTTGTTGAGTAGGGGGATGTCAAAGTGATCTCCGTTGAAGGTGACCAAAACATCGGATTGTTCAATTAATGGCCATAGTTTATGCAGCTCCTCTTGTGTGTAGCTAGAATAGGTCTCTGTTTCTGAATCATAGGCACACACGACTGATATATCTAGTGCTGCCGGGTCGGCCTTGCCAACCTCCTGAAATGTGTTTCTGGTTTCAATGTCAAAAAAAAGTTTTCTCATATTTATTAATTTAGTGGTATTATTGTATCCTAATATGAGCAATTTAGACAATCAACTTCAGCCTACACAAAGTGATGTTTTTGTGGCCTATAAAAATGAGGGGGAGACTCCACTCGAGTGTCTTAACCGTCTTAAGGACGAAGGTTTTTTGCCATTTAATGATAAATTTACCTATGCTGGTAGGCTTGACCCTATGGCTGAGGGTCTTATGATATATCTGAGAGGTGAGGCCATTAAGTCTAAACATGAGTATTTGGGGCTGAGTAAGGAGTATGAGGTTGAGGTCTTGTTGGGGGTCAGCACGGATACGGGGGATATTTTAGGTTTGATTGGTGAGTCGATTTTAGGCGATGTTGTATTTGATCTGAAAAATGTCCAAAGTATTTGCGAATCGTTTGTGGGGGAGATGGAGGTGCCGTATCCTTGGTTTTCTTCAAAGACCCTGGAGGGTAAGCCGTTGTATGAGTGGGCGAGAGAGTTTGCGGAGGAGGAAGGTGACGTAAATGAAGTAGGCGAAGACAGGCGAGAAATATTTTTAAGACCAATGACCAAATTATCTATTCAGAAAATTGAATTTCTGGATTTGAGTTTGATGCCTATTGAAATTTTGCATAATAATATTTCGAAAAGAATTGCAAAGGTTAAGGGGGATTTTAGACAAGATAAAATTTTAAATGAATGGAATGAAAAAGTTTTTGCAAAGAAAATAAAGAAAACCAAAAGCGCACATAAAAATGAGGAAATAGAATATCCAATTATAAAAATAAAAGTTAAGTGCGCTAGCGGTTCATATATGAGAACCCTTGCAGAATTAATTGGCGATAAATTAAAGGTGCCCGCTCTGGCGTATTCGATTAAGAGATTGGGTGTAGGGGAGTATAGGATATAGTTTTTTGAAGGTCGGTTTGACCTTGGGGTTCGGGCGTGTTGTATAAAGTGGTTGTGGATAAACTAATATTCACAATATTGCTATTTTTAGTGGTTTTGATAGCATTATATTCAGAAAAGCTCCCAGTTATGGAGGTATTCCGCTGAAAGAAAAACAGACAACCCCAAACCAGAACACAACCCCATGATCAAACACCAATTTGGCACTCCGCGTGCCCCAGTTACGCCGTCGTTTAGCACCGCCGCCGCCATCGTCCGCCAAGAAGACTCGTGCGTCGCCGCCGGCCGCCTCGTCGTTTGCTGAAAGCAGAACACCCCAACCTTATGAGGAGAACACCTGCTGATCAGCGACTGGGATGAAGACCCCTGATTCTTTGTCCCAACCCAAACCTTTTTCTTGTCTTCCGCATTCATTCGGAGGTGTTATGGCACCTCCATCGGCCCCCTCTCGTAGTTGGACTATGGGTTATTGTATTCATCGGCAGGTTAGCTGGTGAACAATATCTTCGGGAGGGGGTTTTCTCTTGCTTATTTTTTTAATACACAAAATCTTTTGAAATTCTTTAAGAAATTTTTATAGAAGCATTATGTCATTCTGGTAGTATGTCCCCATGGTACAAGAGCAAGAGGAAAATATTATCGAATCACTTTTATATATAAATTCAAAAAACTCAGTCGACCAAGCTGATGCTCTTATCATTGATGCTATACAATTAAAGGCTTCAGACATTCACATTCAGCCATCCAAGGATAGGACAGAAATTAGATTCAGAATAAAGGGTCACATGAGTGTTGGTCGCTTCATAAGCTACGGCCAATATATTGAGCTGATCGGTCGATACAAGATTTTGGCTCAGATGCGTATTGATATAAAAGATATACCGCAAGACGGTAGTTTTGGTCATGAGGGTTATAGAGTACGTGTCGCTACAATACCTGGAGTCGATGGGGAGTGTATGGTTCTTCGTATTCTTGATTCCGCGAGTTTACAAATTCAGTATTTAACTGACGCAGGAATGTCGTCGAATATCTTTCATAATTTACTTGAAGGTCTACGGACATCTCCTGGTCTTGTAATATTTTCTGGTCCGACGGGGAGTGGAAAGTCTACGAGTGCATATAGTTTGCTTTCGTCATTGATTGAAGAGAATAAACAGATACTAACGATTGAGGATCCAGTTGAGAGGAGGATAGAGGGTCTAAGACAAGTTCAAATACGCCCTCAATCTGGATTCAATTATGCTCAGGCTCTCAAGGCTTCAATGCGACAAGATCCAGATGTGATTTATGTCGGTGAGGTCAGGGATTCTGACACAATGAAAAGTGTGATGAATCTTGCACTGACGGGGCATACTGTCATTACCACAATTCATGCAAGGGATATAAGGATGACAATTAGAAGATGCCGATATCTTGGGGCTGACGCTTATGAATTATCAATGGTTACTAGAGCAATATTTAATCAAAGACTCGAAAAGGTTGAAAGTGGCGCGGAGTGGAATTTTGAACAAATAGCCATGTTTGAGAGTTTGGTAAATAACAAAGGAGGGGATGCACAGAGTGTGTTTATGGATGATGATTCAGGCAGCTCAAATAACGAAAGATATAAGCAGGAATTTACTTACGAATCAATGGAGGAGGATAGGGAAAATAAGGTGAAGAAATTTGAACCAAAATATGAAGAAAATTAGCAAATCAAAATTAAGAAAAGAAATACTCGGGCATTTCAAAATGTTCGCCAGATTGTATTCTTCTGGTGTTCCACTGATTGAATCATTGGAAGTTTTTTGTGACGAAAATAATTTTGATTGGAAAAGGCAAATAATTGATAATTTAAAATCAGGTAAAACATTTGGTCAGTCAATTGAAGAGTTGGGTTTACCAATTAGAGATTATGAATTAACAATCATCAAAAAGTCTGAGGAGTCCGGTAGTTTAGCAGAGGGGATTAATAGAGTATGTGAAATGAGTAAAAGCATAGACAAAACCAAATCCAAGTTTTTACTTGCCTTGCTTTATCCTTTCATTATATTCACAGTGTCCATCATATTGGTGTTTATGATCCTGATAATAATTGTTCCTAAAATTAAACCACTCTTTAGCGGAGGCCGAATCAAAATTCCTTGGACAACGCAAGTCCTATTTTTCTTGAGTACATATTTGATTCATGTAATTATCTTTATTTCTAGCCTCATTATCCTCTGCACATTTTTAATTTTATTTATCATCAAAAATAAGGGGATTAATTATTTCAAAAATTATGTCGGCGCTTTTTTGGTGAAGGTCCCAATTCTCGGCGCACTGCTTAGTCACTACTCCGCCCTTATCAGCTTTCGTATTGCAAGTGAAGTTTTTGCATCTAGCGGACTTTTGGTGGAATCTCTCAGAGACTCGGCGATGGGATCAATTATCCCTAAAGAAAAAATAAAGTTATTAAACGTTGCTCGAGATGTTGAGAGTGGGGTTTTGTTATCAAGAAGTATAAGCCGAGAAATATCAAGAGAAAATAAAATCTGGGTACCGCTCATTGTTTGCGGAGAACAAACTGGTTCAATTTCAGAAACATTTTCTTCAATTGCCGATATTCATCAAGAATATTTTGATGATGGTATTACAATGATCAATAAATTGATTGAGCCAGTATCGATGATAATGGTCGGTCTTGGAGTGGGCTTTATTGCCGTGTCGATTATCACTCCGATGTATTCATTAATATCGTACACGGGTTATTAATTAATTATTCACCCATGCTCATATTAGAACTAATTACATCCTTAATACTTTGGATTATGATTTTGGTCCCAATGAATTCGTATATTATGGATTTAAATGAAAGGTCGCCCTATAAGTTGATTCAAGACGTTTCAAATCAAACTATTTTTGATGTGACAAAAGTTACGTCAGAGTCACTAATGAATAGGGGTGATGTATGCGAGTCTAACGACGACATCATTGCCCCGACGAAAACATATACACTGTCCATCAAAAATATTCCCGTTAAATCAACTTCAACCGACGCTGTCTTTATAACCTCAGATGGTCAGCATCTTTTCGTTGGTTTAAATTCTGCATCTACCACAGATTATGATTTGATTGCATATGACGCGCAGGATATTTTGGTTCCGATTGATAAAGTGGATTCGGGTCCTGGGATTGTTGGCGGCGCACTTGTCGGCAAAAATTTATTTCTCATTAACTCCAGTGTGAATAGTACACTTCAGCGATTTAAATTTAATTCAGTTTCCAAAAAACTGGAGAAGGCTGGGGATTATAAAGTACCTTGGTCATCATCTGGGAATCCGGTATATGGAACTAAAATATCGGCAATTTACCCAAATCTTTTCCTTGGACTCAAGAAAAATAGTGGGGAAGAGTTGTTGTCCATTGATTTGAATAAAATAGGTGGAGGACTCCCTTCTGCGATAAATAGAAAGTGGGAGCTGGATAGCTCTGTTCAGGATATTTGGCCGATGTATGATAAATATTTGCATTTACTAATTTCAACAGCAAAAGAGCCTGAGATAAATGACTTTTGTTTGAACTGTGATTTTCCGCCATTTTCGACAACAACTTCTTCGTTTGCGACAGCGTCACCTCTGAATACTTTTGATTTATTTGGATCGCTTGGGAATGTTAGAAGTTTAATTGCAAAGGATGGTGCGATATATGTAGGCAGAACTACGGGCAACAATGAATTATTCAAAGTTAACATGACGAGAGATTACTCTTCAGTGTTAGTCGCGACTTCAGCATCAAGCACATATAGCTATGACCTAATTAATTCAATCGATGTTAATGACGGAATTTATTCCATGATAATCGCAAATCACGAGCTGTTCTTGGCGGAAGGGAAAAGTAATTCAAAGATTCAAATTAGGAATGAGGAGGATATCTCTAAGATAATTCAAACAATAGATGTCGGCGGAGCGGTATATGACATGGATTGTTTTGGGTCAAAAATATTTGGAGTCGGGTCGATATATAAAATGGCTGGAACTTCGACTGAATCTATTACGCCGATTATATTCGAATTAAAACCCGCTTAATATGCTAACAACTTTTAATATATGATTATAAAAAATAAAATCAATTCGATCGGGACCGCCCAGGGGGTTAGTCAGCCTAACCGGGTCATTTCAGTTGCTCGTGCCTGCCAAAACGCCCGCCAAAACAAAGGCTTCACACTAATAGAGGTCGTCATTTATTGCTCCATCTTTATAATTTTTGCTGTCACTGCCATAGAATCAATGATTTGGATGAGTGCTCAACTATCTACTCAGGCGAGGGTCGCTGAAATTCAAAACCAAGATGTTTATAAAATTTATTTTTCTAATCTATATGGGCGAACTAGAATGAGTAATCAAAAAGTGGAAACACTATATTCAACTCTAATTTCTTCGTCAAGTAGGGTTTGTCCAAGTCTCCCGGAAGATTGCTCAATGAATATAATTTTAAACAATGACGACGTCGCTAAATTTAATCATAACAAAAGATATCAATCAGACCTTTTATTTTTTGATTCCATAGATAATGGTGTATAATAAAACAATATGGTATTTGGATATCAACAGGGCAATAGTTTTTCACAACACAAGCAGGCGCTTGGGTTTGATGCTGCTGCAGGGGAGCAAATGCGCCTAAGGCAAATAACAGAGCAGAGAAAGAGAGAACAGCAAATGCGTGCCAAGCAGAATATTCAATCAAAAGAAGTGAAGCTTCGCATGATAAAGGATGAGATTAGTAGAAGAACAATGGATTTGAAAAGAGTAGATTCTAGCGTTGTTAAACTATCAACCACTGCGCATGGTCATACTGACAACTTTGATTTTAAAATTAGAGAACTAAAAAACAAGATTAGAGATTTAGAAAAGGAAATTGAAAAAGAGATGAGTCTAAAGGCGTACGCAGAAAAAACAGGTGCAAATCAAGCGCGAGAACTCAATGTGGTTCAAGGAAGGAAGAAGATTGAGGAAGGTGAGATTGCTAGGCTAAAAATTGATGAGCATCGTCTTGAGACGGAGATTGCCGAGTTGAGGAGGTTAACGGTGTAGGATTTATCCACTTATTGTAGGGCTATGTTGTTGATAATATTAAGTTCGTGTTATATACTAAAGTGGTATCTTACTTCTTATATATTAAAATTAACATGAAATCAAAACAATTTAATTCAAAATACCCAACAGCATTTGTTGCGGTGTTGGCATTGGCGCTAATTTTCTCACAATACTCAAATATTAAAAACACACTTGGATATGTTGGAAGCGGGGCGGGTAATTTAGTGGCGGCGGTTGGGAATGCTGTTGTGCCTAGTTCATCTGTGAATTCTCCGTCTACTTCTAATAGTCAACCTAATACTAGCGGTAGTAACATTAGTAGTAACAGCGGTTCGAACTTAAGCAGTAATAGTGGTACTAATTTAAGTAGTAACTCTGGCATTAATAATTCGAATTATAATAGTAGTAAATATAGTTTATTGGTTTCTCCGTCATCAGTTATAACTGGCAAGTTAGACGCTAGCGGAAAGATAGTGGTAATTCATGGAAAGGGTGTTGTTGTGTCCTCTGATAATATTATTAATTGCGGCAATGCGTGTTCAAACTTGTATAATCCAAATACAGTTGTGAGTCTAAAGGCAACACCAGATGCAAATTCAATTTTTGATGGTTGGAGTGGAGATTCTACAGAACAAGGATCCACTATTTCTGTCATAATGAATAAGGACAAAAAGGTTTTCGCTAGATTTTCTCCAAGAGAGAATAGATATTCCTTAAAAACTAGCGTGGTCGTGACTAATTTTAACGGAGAGCCTGGAGGAAAAATTGTTGGCCAAGGGATAAACTGTGAAAATGATTGTTTTGAAAAGTATAAGGAAAATAGTAAGGTTACCTTAACAGCAATACCTAATGATAAATCTGTTTTTATAAGATGGAGTCCGTTAGTAAAGGAAAGTACATGTTCAGGTACTGGAGTGTGTACGTTAACCATGAATTCCAATAAGGAAGTTGAGGCTGTATTCGGACTAATTACCAAGACATGTAGTCAAACCCTCCTCGATTTGTTGAGTTCGGTCTTGGGAAGTAAGTTAACTGGTAATGAAAGTCAGGCTTCAGTGATAGAGCAGGTCCTTAAAAACCCAACAATGTCTCGAGATCAAAAGGATGATTTTATTAGAAGTGTACAAGGGTCATCTTGTTATTTCAGGACATTTTAGATTTTGATAGCTACGAAATAAATTTCTGCTACATATAAATAAGCACATCAACGTAGGTGTGTTTATTTTATAACCGATTTTTGCCCCATCCACCCATCTGTGCTACTCTATTATCGAAAACAGACGCGGAGCATTAGATGGCGTCTAAGAACAAAGTTCAAACCAGTTCTACCCCTCGCTCTAAGAGGTAAAATTGTTTTGGAAAACAACGTATTGGAACGGAGAACTAAATGATACTTACGAAAGATGTTTTTCAAGCAGGTGATAAGGAAGGGATTGGTGTAATACCAGACTTCCTTCTCAACGTCTTTGAAGGCGCAGATCCTTCCAGTCTACTAGCGCGTCTGGCTGAGCGGGGTGACGTTACCATTGTTGGCGATATCAGGATGTTTGACCGGCTATTATGGCCAGTACACGGATTCCCAGTATTTTCACATATGGTATCTATGTGTTTCGTCAGAGTTGATAACCGCACGCCATCAGTGGAGGATACGTCTCGGTTGCCCTTTGCCGACAAAATTGACCGAATGATTGAATGCCTAAACTGGACCAGCAGATATAATGTGAGTGATTATTATGGTTTGGCTGGAGACTTGGAAGCCACCACAGCTATCTGTTATTTAGCAAACGACAGGGAATACGGTTGGGGGTTACTTCCTACCCGCGCACTAGTCCGCGTTTTTCCGGAGGATGAGTTCAATGAGGCGGCGGTTGTAATTTTGACGACCGAGATTCAAGATGGTCAATTGATACTGCGTTTCTTTGAACTCCCCCCAGAACACGCCAGCCTGCATTATGACGATTGTCGCATCCTGTTGACTCGGACAGCCGACGAAGGGAATATCGCACATGAGTGACTTTTCCTCAAAAACTGCACTGTTTAAGTGCCCGGCCTGACAAGCCGGTTTTTTGTTGCAAGTAAAAACCGCATCATCTCTAATGCGGTTAATTACTTTTTTTCAGCCCGAGCAGCGCCCGAGCGACGTTGGAATGCACTGAAGTGGCGCGTGATTGGAAATCTACTTCACAATCAAACTCTCTCCTGTCATGAAATCTGGTTTCTTGATTTGCATTTCATCGAAGATTGTTGGAGCGATGTCAGCAAGAGTTGGAACTCCAAGTGTGTCTGGATTAGTTGAGTTTCCTTTTGCTCGCAATTTAATTGCCTTGTCTGTCACAATCATCGGTACAAGATTTGTTGTGTGTGATGTGTGTTTGTTGCCAGTTGTTTGATCGATATTCAATTCAGCATTTCCATGGTCCGCTGTAATGAAAGCAACTCCGCCGTGTGCGTCAACAGAATCGACAACTCTACCTAATTGCTTATCAGCTTCCTCAACTGATTCGATTATCGCAGGAACATTTGCTGTGTGACCCACCATGTCCGCGTTTGCGAAGTTGATGAAGATAAAGTCAGTTCCAGCTTCAATTTGTTCAATTGCTTTATCAGCAATTCCTTCAGCACGCATCTTTGGAGCTAGGTCGTGTGTTGCAACATCCTTATGGCTTGCCAAAAGAATATGTGATTCACCTGGATATGGCTTTTCAACTCCGCCGTTTAGGAAATATGTTGCGTGAGGGAATTTCTCAGTTTCTGCAATGTGAGCTTGAGTAAATCCTCCTTCTGAAATTTCTTTTGCAAGAGTTGTTTCAATTACAAGAGAAGGGAAGACGACAGGATAGTGGAATTCATCACCGTATGATGTCATTCCAGCAAACTTCCAATCCATCGCCTTTGCTTTTGCAAGAATGTCTCTTGTTAATTGTCGAGCGCGATCTGCTCTGAAGTTAAAGAAGAAAATAGCGTCATCTTCTTTTGTTGGTGTGCCAAATACTTTAACTCCATCAATAACATTTTTGCATACGATTGGCTCTAGTAACTCATCAATCTTTCCTTCTTTGTAAAGTGCCTCTAGATACTCTGTTGGTTCAATTTCACAATCATGACCAATTCCACTGAAGATCGCATCTTCTGCTTTGTCAGTTCTGTCTGCGTTATTGTCTCTATCCATTGCATAGTATCTACCACAAATTGTTGCAATGTGACCAAGCCCAGTTTCTTTAAGGACTGTCTCCAATTCTCCTACATACTTTGCTGCGCTTTGCGGAGGAGTATCGCGTCCATCAGTAAAGACATGGACTGCAAGCTTTTTAACTCCTGCATTTTTTGCGGCTCTGATAAATGCAAAAAGATGATCTTGATGTGAGTGAATACCACCGTCACTCAAGAGTCCCATAACATGCAGAGTACTATCATGCTCTTTGACATGATTAAATAATTCTACAAATGGTGGTAGGGTATCGTATTCGCCTGAAACTATAGACTTTTTGATTCTCACTAAGTCAGTGTCCATTGCGCGACCCGCTCCAATTGTTGTATGACCAATTTCACTATTCCCCATTTGTCCTTCTGGAAGTCCAACAGCAAGTCCGCTGGCGTCAAGGAGTGTATGTGGGTAATTGTTCCAAAACTCACGGAACTTCGGAGTATTGGCGGTTGCAAGTGCGTTATCCTTTGTATCCTCTCTATGGCCCCAACCATCAAGTACTATTAATACAACCGGCTTTCTTAAGTGATGTCTATCTGCGATAACGGCACCGTCAGTTTCTGTTGTACCAAAATCTGGATCTTGATTTATGTTTTGTGATTGAGTTTGCGTGTCCATATATTTTTTTATTTACGAACCCTTAATTGATAATTTTTCTAATTTAATTTTTGGAATTTTTTGCACATGAGTAGTGCGGGGGGGGGGCGGGGTGAAGTGTGCTGAGAGTAATGGAATTATTTCAAAGCAGACTTACCAGCATAAACCGCCTTTGATCCCAAATCCTCTTCAATTCTTAGAAGCTCATTATACTTTGCAACTCTATCGGTTCTGCAAAGTGAACCAGTTTTAATTTGTCCGCATCCAAGTCCAACAACGAAGTGTGAGATTGTAACATCTTCTGTCTCGCCTGAACGGTGTGATACAACAGCAGTCATTCCAGCTTTGTGAGCCATCTTAATTGCATCGATAGTTTCAGTCACTGTTCCGATTTGATTTAGTTTAATCAAAATAGAGTTTCCAGCCTTTTTCTCAATTCCAGTTTTTAGTCTATCGATGTTTGTAACGAATAGATCATCGCCAACAATTTGTAATTTATTTCCAAATTTCTTTGTAAGATTTACATATCCATCCCAGTCATCCTCTGCAAATCCATCTTCAATAGATGCAATGGGGTATTTCTTTAACCATGAACCATATAGCTCTACCATTTGCTCGCTTGTAAGTTTTTTACCTTCACTTGTCAAATCATATAGTCCATCCTTGTATAGTTCAGATGCTGCTCCGTCGATTGCAATCTTAATATCTGTTCCAGCCTTATATCCTGCGGCCTTAATGGCATCTAGGATTATAATTAGTGCGCCTTCATTGTTTCCAAGTGATGGAGCAAATCCACCCTCGTCTCCAACTGTTGTTCCAAAACCTTTGTCATGTAAAATTTTCTTTAGAGCGTGGAAAACCTCAGCTCCCATTCTAAGTGCATCAGTCCAACTCTTTGCACCAACTGGCATGATCATAAATTCTTGAAGGTCGGTTGATTTCTCTGCGTGCTTGCCACCATTAAGAATATTCATCATCGGAGTTGGAAGCATCATTGGCTTTCCAGTCTTTGCGATGTTTGCAAAATATTTATAAAGTGGTTGTTGCTTTGAATTTGCTACAGCGTGTGCGAAGGCCATTGAGATTCCTAGAATTGCATTGGCACCAAGCGCTGCTTTGTTATGAGTTCCATCTAGTGCGATCATTGTTCTGTCTAATGTCTCTTGTGTAAAAGATTTTCCAACGAGAGCTTTCTTAAGTGTTGTGTTCACATTTTCAACTGCCTTAAGTACGCCCTTTCCTCCGTATCTTTTTTTATCTCCGTCCCTTAACTCTATTGCTTCATAAGATCCAGTTGATGCACCTGATGGAACTGCAGAGCGACCGAATGCTCCGTCTTTCAAATATACATCAACTTCAACCGTAGGATTTCCACGAGAATCAAGAATCTCTCTTCCAACAATTTTTGAGATTGCAGGAATGCTTGATACTGATTTCTCAGATGCTTTTGCTGGTGCTTTTGATGGTGACTTTGTTGTTGATTTTGTTGCCGCCTTTTCTGCTGATTTTGACTTAACTGATTTTGATACTGGTTTTGACATTTTTTTGATATTTATAGAGGTTTTGCCTCTGTTTAAAATTTCTTATAATTTGTATATGCCCATTGTATCATAAGTTTTAATGTAGTATTCTATCCAACAGAAGGGTTGACCTATGTCAAATGTCCTTTTCAAATTTTCACGAGAATTAGATAAAAAACAACAACGAACCAATAGAAAAAAGATAGAATGAAAAGCGGAATAAAATTTATAGACCAGGAGTTTGTAACTCTTCCATTGGGATTAGATGAGTGTCAAATGATAAGAATTCCCGATGGGGTATTAAATAGTCCAAAGCCGTTGGTAGCTTTTGATTTTGACGGCACTCTCTTTGAAGGCTGGAGAACCTACCATCAAGCTGCGGTTGAGATTGTCATGATGTATAGTGACGACCTCAAATGTGTTCCTTGTGCTGAAAAATTTAAGATGGGGGTCCATCCCGATCTTTATAAATGGGGAGTTCCAAGTTATGTACCACTGGATGATGCTTGGGACATATTCACTAGTTTGATTGTCAAGATTGAGAAACGTAATCCCTGTAACTTGTTTCCAGGCGTTGCAGAACAGCTTCGAAAAATTGCTGATAAATTTCATGTTATTGTTGTCACACTCAATTCTATTCATCCTGTTGCTGATATAGTCAGACGTGAGGCTGGGCTTGATGTGGATGTAATTGTGGTGGAGGATAAATCAGCCATTCTTGCTGAACTGGCAAGAAGGCATTACCTTCATCATTCGGAAAGCAGAATCCCGTTCTACTATTTTGGTGACACTTCGGGAGACATGAAGGCTACGAGTTCTACTCGGAGTTTGATATATCCCGTGGCGGTTACTACGCATGAAATCAAGAATATAATCGGCTTGAGAGATTTATGGGTTGAAGAAATGCGTAATTCTGGAGCCCGTGCTTTCGTATACCATAACAGAATCATTGATGTCATCAATGGGGGGCACTTGAAAAATCCAATGTTGTTTTGAGTTGGTAACTTCATGATTGGGCGCGGCGGGGAGGACCCCCGCCGCGCCCTATTGTTTATCTAAAAATTTGATACAATGTCAAGATAAAACGAGATGGAAAATTTGTAAAATATGAACCTATTAAATCTATTTAAATATTTTTTAAAAGCATCAAAAAATTCGAAAGCAGTTGTCGAACCACAGCTGGGATTTTGGAATGATTTGAATAATAAGTGTGGATCGATTAAACATGAGGATGGAGGTTTAAAAAACGGGGGATATGAAGATGTAAAAAATATCGGAAGACCAATCGGAAGACCAATCGGACGACCGATCTGTGTCCTCGCGCCGATGGCGGATGTTACAGATTGCGCGTTTAGATATGTCATAAACAAATATGGTAAGCCAGATGTACTGTGGACAGAATTCGTCTCAGCTGATGGACTCGTCCGTGCATCGCCCGTTGGAAAGAAAAAACTCTTGGCAGATTTGAAATTTGAAAAAGAAGAAAAATTAATTGTTGCACAGCTCTTTGGTTCAAATCCAAAATACATGGAAGAGGCTTGCAAAATTGTCGCAGATTTAGGATATGATGGAATCGATTTGAATATGGGTTGTCCTGATAAGAGTATTGAAAGACAAAAAGCTGGAGCATCGATGATGAAGAATCCAAAGTTGGCTAAAGAAATTATTTTTGCAGCTAAGCGTGGTGCGCCAAATATTCCAATAACCGTAAAGACCAGAGTTGGATACAATAAAGACGAACTAGATTCGTGGCTCAGAAATATACTAGAGGCTAGCCCCGCAGTTGTTACAATTCATGCTCGCACAAGAAAGGAAATGTCGAAGGTTCCAGCTGATTGGAATTATGTAAAAAGAGCTGTGGCGATTAGAAATGAATTTCAAAAGGATTTGATTGTGACTGGCAAACAGCACACCTTAATTTTTGGAAATGGAGATGTGACATCAGTTGCTGATGCTTATAACAAAGCAGAAGAATCAGAAGCCGATGGTGTGATGATTGGTAGAGGAATATTTGGAAACCCATGGCTCTTTTCTGCATTACAAAAACCTATCACAAGAAACGCAAGCGGTGATTTTGATGTTGTACAAAATGAACCTTCGCTTGAAGAGAAATTAAATGTAATGCTCGAGCATACTCAAAAATTCCAAGATGAGTTAGGTGGAATAAAAAACTTTGCAGTAATGAAAAAGCATTTCAAAGCTTACGTTAATGGTTTCGATGGCGCAAAGGAATTACGAGCGGAATTAATGGAGACAAATAACGCGGAGGAGGTGAGGGAGGTGATATTACGATTTTTATCAAAAATAGATTGATTTGTTATGATTGACTACTGGGGCTCACAAGAATAAATGTGATTAACTTTGCGAATCACAGCCGATATTTTTAACCCTATTATGGAAAATTGACGGTTTTTCCGTCGATTTTATAAATGGGGCTAATAATTCATCGCAAATATCCGTAAGATAAATACTATTCTATCGAATTTGATTTTTAAAATTTGAAATGTGATAATATGGGTATCCATACGAATAGGGATCCGAAGGGTGCAGGTGCCTTAGGAGCCATTTTCTTTTTGCCTTACAAAATAAATGTTATACTCTCTCTATGTCTTCAAAAACCACAAACAACACTACAGTAGGCGTTAGAGAGGCGGGGTCTCATATGCCAACTGTCCATTCATCATTATATAGAACATATCGCCCAGCAAACTTCAGTGAAGTTATTGGACAAGAGCACGTTGTTTCAGTTTTAGAAGATTCCATTAAGTCTGGAAAAATAGCACACGCATATCTTTTTTGTGGAGGAAGAGGAACGGGGAAGACTAGTGTTGCAAGAATTTTTGCACGTGAGCTTGGGACAACGGAGAAAGATTTATATGAAATAGACGCTGCATCAAATACTAGTGTCGATGATATTAGAAATTTAAATGAATCAGTTCATACGATTCCATTTGACTCTACATACAAGGTTTACATATTGGATGAGGTGCACATGCTTTCCAAATCAGCATTCAACGCATTTTTAAAAACATTGGAAGAGCCACCAAAGCATGTCATCTTTATTCTTGCAACAACTGAGATGCAAAAACTTCCAGAAACAGTTATCTCAAGATGTCAGACTTTTCAATTCAAAAAGCCGAACGTCGAAACTTTGAAAAAGATTGCAATTGATATTGCAAAAAAAGAAGGAATTACAATTGATGAAGAGGTTGGTAGTTTAATTGCGCTTCTTGGGGATGGATCATTTAGAGATACACTCAGTGTTTTGCAAAAAGTCTTGTCGCTTGCTGGTGGGTCATCAGACGTAAAGGGAAGTGGTGCAAAATCAGAAATTACACTAGCCGAGGCTGAACAAATAACTGGCGCACCAAAGTCCGTTGTGGTAAACAATTTTGCAAAGGGAATAATAACGGGAGATGCTGTGCTTGCACTAGCTCAACTTGATATTGTTCGTGACAATGGAGGGGATGTAAAACTTTTCACAGAACTTGTTTTGGAAAGCGTTAGAAAAACTTTGCTTTTGAGTATGAGTAGTGGAGCGGTGCGTGCGCCAGCTGAGGCAATTAATTTTGAAAAAGAGAAGGGAAGCGCAACCGATGCAGAGAGGTTGGCGCTAAAGTCACCAAAAAAGATTGCCATAATTTTGGAGAGACTTTTGATTGCACATGGAAGATTGGGCAAGAGTGCAATACCAACCTTGCCACTTGAGATGGTGGTAGCGGAGTGTTTGGAGTAGGGTTGGGGTAGCTAAGGTTCCAGCACATCTAAGGCAATAGAGGCTCAATAAAATCTTTGTATTTTCTTTATAAAAAAATAGAAAATTCTTTATACTCAATATTCCATAATTAGAGTATGGGTGATGATAAAATATCGGAAATTTTTAACGAATGGAATAATCTCAAAATCAGTATTCATAAATCTGAGAGTTTTTCATATCCCCAAGTAAGAGACATTTGGTGGGTAAATTTGGGTCAAAATATTGGTGTTGAGATAAATGGTAAAAACCATAGATTTGAAAGACCTGTGGTGGTTATAAAAGTCTTTAATAATCTTGGACTGTTAGTAGCTCCGCTACAAGTACATTAAAAGAGGGTAAATTTTTCATTCAATTTTTAAATAATGAAAATGTAATAAAAACAATAAATATGTCACAAATCAGGTCTATTAGTAGCAAGAGATTTATTAGAAAAATTGGAGAGATGAGTGTTGAAGATTTTAGAAGGGTTAAAAAAGTCTTAGCTTCATTTGCGAGATAGACACAAAACGGAAGCCACCCTTGCGGGTGGCTTCCTCGGGACCTCACTTAAGAGGTTACATGTTGCTATTATAGCAAGTTTGATTCAGAAAAGTCAATAGTCTTTGTTAGTCAAAAGCCCTTGATTTATAGTTGATTTCATATTAAAGTATAGAACATTGGGAGATCGTCTAACGGTAGGACAGAAGCCTTTGAAGCTTTTAATCTAGGTTCGATTCCTAGTCTCCCAGCCGGTATTTCCGCCTTTGTTTCAAGCCTTTTTATAATAAGCGTCTTGAACGTCAGAACTTCTTGCATGGTGGTTTGTGATAAGGTCAGTTTATTCAATAGAATGTTGCTTGCTTTGATTATTGATGATGTTATTATTAACGCATGATTAGTTTTTTATCTGATTTAAGCCCAGACTTCAGCCTTGTGTTTTTAATAATTTTACTTCCAATTTTATTCATTTTATATCTCGGAATTAAAAAACTTATATATAAAGGAGATTCAAATCAAAAGGTTCCTGTTGTAGTAGATGAGAATGCAAATAAAAATTTAAGAAAGATAATAGATATAGAGATTATATTTGTTTGTGTCCTTTCAATTTTAAATATCCTTTATACGATACTAACAGTTACATCGGTATATGTTGGCTCTGCAATTGCTTTAATAATTTTTGTACCAATAATAATTATTGTAGCTATTTCCTGTGTGATTTTATTAAGTAAATCAAAAAAAACTCTTACTATCGTAAACCTAACTAAGTGGCAGAAAATTCAAGTTATAATATCAATGATTTTGTCTATTGTTATGGTTATGTTGTGGTTTTATATTATAATTAGACTTTAAATATTTAATCATCTGGTAAATTCAGGACTAAAGTGAAAGAAATTACTCTTACCTAGCATCAAAAAGGTTCTAATTTTGTGTGGTAGGGCCAGCCAACTCAAACACGAAAGATACAGGTTCAACCTCATTATATTTTTAAGATAAATAATGGGTAAAATTACAATTTTTATCAGTATGATATACTAGGATAAATATGATAAAAAAGATAAAAGACAATGAAATAGCGTTTTATCAATCTCAAGATGGTAGGGTAAATATTGAGGTCTTGTATGACGTGAATAATATGTGGCTAACCTTACGAAAAATATCAGAATTATTTGATTGTTCAACAGACAATGTGTCTCTTCATATTAAGAACATACATAATGAGAACGAGCTTGATAAAAATGCAACTACCGAGGAATTCTCGGTAGTTCAAAAAGAGGGGAAAAGGGAGGTTGTTCGTAAGGTCGTCTGTTATAGCCTCGAGCTTGTCATCGCTGTTGGCTATAGGGTTAATTCTGAAAGAGGTTCAGAATTTAGAAGATGGGCAACTGGTGTTTTGAAAAGTTATATCCAAAAAGGTTATGCATTGGATAGTGACCGTATGAAATATGGCTCTCGTTTTAGCGCACGGTATTTTGATGAGCTTTATGAAGAAATACAAGATATTCGTACGAGTGAACGTAGAATATATCAAAAAATTACAGACATATACGCAACAGCGATTGACTATTCTCCAAAGTCGTTTGAAAGTAAGGAATTTTTTGCAACAGTGCAAAATAAACTACACTTTGCTATTACCGGTAGAACGGCGGCAGAAATTGTTGCGGAAAGAGTGAGCCGTAAAAAGGAAAAACTAGGTTTGACTTCGTGGCGTAAATATCCGCAGGGTAAAATAATGCCAAGCGACGTGACTATAGCAAAAAATTATTTGAATAAAAATGAGTTAGATCATCTAAATCGTATTGGTAATATGTATTTAGACTACGCCGAAATGCAAGCATCTCGAGGTAAAGCAATGACAATGTCGGATTGGATAGAAAAACTCAACGCCTTTCTTAATTTCAGTGAGTATGAAATATTGACTAATGCTGGTAAGATTAGTCATGAGGTTGCAGAATCCTTGGCGCTTGGTGAATATGAAAAATACCGCATAGAACAGGACAAAAATTACATTTCTGATTTTGACCGTGAAGTAAAGAAAATAATTGAAGGGAATAATCCAGAATAACTTGGAGATCTCGAGGCTTGTTTTTTTGACATTTTTTTATATGAACCAAAAACTATTTGCACCACCTAAATACAAAGAAACATTTTTGAAGACTTTTATATCGCTCAGGAATCGCAACTATAGGTTATTCACAATAGGACAAACTATTTCAAATACTGGTAATTGGCTAACAAAAATCGCCCTTACTTTGCTAGTTTTGAAAATTACTGAAAGCGGTCTTTCTGTTGGAATAGTTTCTGCTCTACAGTATGGCCCGATACTATTTCTTTCATTGTGGGCAGGATCTATTGCTGATAAATTTGATAAGCGACGTCTGCTTATTTGGACACAGAGTTTGGAGATGGTACAATCTGTAGGTCTTGCTGTTTTGGCTTTTATGCCACATCCGCCACTCTTTGGATTATATGCATTAGCATTTGTTGGAGGAATAGTGCTTTCATTGGATAATCCACTTCGCCTATCTTTCTTAAGCGAAATGGTCCCTAAACATGATATTCCAAATGCAGTGGTGCTTTATAGTACAAATGTTAATTTGTCACGAATATTAGGCCCAGCGATTGCGGGGCTTCTAATTATTACGGTGGGCTTTGGTTGGTGTTTTACCTTTGACGCTATTTCCTATATTGCAGTTTTAATTTGTCTTATGATGATGCGACCTTCGGAACTGTATCGAAAGTCAGAGATTACTAAAACAAAAGGTAGAGTAGGTGAAGGTATAAAATATATTTTTTCTATGCCATTATTGGCGATAAACTTTGGCATGCTCGCTTTTATTGGAACGATTGCATACAATTTTACCACTACTTTTCCATTGTTTGTAACCAGGGGCCTTCATGGTACGATCGGTAACTTTACACTTCTTTATTCAGTTTTTAGTGTCGGAGCTGTCATAAGTGCCCTTGTTGTAGCTCGTAGGGGATTAGTTAAAATGAATCATATTATCTTTGGTGCTACAATGCTTGGTATTAGCATGCTGATGCTCGCACTTTCTCCTAGTGTCTTAGTAGCTATACCAATTATTTTTCTTGTGGGAGCGTCTAGTATTTTATACATGACAGCAACAACTACAATGATTCAAGTCGAATCAAAACAAGAAATGCACGGGCGATTGATGGCGCTTCAAGGAATCTTTTTAACTGGATCGGGTGCTGTTGGCGGACCACTTTCTGGATGGCTTGCGGACGCTATGGGTGCACGAATGCCTATTATACTTGGCGGGGCTGTTTGTCTGCTTGCAGCTATTTTTTCTTACCTAGCATCAAAACGGTTCTGACTTCGTGTGGTAACCACAGCCGATTTTTTTAAGCCCTATTTTCAAGGTTATTTTATGTAGGGTGGTATAGAGTTATAATAGCTCATTTTATATATATTTGATATGATGTTTATTAATAAAATGATTGCTGATAATGAATGATAAAAGATATGGAATTTAACAAATCTAACAATGAAATAGTTATTTACGAAGGCGACAATGGTCAGCCAAAGTTTGAGGTCCGTTTTGAAAATGAGACGGTGTGGCTTACTATTGATCAAATGGCAGAATTATTCAATAAAAGTCGTTCAACGATAAATGAACATATTCTTAATATTTACTCGGAAAAAGAGCTCATAGAATACGGTACTATAAGAAAAATTGGAATTTCCGATTTTTCTACGAAGCCTACAAATTACTATAACCTCGATGTAATCATATCTGTTGGATATCGTGTAAGCTCTATACAGGGTACGCGTTTCAGACAGTGGGCAACAGCCAGGCTTCGTGAATACATTATCAAGGGATTTACTATGGACGATGAACGCCTCAAAGGTACTGGAGGCGGAAACTATTGGAAAGAACTTTTGGAACGTATTCGTGATATCAGAAGTAGCGAAAAGGTGCTCTATCGTCAAGTGCTTGATTTGTATTCAACTAGTATGGATTACGATCCCCACAGTCAGGAGTCAATTAAGTTCTTTAAAACGGTGCAAAATAAATTGCATTATGCTACCAATAAACACACTGCTGCTGAAACAATTCATTCACGAGCTGATGCAGAAAAGGACTTTATGGGATTAACAACATTTTCTGGTGCACAACCTGTATTTTCTGAAGTTGGGATTGCAAAAAACTATCTCACGGAAGAAGAACTTTTTAGACTTAATCGTTTAGTGTCAGCCTTCTTTGATCTTGCTGAAATCAAAGCACAAGAACATACAAAGATGTATATGGCGGACTGGGTCAGTGAACTTGATAAATTTACTGAAAATTATGGGAAGGGTTTACTTAAAGATTCTGGAAACGTAAGTCATGAACAAGCATTAGAAAAAGCCAAGACTGAATACAAGAAGTATCAAGTAAAAACTCTTTCACCAGTAGAAGAAGCCTATTTGGAGACGATCAGGAGTGTTCAAAAGAGGATTGAGAAGAAAGTTAAGAATGTATCTGATAAATAGCTTAATATGATTAGAAATAGAAAAATCATCTTTGCGGTTATTCTGGCGATTTTGATTTGCATCGTCTTCTATATTTTACATACAAAAAAAGTAGAAAGCGATGCTGAAAGTAAGGCTGAAATTCAGGTATCAAAATCAAAAGTGGTGTATCTCACATTCGATGCCGACATGACACCATTTATGAAAAAGAAGTTGGATGAGAAAAAAGTTTCTGATTATTATAGTAAAGATCTTGTTAATTATTTAGAAAGTGAAAAGATTCCCTCCACGATTTTTGTTACTGGAATGTTCGCTGAGGTATATCCAGATTTGATAAGGGAAATTGCTAAATATCCAGATATTGAAATTGCTAATCACTCATACGATCACCCTGGTTTTGAGTCGCCCTGCTATAAGTTAAAAATTATCAATACAGATGAAGATAAAATTGAGGAAATGCAAAAGACCCAAAGAATTCTTACAGCACTCACGGGCGTTGTTCCAAAATATTTCCGCCATCCAGGTCTTTGCCATAATCAACAAGATGATCTATTGGCCCAAAAAATTGGATTAACTGTTTCTGACGCTGGGCTAACGTCGGGAGATTCTTTTAATAAGAATTCGAAAGGTATTGTCAAAGCGGTGTTGAGTGGAGTTCATGATAAATCGGTAATAATCATGCATTTGGGTGGTCCGAACGCGCCGGCCACATACGTTGCAATAGAAGAAATAGTAACTAAATTGAAGAAAGAAGGTTATGTATTTAGGGTTTTGTAGATGTCTGTAATTGTTTTTTTAAAACTATATTCTTCGAGGTATTTTGGGTGGATTGTTGCCTACTGGGTTGAAGCAACTTGCAGTCTTAATATTTTAAATCGTTAGTCCTGTGCTATAAATAATCGCAATGTTCTTATGATAAAACGATCTGAATGGGGGCATGAAGAGGTATTAAGAAAAAAGATTGCGATAATAATGGCGCCAGAAGAATACGGCGATAGGTTGTCAAACGGAGATAAAGCTGATTTGTCTTAAGCGAGACAGGCGTTGGAAAAAATAGAGAAGCCTTTATAATAACCGATATCTAGGATAAAATGTAAATATGTTAGAAAATCCATTTAAACAGGTAGAGTTATATAAATCTCTTGAAGTCTTAAAAGAGGAATCGATTAAAAGACTAAATGGTATTTTATACAAACCCCTTACTGTCGAAAACATAGAATCTTTTGCAGACGAAGCTGTAAGCGATACAATCGAACTTATTAATGACTTGCTTCATGAATATAAGACCAACCCTAATCTTGAAGGTAATTTATCTTTAAATACTCAGGAACAAGAAGACGATGTATGTAAAAAACTTGAATTACCAAACATTTCAGAAATATTAGATCGTATTCAGGAAGTTAAAGCAAAGATTGACGCCGTCAAGATAAGCATTCAGGGGTCAAAGGAAAAAACAGAAACAATCATCACTCCACCTGATCAATTGGAGAATCAAGGAATAATTCCTGGTGATACTCCTTTTGAAAAGAAGAAGTTTATACCAAGACTTCTGACTCTTATGTATATTCTTGAAACAGACTTTGATATTGATATAAGAGATATAGAACAAATGCTAGTACTAGAGGGTGAGGTAAAAGATGAGATGATTAGAAAAACTCCGTATGTAAGAGTTATTGTGCCTGAACTTAATCGAGCCGTATATATATGTGATGAAGAAGGTAATGCGAGTTATGTTTTTGATACACAAAAATTGCAAGAGCTTCATATCCAACTCGATGATTTGGATATTGATGGAAAGCAAGATAAAAATTCACTCATTGCTATGTATCCAGGTATTGGGGTACGAATAATACAAACATTAAATTGGAGAAACAAGATTAAGATATATCTTGAAGAGGAACTACCGGAACAAGAAGGATCTATAAGTGATGAGGCTTTATCTGAGGGGTTCTTGCAATCAGAATTTTTTAAAAGAGAACGTGTAAAGCATTTACCATATGAAGATTGGTCTGAGGAAGTTAAAATCGCATGGGACGAAACGTCAGATAAAGAAAAAAAAGGTGATATTGAAAAATGGTATAACAAAAAAAGAAAGAGTCATAATGCCTGGCCAAGTTCAAAAATACTAAAAATAAAATATTCTCCCTATGGGTTTACAACGTTGACGACCGCTGTTGGTAGGGAAAATCATTTAGATAAGGATTATCTTCCATATGAGGATTGGTCCAGAGAAGTTAAGGATGCGCGGGGTAAGGTACCGGAGCATGAGAAACAAAGAGATATGGAAGATTGGTACGGCGAGGAAAAACGTGTTAATCACAATAAGACTTGGCCTAGTTATTCAAGATTAAAAAAACGATATTCAATTCATGGTTTTAAATCTGTGAATGATGTTGTGGGTAAAGATAATTATAGAGATAAGGATTACCTTCCATATGAAGATTGGTTAAAGGAAGTTGTAAGCGCATGGAGTCAGTTACCAGAAAATGAAAGACCAAGAAGTTTGTGGAGTTGGTATGAACAAGAAAGAAAAAGAGAGCACAGTAAAACATGGCCTAAGGTTGGTAGCTTAAAAGAAAAATATTCAAATTTTGGACGAAAACCCTTTTATGATCTGATCGGAAAGGAAAAGTATAAAATGACTTTCTTGCAATACGAAGATTGGGCTGAAGAAGTTAGGGACGCGTGGAATAAGATACCCGAAGGTTATAAACCAACAAATATTATAGATTGGTACACAGAAGAAAGAAAAAAGCATGATAGTAAATGGCCAGGTCCATCGATTTTAAAAAATAAATATCAAACTTTTGGTTTTAGATCTTTAAATGATGTTCTGTAGTTTATTTATAAAAATGATGCTTAAATCGAGCTACCGAGGAATCCACGGTAGCTCAAGAATGAGAAGTAAAATGAAGTGCTAGTTTCAGTAGATGATTTAGTGGAATCGACACGGGCTCACCTGCTGGCTGGGGTACGAATTTATATAGGCATGATATACTTCTATTATGAAAATTAAATGGAACAAAGTCACCCGGCTTTCACAAACCGTGGCAATTATATTATTCGTTGGAGTTTTTGGACTCGGTATTTTTCTAGGTAAAAAGCTTGGCGTACAAGAAGTATTGGGGAATAAGGTTAGTGATGTCGTATTTCAGTGCGAGGGTAACAAAAATATACACGCCATCTTTTATAAAAGCGCAACTTACGTAACTCTAAGTGGTGGTCCAGAATTATTCTTGCCTCAGACAATTTCTGCCTCTGGCGCTCGTTACGCTAACGATGATGAATCGATAGTTTTTTGGAATAAGGGAAATACCGCTTTTGTAACAGAAGGTAGTCAGGATAATATGACATACAAGAATTGCGTTACAAAATAGCCTAACAAAATAACTCAGATGAAAAAAAATAAGATATGGTTTGTTAATAAGACTTATGGATATGGATGGACTCCTGCCACTTGGGAGGGGTGGCTTGTTTTGCTTATCTGGCTTATCATCTTTATCCCCTTAACCTTAACTATAAAATATAATTGGATCCTTGGTCTAGCGGGAGTGTTTTTACTCACTGGATTATTAATATATATATGCTACAAAAAAGGATAAAAGCCTCGTTGGCAGTGGGGTGAGAAAAAGGATCTTGGTGATAAATAGTTGGTTACATGAGAAAAATTCCTAAAAAATTCTTAAGCTAGAGACATCGTCTCTTTTGTGATAAACTGACTGCACTATGAAAGAAAATCATGTCACTAAAAATAATAAAATTGCTCAATTTCTCATGTTTGGCAATGAGGCGGGGATGCCTAAAATTGAGGTCAGAATAGAAGGGGAAACAATTTGGTTAACTCAAAAGCTTATCGCAGAGCTTTTTGATGTTTCTATCCCTACAATACATGAACACCTTAAGAACATTTATTCATCTCAAGAATTATCGGAATTGGCAACTATTAGGAAATTCCTAATAGTTCAAAATGAGGCTAATAGAGAGGTTTCCAGAGAAATTGTACATTACAACCTCGATGTCATTATTGCCGTAGGTTATAGGATAAACTCCAAAAAGGCCACATATTTTCGTATTTGGGCGACCCAAGTACTTCGTGAATTTATTAAAAAAGGGTTCGTGCTTGATGATGATCGTTTGAAACAGGGCGAGAAGACATTCGGAGTTGATTATTTTAGAGAATTGTTGGAACGAGTTCGCTCCATTAGGACAAGCGAGCGTCGAATTTACCAACAAATTACAGACATATTTGCCGAGTGTAGTATCGATTACGATAGAGATTCTGATGTGAGTCATGAATTTTATGCTATGGTTCAAAATAAATTTCACTTTGCAATCACTGGGAAAACAGCACCTGAAATAATTTATGACAAGGCAGATGCAACCTTGCCATATATGGGTCTTACAACTTGGAAAAAATCTCCTACAGGTAGGGTATTACAATCTGATGTTACCATCGCAAAGAATTATTTAAAAGAAAGTGAGATTAAAAAACTGGAAAGAACAGTTACAGGCTTTTTTGATTACATTGAGGGACTAATAGAAAGAAGTAATGCTTTTACAATGAAAGAGTTTGCAGAGAGTGTTGACCAATTTTTGACATTCAATAAATATGAAGTTTTGGATGGTAAGGGGAAGATTTCCAAGCTAGATGCAGACGAAAAAGCCATTTCTGAATACAAAGAATTTAATAAGTATCAGAAAATTGATTCTGATTTTGATAAGGAAATAAAGAAGATGATTACAGAGGGCCAACCTGAATAATTTTTTAATTAATAAAAATAATATGGAAATCAAAAAAACTATAATAACCTCAGCCGGACTAAAATTTGAAATCATTTATAATGATGTCGATGATGATAGCGCTTTTGAAGGAAAGAAAATGGAAAGCGTAAGGGCTTATTGTTTTATGAATGATAAATTATTAGTTGTTCGTGAATCAGAAGGACATTGGGGAATTCCGGGTGGTGGATTAGAAAACGGAGAAAGCGTTAGAGATGGAGCAAGGAGAGAGGTGGCAGAAGAGACTAATATGAAAATCATAAATATGAGACTTGTGGGAATGCATGAGACCATTAGACCAACTGGGGAATCAGTTTTTCACGCTCGAGTAGTTTGCTTGGTAGAGCCCGAGGGTGACTTTGTAGAAGACCCAGGAGGGGAGGTGACTGAAATTAATTTTATAGACCCATCGGAGTTTATTCCAATGTGTGATGCTCACTGGGGGAAACAGGCTGATAGGATGCTTGAACGCGCACTCGAGTTTAAAGAGGAGATGAAGTTGAAAATTTTATAATTTTTTAATAATGAATATATGAATAAGGAATTTAATTTAAAAGAGACTAGTAGTGTAGATAGGCTCGCTGGCGAAAGCGACAAGGTCGATGATTTTAAAGCTTATTTGGAATACGTTTTTGATAATCAAAAAGTAGAACCGTGGGAAATAAAAAAAACTGAAGAAGATGAGACAATAATTGCATCTGTACTTAGGGAAATGCCTGCATTTTTAGAGAGGTATGGAGGAAAAATGCCACCACTTACTTTGGACCATTTTCATGCAGTAGACATTAGTGCCGATGGCGCACCAAAACTTAAGGGTGATGCTGGTTTTCAGACTAAACATCAACGCATAATATATTCGCCAGACGCTCTCGATTTGGAGCCAAGATTGAGTAGGGCACAGATAGTTGCCCATGAGGTGTTACATTTCTCATCATATCAATATTACAAAGAGGAAGAAGTTGATTCGAGTTCAAGAGTTGGTTTTAAAAGAGCTGGCTTACAAGTTTCTAGGGGAGAGAGGGGTGATTTATTGGAAGAAGTTTCTGGGAACTTAGATGAAGCAGTTATGGATGAGTTGTCAATTAGATTTGTCCAAGACGTTCTTTCAAAAGAACCGTGGCTTTTGGAGGACCCTCCTTCGGTTGATTCAGATAATGGTAATAATAGCCTTCATCAATTAAAACAAGATGAATCTGGAAATCCTTATTTTGAGCCCAGCTCACATGCGGAGGAAATTAAGGCATTGGGCTCACTAATTAAATATGTCGCGTCAAAAAAACCTGAAGCTTACAAAACAGAAGAAGAAGTTTTTGATTTATTTGCAAAGGCTGCGCTGACAAATAAGATGATGCCTTTAGTTAGGGCGCTTAGAGGTAGTATGGGTAAGACGTGGCTTGATTTTGTTAAGGTTTTGCTTGTTAGAAGAGGTTGAATGATGAATAATTAAGGTGGGGAAATAGTAATAATTATCAAAATCTATTTTTGCAAAACTTTCTTATCTACTTTCTCCAATAGTATATTAACCTTATGTTTGTATTTTACGTAAAAGAAAAACATTAGGCTGACAATGGCTGCGAAAAAACACCAAACCGACGTGAATGTGAGCGCAAAGAAAAACCATGAGACAAGCCCTAAGAATCCAACGACTATTCCAAAATAGCGAAAGATATTAAGACTTGAAATACATAGGGATCCGACAATAGCTAGAAGGTATGCTAAAACAACAAAGTTTTGGAAGGGAAAACTAAAGTTATAACTTACGCATGAATTAACCCTTTGTATATCTAAGGGGCCTAATAAAAATATCGTAGAAAAATAAATCGCCACCGCAACTCCTGCAAGTATAAACCATCCCAATATCTTTCTTTCACTTTTGTCTAAAAGAAAAACCATGATTGGCACATATAAAGGCCACAAGATAAAAGCAAAAAATAAAAAGAAATATCCGGCAATATATGAAGAAGATCCTGAGTTTAGATAAAGCCACTGTATTCCTTCACAAAATTGTTGAATACTGAACATTATCGGAATTACCGCGAGTACTTTATCTTTCTTCTTTGCAGAAACAAAAAAAACCCCGCCAAGAGCGGCAAGGGCGCCGCTTGCAATAAAACTGGCAGAAGCTGAAAAACACATATCTGAAGTATAACACCCTGGCCCGTCTCCACAAGCAAATACGGCATAATTGTAGCTTAATCTGTGTCCTAATTCACAATCAATAACTTAAAATCTTAAACTAATGCAAATGCAATCACAATAATCGCTGTCTGACATAAAACACCTAGAAGTGGTTTATCATTCAGACCAGTTTTTGCATGCATAGAGATATGAAATTTCTGTAGACTAATAAGTGGTTCGTGTCTCCATTTAAAATATACGAACTGCAAAAAGTCTGGAGTCATACCACCGATCGCTCCACATAAAATCATTAGAATTAATTGATGTTGTAAAAATCCAAGGAAAAATAAAGGAAGCGCAAGTCCCAGTAGTGCATCGAGTCCTATTTTTATTAAATCAATATAAAAATCTTTTCCGATAATAATGTCGTTGGTAAGTGGCTTTTGTTTATTTCTTTTACTACTTCGTAATTTGTAATCCCAATGGGGAATTGAGTCTAAAATGAAGTGACTTCCAAAGCCTATTGCAAAACCCAAAATCGGGTTGCTGGGTATAAGGACAGCGAGTGTTGCTCCTACAGATGCGTGCGTGGTTAATATCATGAATGCTATTCTAGCATTGTTTAAGAAGAAAGACATATATTATTGGTAGAGTAAGTAATTGAGAATAATCACTAAATAATGGTATAATAAACTCATTATTCAATATATTACAACTACAACAACTACAAAATGAAAACTATTAAAAATAATTTATTATTGGTACTTTTTGGAATACTTTTTTTGCTTGCTTCCAAGGCAAATGCATCCGTTATTCCAACATTGTCCCTGAGCCCAGTGGATAATACAATGAGCAAGATAACAGTTTATGGAGATCCCAACTCGCTCATCGATCTTCATTTTGGAGGATCGTCTGCTTACGTTGGTTCGACAGATCAGAATGGTAATTTTTCTACGACCTTTGGTTCAAATACGCACAATCTCGCGGGTTGTAATCAAACAGCGTACGTCATTGTAAACAATCAGCAATCCCTGATGATTCCATGGTCAGCAAGTGGTAATAGTACATGTTCAACGAACACAACCACAAATGGTTATCCGATTTTCAGTCAAAACAATATAACTCTTAATGTTGGTCAAAGTCTATCAATTGGGCTTAATGGCAATGGGGGCTATGGTATAGCAAGTAATTCAAATAGTAGTGTGGTAGCAGCAACAATAAATGGAAATAATGTTAACATCTACGCTAATGCTTTTGGTGGTGCAACTCTTAATGTTTGTGAAAGTGATGGTCAGTGTTCAAACTTAGTAATTGTAGTTGTTAATACAGGTGCAGTTAATCAAACAAATACAAACAACAGTCCCGCTATATCATTCTCGTCATTTACTCTTTCATCAAGTAATGTCAACGGAAATTTTTTAAGTCCTGGTTCGACCATCTCCCTTAGCTTCAGCGCAAATCAGCCAAATCAAGTGAATACTGCGTGGGCTTCTTTTGCTGGAAAGAGAATTGGTGTTTCTGGTAGTAGTCCTTATACTTCAAGTTATATTGTGACAGGGAATGAAGGATCAACAATTCCAGTAGTTTTGGCGTTGAATGACTTTAATGGAAGAACGGCACAGATGAGTTTAATTTTAGATCAAAATAATATTTCTCAGGTTTCAACTCCTGTACCCACACCTGCTGTAGTTTCTACTCCTAACACTGTTGTCGCAAATCCCGTAGTTAATACATCAGTGGAATCATCCAATACAACCGTATCTGCAACCAAATATAAATTCTCAACTTCAATTAAGAGTGGTTCAACTGGCAAGGAAGTTACTGAGTTGCAAACTACACTTAAGAAGCTAGATTTTTATACCGGCCCTATTAATGGAAAGTTTGGTCCACTTACTGAAACCGCAGTAAAGAAATTCCAAAAGGCGAAGAAGCTTACACAAACAGGAGCGCTTGGTCCAGCAACAAGGAATGCGCTTAATAAATAGATATAAAATGAACAACGTCAAAATATCAAAAGCTATCCCTTCCGACGCCTATGGTATCCAATCATTAACAATTGAATCATCCAAAGGGATGTACAAACTTTGCGGTTGGTCGGAGGAGGAGATAAATAATCATTTTCCTCCAGAAAAAGCACAAAAGGCAGCCGAGGGGTTGGAAAAAGGCATTGCTAATTTTACGGATGATAATATTCTTATGGTCGCAAAAATGACTAATGACAACGATGGGAAAGATGAAGAAAAAGTTGTCGGATGTTGTTTTGCTGAAAAACATGAAGATAAAAATACAATAGAGGCTTTGTATGTCATGCCAGAATTCAAGGGTCAAGGGCTTGCTAAAGAATTGTATGATAAAGCACACGGTTTGTTGGATAAAAACAAAGATACGTATTTAGATGTATTTTCCCTTAACTCCCGAGGGGTGGGCTTTTATAAAAAACAAGGTTTTGTTGAAACTGGTAAAAAGACCTTTGATGAAAGATTTAAGGGGTCAGATGGAGAGATGTTGGAAATAACGGAGATGGTGTTGTATAATTAATCCATTAAGAATTAAATTTATAAAATTCATGAAAAAAAGTATTTTGTATAGTGTTTTGGTGTTGGTGCTTTTATTAACTCCTTCATTAATATTTGCACAGCAGAGCGACGTTGATCCAACAGGCTCTCAGGCTTGTGCGATCATTAATAATAATCTTAAATATGGAACTAGAGATTCAAGTGGGGCTACTGACATTTCTATTTTGCAAGATTTTTTAAATACTAAAAATTATTTAACTGCGCAACCAACCGGATTCTTTGGCCGTGCGACCCTTATTGCTGTTAAGGCTTTCCAGAAGGATAATAATATTTCTCCAACTGGATATGTTGGTTCATTAACAAGAGCGAAGATTAAGCAAATTGATTGCGCTGAGGCAACAACTGGTCCGGTAGCTACCTCAACAAACTATTCATTAGCTGGAACAACTACTCCGACTTCCACTCCCACAAATGTTGTCTTCCTACAGGCGCCATCAGCCGGATCTACAGATTCTGCATCAATATCCACCGCTTCATTAACAGACGCTATACCACTTACATATTCAAAGTTACCCAAGGTACTACTGGCAGGACAGACTTATAGTGTAACTTGGAGTAATTACGACGCACCTTCTGCAAATTATAATATTTTCTTATATAGTCCATCTAATGAAATAAAACCTTCACTAACGGAAAACTATAGCTCTGTATTCCTAGGGTACGTTGATGCAAAAACAAAGAATCTTGTATTTAAGATTCCTGCTAATATGCATCCCAATACTGATTATGGCTTGTACTTTAAAAACAAGTCTGATAATAATGTTCCGGTGTCATCGTCAAGAGATTTTGAGATAAAGGCTGGACCAGCTACAACTAATCCAGTGAATGTTGTTCCACCAGCTCCGTCATCTGGAACTAATGCAACTTCTACCACAGCCTCATCAACGGATGTTGTTTCGATTAAATTTTCGATGGGACCTTTTGCTGTACTGCGACCTGGACAAACTTATAACATGACCTGGAGTAATTATGATTTGCCATCTGCAGACTATAATGTTTTCTTGTATAATGAATTAAATAAAATAACACCTTCACTAACGGAAAACTATAGCTCTGTATTTCTTGGTTTTGTTGATTCAAAGACAAAGAATATAACATTTAAGGTTCCTGCTAATATCCATCAGGCTGATGGATATGCTTTGTATTTTAAAAACAAAACAGATAATACCGCACCGGTGAATTCATCGAGTTACTTCAATATTAAATCCATATAGGCTGAAAAAACATGAACTACAAAGCTATAATAGAAATCCCCAAAAACTGCGATAGACGTATTCACATGAGATGTGACAGAGGAACAGAAACTAATTATGGAGTACTTTGGATACCAAAAGAGTATAAAAATCATGAATGCAGAATCCGCTGATAAATATTTGAAAGAGTGTACTGTTAAAGAAAATTAAGATAAATGAGGTTAGCCAACCCATTCAAATAAGACTCAAATAAGTGGATAACTTTTGACCTCGAGTGCAGGGTGGTGTGCTATAATTAATCCATAAATTTAACACAATTTTTATCTAACACTATGGAACAAAACCCTTCAAAACCGTATCAAGAAAGCAGACCATGGGGTAATTTTGTAGAATTTGTAAAAAACCAGCCTTGTACTGTAAAAATAATTACAGTTGAGAAAGGCCAGGCCTTTAGTTTGCAATATCACGACGATAGAGATGAGTTTTGGAGAATAATTTCTGGTAATGGTGTCGCAACAGTTGGAGGTGCAAGAAAAGATGTCGTAGCTGGAGAAGATTACTTTGTACCTCGCAAGAGTTTGCATAGAATAGAGGCGGGAAGTGAAGATGTGGTTTTATTAGAAATAGCGTACGGCAATTTTAATGAAAATGATATTGTCCGTGTCGAAGATAAATATAACAGACCTAGTCAAATAAAATAATGACCTTAAACTTATTAATCTTAATTACTCTATCAGTTGGGTTGGTAGTTTGTGTTGTTTATTTCATCAAACACCTAGTCAATCTTTATAAAAAGAGAGTTGTACCAGATCGTTTCGCTTTGATTAGATATGAAAACAATCCAATAATTCAACCAAAGCCATATAGTGGATGGGAAACTGTCGGAACTTTTAATCCAGCTGCTATAAAGGACGATGAGGGTTTTGTCCACCTATTCTACAGAGCAATAGGTGACGATGGTATATCTCGTATAGGTCATGCAAAAAGTATGGATGGAGTAAATTTTCCAACAAAAACTCCATATCCTGTTTATGTTTTTTGTACTCCGCCTTCATATGATATTTTGAAAGAGTCCGGAGAAAGAGATGTTGTTAGCGGTCCAAAATATTACGATACAGATATTTACAGTTCTGGCGGTAGTTGGGGAGGATGTGAGGATCCTCGTGCCATTGTGATGGATGGAAGAGTTTACATGACTTACACCGCTTTTGAAGGATGGCAGTCGGTTAGAATAGCTCTCACTTCCATTTCAATGGAAGATTTAAAAGCTGGAAAATGGAATTGGAAAAAGCCGAAGTTTATTTCCTCTATCACCGAGGTAAATAAAAATTGGGTTTTATTTCCAGAAAAAATAAATGGAAAGATGGCAATACTTCACAGTGTCTCTCCAAAGGTACAAATAAGTTACGTTGATGATATTAATTATATTAAGAGCGATGAATTTATAAAGAGTAAGGCTCCATCTGGCGGACGAGAAGATAAATGGGATAATTGGATGCGAGGAGCTGGCTCTCCTCCAGTGAAGACAAAGTTAGGCTGGCTCTTGCTTTATCATGCGATGGATAAAAAGGATCCTAACAAATACAAGGTTGGATGTATGATACTAGACTTGAAGGATCCAAGTGTTATTCTTTACAGATCTATTTATCCAATACTTGAGCCTGATGCACACTATGAAAATGATGGAAAGCCTGGAGTTGTATATGCCTCTGGAGCTTTGGTTTTGGATGATGATTTGTATGTTTATTATGGTGGGGGAGACAAAACTGTTTGTGTTGCCAAGACCCCATTAAAGCCTTTATTAGCTTGGCTTAAAAAATATGGCAAAACCAATTAATATTTTTAAAAATTGTGTCAGAATCCAAAAGTTAAAATATAAAAATTTCGAAAAATAAAAATCAAATGTTTACACTAAATAGACTAGAACATAATCCAATACTTTCACCCATTCAGGAACATCCATGGGAAGCCCACTCTTCTTTTAATGGTTGTCCGATTGTCTCAGGTGAAAAGACTCACATTGTTTATAGAGCGATGTCTGAACCAGATCATTTGATGGAGCCTCACATAAGTACTTCTGTTATTGGTATTGCCGAATCGATAGATGGAATTAATTTTGAAAATCGTAGACAATTTTTTGGCCCAAGTGAAGACTATGACAAATATGGGTGTGAAGATCCAAGAATAACAAAAATTGATGGCGTATATTATACATTCTACACCGCGCTCGGTGGCTATCCTTTCTCAGCTGATAATATAAAAGTGGCAGTCGCTTTAAGTGATGATTTGAATACTGTTAAAGAGAAACATTTAGTTACACCTTTTAATGCAAAGGCAATGGCTTTGTTCTCAGAGAAAATAAATGGCAAAATCGCAGGACTCGTCACGATTAACACTGACAAATGGCCAGCTGATATTTGTTATGTAGAATTTGATAAGCCTGAAGATCTGTGGAATGACCAAAAATGGCATGATTGGCTGAAGGAAGGAGACCAGCATAAAATAAATCTACGAAGAAAAGATAGTGATCAGGTTGAGATGGGAACCCCGCCACTTAAGACAGAAAAGGGCTGGCTTGTTATATATTCCCACATTCAAGACTATTCAACTCAGAATCCAATATTTGGAGTTGAAGCAGTATTACTTGATTTGGAAAATCCAAGAAGAATTATTGGAAGGACAAATGGTCCATTTATGGTTCCAAGTACGTATTACGAAAAGACTGGTCATGTTTCCAATATTATATTTCCAACAGGAACTCTAGTTAAGGGCGGTCGATTGGAAATATATTACGGGGGAGCTGATACACATTGCGCTGTTGCTTTTGTTAATTTAGAAAACTTATTGAGTCTAATGACTGACTCAATGCTTGAGCATAAATTCAAGAGATTTGCAGGCAACCCAATACTTTCTCCTCGTGATGGGGTGGCATGGGAAGCTGGTGGTACAATAAATCCTGCGGTGATTAACTTGAATGGCGAGACTCACATTATCTATCGTGCGGCCTCTGCTGGAAATGTTTCTGTCCTGGGGTATGCGTATAGTAAGGATGGACTAAAAATCGATGAGCGTCCAAAAATGCCAATATATACTCCTCGTGCTGATTTTGAAAAAAGAGATGATGGAGCAAATAATAATTATGGATGTGAAGACCCACGTTTAATTAGAATTGGAGATATTATATACATGACTTACACTGCCTATAACGGCATAACTCCAAGAGTTGCAGTGAGTTCAATTTCCGTCGATGATTTTCTTGCTAGAAAATGGGAACAATGGTCAATGCCAAATGTAATTACCCCGCCAAATATTCCCATCAAAGACGCAGTTATTTTCCCAGAAAAGATACACGGAAAGTACATGATAATTCATAGAGTTGATAATAGTATTTGTGCTGACTTTGTCGAAACTCTTGATTTTACAAAAGAAAAAATTACAAAGTGTATAGATATACTAAACCCCGAACCTGGTATGTGGGATGGTGTTAAAATTGGTATCGCTGGTCCACCACTCAAAACCGCTGAAGGCTGGCTGATTTTGTACCACGGAATTTCCAAAAATAAGACATATAGAGTCGGTGCGCTTTTACTTGACCTAGAAAACCCAACAGTTGTAAAAGCAAAGACTGCTGCTCCGATTTTTGAACCAGAGGCACCTTATGAGGTGAATGGATTAGTTCCTAAGGTGGTATTTCCATGTAGTTTGGTTATGAGAGAAGACCGAGCCTATATATATTATGGAGCAGGTGATAGTGTGACGGGAGTTGCTACAATTAAATTAGAAGATTTATTAAACAAATTAAGATTATAGATTAAAATACCCAAAGCGAATCAAAAAAAATTAACAAAAAATCAAATTAACAAAACAACATGAACTACCAAGAAAAAGAACTTATCATATTCGATCTCGATGGAACTCTCGCTGATAGCAAGTCTCCACTTGATAATGATATGGCAGATTTGATTATTGAACTTTTGAAAAAGAGAAAAGTAGCAGTTATTTCTGGAGGAATGTTTATTCAATTTGAAAAACAGTTTCTAAGTAATTTGCCGGCAAGTACTGAGTTGCTTAAAAATTTATTCTTGCTACCAACAACAGGAACGAGAATGTACGCATGGAAAGATAGAGGAATTGAAAAAAATAGTGCAGAACTTTCTGCAGGGTGGCATGAAGGCTATTCTGAAAATATTTCCCCTGAGGATAGGAAGAATATCATTAAGTGTATTGAGGAGGCTTGGGTTGAGACTGGGTTTATTTTGCCAGAACATGTTTTTGGCGAGAGAGTAGAAGATCGGGAGTCGCAAATAACCTTCTCAGCCCTTGGTCAACAAGCACCACTTGAACTAAAGAAGGCGTGGGATCCAGATAAAAGTAAGCGTCAAGCTATTGTTAATATTTTAAAGGATAAAATCCCTCTTTTTGATGTTTCCATGGGTGGTTTAACATCAGTTGATGTTACAATTAAAGGAGTGAATAAAGCATACGGTGTAAACAAGCTTCGTGATTTTCTAAATATACCACTGGAGAGAATGCTATTTATCGGTGATGAAGTTGTTCCAAACGGAAATGATTATTCTGTAAAGGAGGATGGGGTTGATTGCGTTAATGTTTCTGGAAAAGAGCAAACGAAAGAAATAATTAAAGAGCTTCTCTAAAATTGATCGCGCCAAAACACGCGTGCGAGCTGTGTCTATATTTTTTGCTACTTAAGTTTGCAAACAAAAATTCTCGGATACAGATATGTATTGACGACTGCGGTTGAAATTACCAAATCAGTGGTTTTGATTATTTCAAATTTGGACGATATTAGGGCGTTTTCTAATATTCTATATTCTGTAGTATAGGCGACAAGTCCGCCATTTTCATTTAATGTCTCTTCGCAATATGTGACAAATTTCTGATATAAATTGTCCAAATTTTCTTTGCTTGAAATTTGCATACCAAATGGTAGGTCCGACACAATCATGTCAAATTTTCCAAGATGTGGTTTATCGTAAATATCTGCCGTCTTCAGATGAATCTGTTTAATAAGACCGGCTTTTTTAATATTTTGTATTGCTAGAGCATTACTTTTACCGTCTATGTCAAAGCCAATAAGCTTAAGGTTTGGATTAGAGAGTCCCGCTTCAATTAAGAGTGTTCCACTTCCAGAAAAGACATTGAGATATGATTTTTCCCCGCATTTTTCCCCGCTTAAATCCAGATAAGTATTCATCGCATAGGCAACAGTTGGATTAAGTCCTCCTTTAATATTTGCAACTCTATAACTTCGGAGAGATAGCGGTCTTGGAGTGAGTCTAACGCTAATTTCCCAGAGCTCGCTTGGCTTACTAATATAAATTTCCAAATCTGCATCCTCGGATTCTCTAAGTTTGAATGTACTAACTATATAACTTTGAATTTCCTTTACCTCTTTAGAATCAGATCCTGCACATCGTAGTTTGAAACTTTTAAAAATATTTTTTGTTTCCCCGATTACAATTTTAATCAAATCACCGATAATAGATTTGTGATTGCATATAAAATATGGATTAAATTTTGCACCACGCTTTGTGATGTAAGCGTTTGTAATACTTCGCATTGCCAAAATATTTTTGAAATCAGGAATAAAATCAAGATAAACTTTATCTTCTCCAGCCTCAGTAATCTTTAATTCACTGTATTTTGATATTTCATCTAGTACAATAGACTTAAGGCCTGGAATTAAGGTAAATTTAAGTAAAATAGGTAAGTCTTCAGCCGGTGAGGGTCTCTTTGGTGCTTCTAACACGGGTTGCTTTGACTTTTTAACTGGTGATTTGGTTCTATATAACATTATGGGCAAATCATACAGTATTATCAATGTTAAATCCACCTTTAATCATAAAGATGTGTTCAAACACTATATTAATTGCTTAAACTACATATAAGTACATAATCATATAATGACCACATTTCGCTCACATTTGAGAGAAGATATTTCACTACGCGTTAAGTGGCTAAACAGCAACAGGGCTGCTTTTTGTAGTGTGAATAAGCGAAATATAATTATCACAGAGGATTCACAAAATGAATGGTTTAATACTTATGAGGCAAAAAAGAAGGATGGGGTAAAGAAATTTTTTACAATTCTATCTGATAATATCGCTATTGGTTTTATGGGTTTGACTAATATGAATAAAAAGATAGGGACTGCGGGTGTTTTTATCCTAATCGGAGGGGTCGAAAACAGAGGGAGGGGAATAGGGGAACAGTCCATGAGGTATCTTATTGACTATGCATTTATAGACATTGGTTTGAAGTCATTATACCTAGAGGTTGAAGAATCAAATTCAATTGCAATTAATTTATACAATAAATTGGGATTCAAAAAACTGAGTCAAGAAGGCGGCTTTATTTCAATGTCCCTTTCTTGTGATGTAATGTCTTAATATGAGCGAAGATGCCCCAAATTTAAATCCAGCGGAAGTTGTTGAATTGGAGTATGACCCGTCGACTATTAAGGTGGCGGGTGTTATAGGAGTGTTTGAGAAACATGGCCGGGGCGACAAATTTGAGCAAGCTCTTCGTGACTGGCATATTAGAATGGAGAAACTTGCAGATGGTAAAAATACTGGTCCTGAACGAACATTTACTAGAGTTGAAATAAACATGTTTGAGGCACAGATATTTTTTGAAATTGGAGATATAGATTCAGCTGCCGGATCATTCAAGGCGGCTCATGTAATGGTTTATCATGATGATAATTTAAGGCCAAGTCCTGAATCTAGGGGTTCGGATACTATGATAAGCTTATATAATGATATTAATCGTTTACGTGGAATACTAGAGGACGCTGGCGCCGAATTGGATGAGTACGATTATCTTGAATAAAAATACTTGCAAAGCAAAATATTATGATATAATTTAAGCATTATAAGAATAATTTTAAATTAAATTTATGGCTAAAGGAAACAATAGACAACAAGTAAAGAAAAAGAAGGCGCCAGCTAAAAAGAAATAATCCTACTTTGCGATTTTGGAGAATCGCCCAAACGACGATTTTGGAGAATCGCCCAAACGACGATTTTGGAGAATCGCCCACTTGGTGGTACAATAGCATCATGAAAAAACTAGGAGAAAAATGCGCAGTATTTGGAATCTACGGGAAAGGTCTAGACGTTAGCCGTCTAGCCTTTTTTGGTTTATATTCTCTTCAGCACCGTGGGCAGGAGAATTCAGGAATAGCCACAACAGATGGGGAAGAGATATTTTGCCACAAGGGCACAGGACTCGTTGCACAGGTCTTTAATGAAAAAATAATTCAGTCCCTCCCGGGCTATATTGCAGTAGGACACAACAGGTACTCGACCTCATCAGGACTAGGAATAGAATACGCACATCCAATAGAAGTATCAGACAAATCCATGACTCTAGTCCACAATGGCAATCTACCAAGTACCACACTACTAGTAAATTTTCTAAAGACAAAAGGTTTGGAGTTTCCAAAGGCGTCAGACTCCATGATAATAACAGAAGCAATCCACTCCATCGTTAAGAAAGGTGTACCAATAGAAGAAGCAATAGAACAAATTTTCCCGCTAATGACGGGATCTTTTTCTTTATTAATAATGACCAAAAATAAATTGATTGCTCTTCGTGATCAATTTGGAATAAGGCCGCTGTCTATCGCAAAGCTAAATGGTGGTTTTGTTTTTGCATCAGAGACATGCGCCTTTCATCCGATCGGTGCTAACTTTATAAGAGACGTCAATCCAGGAGAAATGGTTGTTGTGGATGAAAGTGGTTTAAAAATTAAGCAAATGGTTAAGGGGATTCAGAAGTTAGATATTTTCGAATTCGTATATTTTTCTCGTCCCGATAGTATCTTGCTGGGTAAATCGGTTTATGATATTAGAAAGAAATTCGGCAAGCGATTGGCGGAAGAATATTTAATTGAAGCAGACGTTGTGATTCCAATTCCCGAAACTTCAATTCCAGTTGCTATTGGCTATGCTGCAGCATCTGGAATTCCTTTTGAGATGGGACTGATAAAGAGCCGTTATATTCACAGAACTTTTATTGAACCAGAACAACACATAAGAGAGCAGGGGGTAAAGTTAAAGCTTGCACCATTAAAGGAGATGATTGAAAATAAAAGAGTGATCGTTGTTGACGATTCAATTGTACGAGGTACGACATCGAGGCAGATTGTAAAAATGCTTTTTGAAACTGGAGCAAAGGAGGTGCATTTTATGATAAGTTGTCCGCCGGTTAAATACCCAGATTTTTATGGAATAGATTTACCAAAGCAAAGTGATTTGCTGGCATCAAAAATGAATATTGCAGAGATGAATAAATATTTAGGCTCTACATCGCTAAACTTCCTATCTTATGATGGAATGATACAATCGACTGGGCTTGATGAGTCACTATTTTGCACATCCTGCTTTACGGGAAAATATCCAATTGATTTGCGAGAAAGAACCGATGAAGTTACTTACTAAATAAAATAAATAAATTAAAATTAACTTATACCCCTTTATTAATTTCCTTTTCTATCCTATTTGCAATGTCTAGAAAGGTTGAAATTTTGAGTGCATCAAGCTCTCTTGGTTCGCGGTCTTTTATACAGAATACAGCAACAGGAATACCTGTTTTGTGATCATATATTGCCATTCCTGCGTAAAATCTAATGAATGGACTGCCAACAACCATTGGATTTTCAGCAAAACGAGGATCCCTTAGACAATCTGAGATAACAAACAGATCCTTTGACAAGAGAGCATGAGCACAAAACGATATTGCTCTTGGTCCCTCAGTTTCATTTAATCCTTGGCAAGACTTATAATGTTCATTTTGGCTATCTAATATTGTTAGAGTTGAAATTGGAACATGTAGCTTATCAACTGCTTCCTTTGTAAAATGATCAAATCTTTCTTCTGGAGCGAGGTTATCCAAAAGTCCCATTTCTTGAATCCTTTTTAAACTTTGGTCTTCAATCGTTTGGTCATCGTTTGTCATATTTATTTATTATTGTTTTATTATACAAATAATTATACTACTGTTTTTTTGAAAATACTATGGATTTTTTAATACACAAGGTATCATATTGAGTGATTTAGCAAAATAGGACACTGAGTGATATAATGTTTTTATGAATGTCAAAATTAAACATCTTGGAATAAGTCTATTAGTTATAGCTTTTGTTACTATTCCTTTGTATTTTTTAACCCCGTTTTTAATTGATTTATTTTTGAATCCACAGCTGTACATTAAAATCGGGGGTTTTTTCAATAACTATTCTGTATCAGATTTTCAAGTTCTGGTCTTGAGTATTTTGACATACACATCCGTCGTATTGATTGGCTATGTTGCATATTTGATTGCAACGGCCTCAACTAGAGCAGAGCTTGTGTCGAATTTTCAAAATCAAAATTTATTGGCGTCAAAATTCGAATTAGAGGAACTTTATGAAAATGCTCCCGTTCCATATATAACAATTAATAAAGATGCTGAGATTCGCGGTTGTAATAAGTCAGCCCTCAGGTTCTTCGGAGTTGTACCAGAAGAGATTCAAACTAAGAATCTGTTTGCTTATGCATCTGACGAGGATATTGAGCTAGCAAAAAAAATTAATGATTTTTATGAGGCTGATGTTCCAATAAATAAACAGGAGATTCGACTGCGAACAAAAAATGATGATATTAAATGGGTTTCACTTTCAATTTTTTTGACCAAGGATGCATTTACTAATGAAAAAAACGGGCTCGTGACAGTTTTTGACATTACCGAGCAAAAGCAATTAGATCAAGCAAAAACGGAGTTCGTCTCCCTTGCTTCTCATCAACTCAGAACACCACTTGCGACAATGAAGTGGTATACAGAAATGCTAAATTCAAATCAATTGGGAGAAATGAATCCTAAGCAAAAAGAATATTTGACCAAGATGTATTCTGTAAATACGGAGATGATTGATTTGGTGGATATACTTTTGAATGTTTCTAGAATAGAAATCGGCACATTATCAATTTCAAAGCAGGCAACAAACATCTCAGAAATAATAGATAGTATTTTGGTTGAGTTGGCATCACAAATAAATAAGAAGAAAATCGTGTTTAATAAAAAGTATGGCGATACGTCTTTTGTTGTGGAAAGTGATCCAAAGCTTCTTCGAATAATTATTCAGAATTTAATTACGAATGCCATTAAATACAACAAGGACGGTGGTAGCGTGACTATTGGAATGGAAAAGGGGTTTGGTATTGGACAAAGCTCTATAACAGTCTCTGATACAGGATTGGGTATTCCAAAGGAAGATCAGGAAAGAATATTCTCAAAGCTATTCAGGGCAAAAAATGTAAAGGATGTTGGAAGTAGTCAAAGCACAGGTTTAGGACTTTATTTAGTAAAATCTGTTGCTGGGGCACTTGGGGGAAACATCAGCTTTACCTCAGAAGAAAATGTTGGCTCAACTTTCACTTTAAGGTTATAATGTAGGTATGGAAATACAAAATACAACAAATCAAGGTGAGGCTACACAGAGTGACGTGGCTACAAACGCTGTGGTTACAAAGAAAAAGATTTTAATAATTGATGATGACGAAAACCTGACTTCAGTCTTGGTGGATAAGTTGAACTTCTCAGGATTTGAAGCTGACTTTTCAAACGACAGTACATTAGGACTTCAGAAAGCAATAGAAACTAAACCAGATGCAATACTATTGGATGTTAAAATGCCAAATATGAGTGGTTGGGAGGTATTGGAAAAACTTAGAGTTGATTCATGGGGAGAGAAAGCTAAGGTTATAATGCTTACATCACTAGACAAACCAGAAAGTGTTGCTCATGCGATGGAGGAGGGAAGTACTGTGTTTATTGTCAAAACAAATTATACACTTGATCAGGTGGTAGATAAGATTAAGGAGGTTTTGCACGTCTAGAAAATTTTGAACAAACTCGCCCGTGAATAAAGTTACCAACAGTGATATTTGTGTACGAGCGATTCTGGTGAATCGTCCAAACGACGATTCTGGTGAATCGTCCAAACGACGATTCTGGTGAATCGCCTACTGGGGTGGTATAATACTAATATGCATTTTGGTATTACAAATAGAATATCTACAACTAACAAAGGATCTGTTGCTTTTGTATTTTATTTTATAGTAGCTATCGCACTCCTTGCTCTTGCTGCATATTATATCGGTATAAATGAGCAAAAAAAGTTATTCAAATCTATCACAGATAAAAAACAACAAGAATATGATAAGGATGTGAATGGTGATCCTGTTGAGCGAGAAATTGGTGCGCTAAATACTTCTATTGAGCAGAACGTTGTCATTAAGAGTTTGATTGATTCACCGAACGTTGTCTTGCGAAATCTACAATCAAGCAGAAATAATGGATCGATGAATGCTAGTGGTGGAGATAAATCAGTTGTCGTAAATGGAACAAGTACAGCTGTTGGTCCGAATGTGGATGTTAAATCAGTTGATTTTACAGCTATTTTGAATAGTGCCAAGAAGGCGGAATATTTTGTTAAATCTAGTGATAACAAAAATGGTATAGACGTAAAGTTGATAAATGGAACAGCAATTGGTGATAATTGTTATACCGCTCAGGGTGGCAGGGTTTGTTTTCCTCTATATAAATTAGAAAAGATCTGGGCTGTTGGGGATATAAATAGCGATGGAGTGCCTGACGCTATTGTGTCGGTTTCTGCAGAAGAGAATGTCTTGCAGAATAGGCCTGTCGTTAGTAATTTTTATGCGTTAATTTCTAAGGTTCCAGTTATGGCAAGTACATCAACTTCTACAAAGAAGACTTCCGCGAAAGATTCTCCAGTTCAGGCTGTTGCAAGCAAGGGGGTAAGTTTAGTATCAACTTCAACTGGGTCTTTTGCATCATCAACTATCTCAGCATCAAGTTCATTACCTGAAATATTGTATATTGTGACACCTTTTAATTATGGGGTTAATCCACCAAATATTCTGTCTGCCGATATAATTGATGGCAATATGGTTTTACTTGGTAATTTCTATTCTAATAGTGATGCAGTTGGTAGCCCTTCATTAAATAAAGTTGTGCGATATAAGGTTAATGCAGATAATTCAGTTAATAAAATTGGAGAAGCAACACTGTTTAGTGAACAAAAGGAAAATACATCAAATTGGTATTTGCATAATTATGAAGTTGACAATTTAAGTTTTTCCTTCAAGACACCAGAGAGTTGGAAGAGTATTGAAAACTTTGATAAAGGAGTAAAAATTAATTTTACAGAACCTACGGAGGGCAGAGGCCTAACAGTAGAGACTTCAAATATAGTTGAAACATGTTCGGAGTTCGAATTTAACTTAAAGGACGTTCCAAATATAAAAATCAAAAGTTCACAGTTTATTGATCTTGGTCAATTTGGCGTCGGTCTATACTTGAAATATACAATAGATGGTGGAGAAAAAGGGAAGCAATATCATGCGGATATTTGCGTGACCGATAAGAATGGTGATAAGAAAGTTTTCATTTTATATTCCACAACAAAAGAGGATGAAATACCCTATTTTTCAATTTTCGATAAGATTTGGAGCACATTCAAGGTTCAATAGAGATAGTGTGTCATGCTGATTTTAGCTATTGTCAAAGCCATTATTACGTGGTAGTATTTGAACATGAATAAAATCTTAATGAGAATTACTATATTATCTGCGATATTTATCGCTCTATTTGTGTTGGCTCCTAAAAACCAAGCTAGCGCCTGTGACTACTATGGTAACGGTTGTGACAGTTATGGGTATAATACTTCTCTAAGCGTGTCACTGGGTTACGGTGGGGTTTATGGAGGCTATGACAGTAGTTATGGGTATGGGTCTGGATACGGCTCGGGATATTATAATACTGGTTATAGTGGAAACTATTATGGCTCATCTAATTATGGCTGTGGAAGCTGTAATACATACTCAAGTTATCCCACTACTCAACAATACATACAGCCCTATCAGTATTATCAATACCCCCAAATTACTTATGTGCCAAATCAGACAAATAACAATAGTCTAACTCAGCCGTATCAATATCAGGTCTATCCTCAAATAGTTTACGTTCCAAATCAACCAGCTTCTACGAACTACAGTCAATACGGTAACACATCATCATATACAACAGCGACACCTTCGAGTCTTTACTATCAAGCTGGCACAGGTCAAACTAATTATGGGTATGGAGGCTATGCTCCATCAAACAATTACGGTAATAATTATTCATACCAAAATGGTGGGCAATATAGTGGGGGACAATATGGTAGTGGTCAGTTCATGAGAACGAACTAAGTTTAAAATTATTTGTACGAAATCGGTCAAAAAGAACGGCGTGAATAGAACGGCGTGAACAAACAAATGACAATTTTCATAATAGTTGATACAATAAAGCGACATGTTGGAATTTATAATTAAACCGATAATCGATTCAATGCCATATTTTGCCTCAATGGGTGTATTGGTATATTTGGTCGTTTTCATAATATCTGGATTGGAATCCAGCCCAGTTGGAGCTGTCTTTCCTGGAGTTATTGTAATGCTTTATTTTGGCTCAGTAATTTCTCAAGGTTACATGCATTTTTTTCCATGCGTTATTGCTTCAATAATCGGAGCCACACTTGGGGACACGGTCAGTTATTATCTAGGCAAATATGGTAAAAGATTTTTTAAAGAACATCACAAATATTTAAGTACAAAAAATCTGAAGGTGGGGCATAATTTTTTTGATAAATACGGTGCCAAGAGTCTTGTGGTTGCAAGATTCATTGGTCCAATTAGACCAGCAGTTCCGATAGTTGCTGGAACAACAGATATGGACATAAGAATTTTTACCCTATGGAATGTTGTAGGAGCAACAGTTTGGTCCATTACATATTTAATGCTTGGAGTATTGGTAGGAAGGAAATGGCATATGTTTGGTGAATATTTTTCAGAGGTTGGGCTGATACTCTCAGTCTTGGGTATTACAATATTCTTGTTATGGATAAGGATGGAGAGGAAGAAAACTATTGGGGTGTAGGGAAAAATGGAAGGGATGGAGATTGAAAAAAAATATCATTGCGGTTTTTTCTTTAGAATTTCTTTATAGAAGCATTAACTCTTTTTGTTATGCTTTTGTAATGCATAGAAAAAAACGAGCAAAAAATATAGATGGCTTTGCACTTTTGGTATTTGTCATAGTCATGGCAATGTCGTTGCTTTTGATGATCGTCAGTTATTCAGAGAGTCAAAAGGAAATTGCCGATAATGTTAGAAGAATAATAAAGTCAGAGAGAAATTTACAATCTGGCTTATTGTGCGTTGATTATATTTCTGGTCAATTAACAAAAAATCCGTTACTTGGCGTGGAGCTAATTTCAAATATCAGAAAGTTTGAGGATAAGAGTTTAATTGATAGAAATTATTGGATTAAAGGATCGGGATTTTCTAATTACAAAAGTCTCGCAGGAGAATATTATAATTGCAAAGTTTTAAGTTTTGATAATTGTGTAGGAGGCTTTGGTGACTATCAAAAAGCAGGAGATGTTGGTTGTGATTATAAATCACAAATCGAGGGATATTTTGGGGTGGGGAATTGGGTAAATAATAGTACCGACACTAGCGCGTCTTTGATTTATGTGGAATGGAAATTGGATGAGTATCGATTTTACATAAGTAAATTAAGGGTAATTCGGTCTATATAAAATCTTCCGAAATTCTTTAATAAATATTTATAGAGGCATTATGTCGATCTGATAGAGTATCGCCATGAATAAAATTAATTTAATTGAAAGGGCCGATCCTGTAACGCATTCAGGGAGTGTGGTACAAAAGACCGTCATTTCAAATTTTTTAGGAAGATATAAATTATTAAAGAAAGAGAGTGGATTCACATTGATTGAAGTCTTGGTTGTTATCGGAATCTTAGCTGTGCTTGCAACAATAGTTCTTGTAGCAGTTAATCCAGCAAAACAATTTAAAACTGCGAGAGATTCACAGCGTACAGCAAACGTTGCATCAATATTGAATGCCGTTAGCCAAAACGTTGCAGACAATGCTGGAGTGTTCAGTTGTAACGGTGAGGCAAAAGTTTTACCTGCTACATCAACTGATATGAAGAGTGGAACTGGAGGATATGATATTGCAGATTGTTTAACTCCAACTTACATTTCTTCTCTCCCATTCGATCCCAAGAAAGAGGGGTCCAATTGGGAGACCGCAGATCACTATGATACAGGCTACCTGATATCAGAAGATCCATCAGGAAGAGTCACTGTCAAATCCGATGTCGCAGAGACGAACGCAACAGGAGAGATTGCTGTGACGAGGTAACAGATTTAAACAGGGGAGGGAGGGGGGGGGCGGAGAGGGATAGGGTAATTGTCAGGTGTTCATTATTTTACGGCTAATACCATTAAAGACCACAGGATCAACCCCGTGGTCTTTATGGTGTCATGGATGTGTTAAAGGCACAGAATATAGGCCTAAAATTAAGAACAGATTGATGTGGACTAGCATAGTTTACAAAACACCAGCCTTTTGATATGATTCTTTACATCAAGTAATCACGCCCATTTAGGTGCAGGTTGAGTGCAGGTTAGGGGTATACTTGAAGAAACATTCCGCGGTAGCTCAGTGGTAGAGCAGTTCGCTGTTAACGAATTGGTCGTAGGTTCGAATCCTACCCGCGGAGCCCTAGTGACGAAACCTCACAATTTGTGGGGTTTTGTCTTATATGGCTTGATAGTTTTGAGGTTCGAGCGGAGTCAATTTCTTTGATAACCGCCTCTCGACTTTTTATCATGGTCTTTATGAAAGAATGGTAATTAACAAAGAGTTTTTTGCCTTTTATGGTGAGGTTCGAGCCTAAACATGAAAGTATCGCTCGCTTGGTCTTATCGTCTCCTTTTTCAAACCAAATGTGGGCGTAGCAAGCAAAGTCAAAGGTCTTTTCTGTAAGCTCTACCCATTCGAGGACCTGCTTGTTGGTGACTTTGAGTTCATCTTCTAGGATCAGCTTTCTTTTTACCATTCCCATTTTGAGATTTTGATATTCTTCGTCTGATATGAGTGTTCGTTCTTGGTTCTTTGGTGAGGTGAAGTTCAGTGTGAGTGATTGTAAATTCTTTGTTACTTCCTCAAGCTCTTTATGTTTACCTTTTAGGACCACAGTATCGCTATCAGCCTCAGTCTTTCGTAATTCATGGAGATGTTTGATAGCCCAGTTCTTGAATTTCTCTGAAATGGTGAGCTCACTTAGCTTGCCTTTGATTTCTAGGTTAAGCTTTTTGAGCTCTATTACTTTCTCTGGACACTTCACGTCAACCTTTTTCTTGGTGCAATTGTAATAAATGTAATGATGTACATTTCCATTCTTGCATCGCTTTACTTTGGCTTGAGCAGTGATACTACAGCCACAACTTCCACATTTCATAAGTCCTGTAAAAGCAAAATGTAGGTTTTTCTCAAGACAAGGTCTGCCTTTTCTACCCATAAGCATTTGGACCTTGTTGAATTCATCCTCAGTGATCATTGCCTCATGTGCGCCCTTATGCCACTCACCACTACCTGCAGGATATTCAAACCAACCATAATAAAATGGGTTATTTAACGTTGCATACATTGCACTTTTTGATAAATGCTTGCCACCGATATTTCTCTTTTGGACAGTCTTTAGATTCAATTCTTTTCTAGAGATATTCCAAAGTTGTGGGACCGTATAAGTTCCTGTAAGCATAAGGTCAAAGAGTCTGCGGACCACTGGAAACTTTTCAGGATCTACGCTTATTGTTTTGAAACCTTTATTTCTATCTGGTGTGCTCATGTATCCAATAGGACAACCGCTTGGCATCCAACCTTCACGCACTTTCTTTGATAGTCCTCGCTTTACGTTTACCGATAGGTCTCTGATGTACTGATTCGCCATTCCAAGTTCTACCTGCATCATGAGTACGTTATCTGTTGGATAGTAAGTTCTACCGAATGTCACAATCTGTGCGATTGCGCATTGCTGTAACATCCAACTTACTTGTCCGCCGTCTACAGGGTTACGAGCCAAACGATCCAACTTCCAACAAATGATTCCGTTAGCCTCACCCTTATAGATTCTTTCAAGCATTCTGTTGAATATTGGTCTTCCGGGTTTTTTTGCTGATTGTGATTCTTCTAGTACCTCGACTATCGTCAAACCTTGCTCTTGAGCAATCTTTAAGAGTTCATCTTTTTGAGCATCTATCGATGCCGCTTGTCTATCTTCCGCCTCACTCGATTTACGAGCGTACAGGAAGTATTTTATTGGTGGTGTTTTATTATTCATATGCGCTTTTAATGTTTGGGTCATTCATATCATGCCCCATGTTATTGGTTATCTTCTCTGTCGTAGTATCATCGGTGATACCACGATACCGTTGTTTTTGCGTTGTATTATCAACGGAAGATGGTGGATTCTGCTTTATCGTAGTATCACTGGTGTTACTACGATATTCCCGTAAATTTCCCGCTATTACGGGTAAATGTTCTTGTTTAGCTCTACCGTCCACACTATGCAAAGAACCGTCT
>CAINHC010000020.1 GCA_903848795.1 uncultured bacterium | reverse complement strand
CCTTGCATCTTATCTGAATGAGTTTGTGTTTAGGTTTAATAGACGGAAGTCGCACTCTCGTGGTAAACTATTCTTAAGGTTAGTCCAGCAGATGACACAGGGTAAATTAGCATAGGGGGTGTCAAGCGGATATGCCAGTTTTATTTTATCAGTTCTGATTTATAATAATTTTATCTTGAGTTCACCGTAACACAGTGGATATAGAACCCAGACAAATTACTCCTAGTATTCCAATAATCAAGATGATACGAACTATCAAGTATTTTGACCAACTTTCCAAATGGATTAAATTTAAATGTCGTTGCAAATCCAAATTCTGGCGGTGGACCAACGACTGGTTTGCCCTTGACAATACTGTCATTTTGATCTAAACCATCAGCTATCCCCACAACGAAGAGATTAGGGTCTTGGAAACTTACATTGTCAATATGACTTATGTGAGCATTTGTTCCCAGGGCACAGTCCGTTTTACCGCCATCCATCAATTTCTTTATTGCTATTTGATCTTTTAGAACAATTGGTGGCTCAAATATCTGATCAGTTGCAGACATCGAGGAACCGACATACGCCTGATACATTTTTATATAATTATCTACCCTAATTCCATAGCTAGTTATCTTTCCATTGCTGTCATATTTTGGTGTAATTATTTTAGAACCACCACTTGATGACAATAGTTTTTCTAAATAATTCTTACTGTACGCTGGAATAGATTGTCCTCCTGATATAATAGTTGTAGTTGCTTTTGGATAGCCTTTGGGAAGTGGTAGATTCAAGGTTTCATTTAATGATCTTACTGTAGCTATAATTCCACAAATTCCATCTGTTTGCGAATCAAGTAATGGTGTGGCACCGTCAGCGGAAGACTCCGTCGATTTAGGTGCTGTTTTTGTAATACTAGCTGCGACTGATCCATTTTGAGTATTCTGAATTATATCAGACTGCACAAAACTACCATCCACTGATCCAATACTCTTATTATCAAGTATTTTGCTAAAAAACACATCCAATGAATTTCCTCCACCAACTGAATTGCTAACTGCAAATGCGAAGTCGAGATTAAAATCTGAGTCGTAAAATTTAATCTTCCTACCCAAAACATAAGCTTGTTCTGGTTGAGCAATTTCAATCATTTTTATACTTACACAATCTGCACCCCCAGTAGCGGCTCCAGCGATCGAAGAGTAATCCCCCACATTAGGATCACAAGTTATTGGCTGAAGTATTTTACTGTCGACAGTTGCCGAGAAATTGGCAGCAGTTAATTTATTAGCAGGAATACGGTTACCAATTTCTGCTAGATTAGCCTTTGTCACATCAACCTCCCCCACTGATCCATTCACCTGTCCAAACTTAGAGGAAATATTTCCAGCTGATGCTTTGTTGAGTATTTTGAAATCAAGATTTCCAAGGGCATTCGCTCCAAATACAAATAGGTATGGGTTGTTGTATATAGTTGGTGAAGCAGTATTTATTGGCCCAACAAAAGCAGATCCTGCATTACTAGACCCTGGTAAAGTTACCTTTCCAGATCCAGGTCCAGATCCAGATCCAGATGAAGTATTGATTGGAGTGACTGTCAATTGTACTGGCGAGACTTGCGTTGATGCAGTTTGTACTAGTGCCGTTTGTAATGGTGCCGACTGTGCTGGCATAGCTTGAATTGCCTGCACTGCCTTTGCTGGATTAACACCAACAGTTATGCTTTTGGTTAAATTGGTTAAGCTAGAGCCAGATGAGACACCACATAATAGTGTGAATATCTGATTCACAGAACTTCCCATGGTAGTATTTACAACCCCTGAAGCTGGTATTGGTAGCATAGAGGAAGTTACACCACTTGAATTCTTTGTCCAACTTGTACCTACGCCACCCATTGCGTAGCAACTAGATCCATTTACAATATTCCATACTATGGTCAAAGTGGAGCCCTGATCAACTGTCAGTGCTGTAGATCCATTGATGGTGAATGTGTTTACGGATGCGAGACTTCCTCCTAATACAGAACCAACAGAGGCAAGGTTTTGTTCTTTGTTGAACAAGGATACGTGAGGAACTACATTATCCATCGATAGAGTATTTTGTTTTGTCTTGAGGAAGGATGCGAGACTTTGTATTGTGTCTGATGCAAGTGGTGAAGTATATGTGTATGAACCTGAGACAATAGATTTATCAAATGTATTCTTTATGTTTGACGATATATCAGCAAGAAGATTGTCTATAGTATCAACTGTGGGTGTTCTCTTAATGAATGGTTTAAGTAGTGAGGTGTATACAGAAGCAGATGATATTCCTGCCCAATCTATGTTGTAGTTAGTTATAACACCATGTGTTGATTCATATAATATTTTATTATATGCAGTAACGTATGAAGCATATGTATATAGTGAGTTTAGTATTGTTGTCCTTTTACCCGCACAGGAGTCTGATGCGATAGAAACACAAGATGATGAATAATAGTCAGCGATAAGTGATTTGATATCTTTTGATATGTCTGTCATTGTAGCTTTTGTTCCGACCAAGGCTTGATAGTATCCCCCACTATTTACAGACGTCTCGAGATAGAATCCAGAGTTACTTAATGCTGGATATTGATTATATGATGGTGGAGTAGTAGGGCCCGCGGAGATAACTTGGGCGCTTTGACTATTTATGTTAGTAAAACTGATTAGTTTTTCGTTAAATATTGTTCCTATCAATATAGACACCAGAGCGATAACAACAAGAGGTTTATTGGATATACAAAAAGATTTTACTTTCTTCATACTTACCATAATAACACAGACTGAATATTAATGCTAAATTTATGGTAAATTTATAACTACTAGTATAGATACTACGCTGACTCGTGCTGCGGGACTAGGATTCGAACCTAGATACATGGTTCCAGAAACCATAGTCCTACCATTAGACGATCCCGCAATGTGCTTACAGAATATCACTTTAAAGCCCCTTAAACAAGGGGCTTTAAAACTAGTTTTTATTATGTTTTTGAGATTTTGGATTACACCTTCAAATACTTCTTCACCGCCAAGTAACTAGACACCGCCCCTAGTATTAGACCAGTTCCGACAACCACCAAGAACATTTGGCCAAAGTTTCCTATGTAGTAATTAAACACATTTAGCCCTGTCCCTAGGTTAAATGTGAGCGGCCCCACATAATATGTCATTGGATATAAGAGAATCAAGGTTATGATTCCAGCCACTGCTCCATACATTAGCCCGACTGTAACGAACGGACCTCTAATATACATTTCACTTGCCCCAACCAGTCTCATCACCGCGATCTCCTCTCGGAAAATATAAATTGCAAGTCTAATAGTATTGAATGTTATCAAGATTGAAACAAGTGCAAAAAATGTCACAACAATTGTTCCCAATTTTCTTGATGATGTCATTATTCTATTCAACGCATCAATTGCCGCCTTATTATTTGAATAGTTTACTCTTTCAATTACCCCCGTTCCACTTCCATCTACTCCAGTCTTCTGACTATCTAGGAATTTAACGATTGTCTCATATTGTGATGGATCTTTTGCTCTAATATTAAAGCTTGCACCAAGTGGATTTGTTCCAATCTCGTCCAGTGCTTGAAGAGTTAATTCATCATCTTGATGTCTTTGTCTAAATTGTGTCAAAGCCTCCTCTCTTGAGGTTAGAGTAACTGTTGCAACTTCTGGCAAATTCTTAATCGATTTTTGAAGTGAAGCAATATCTGTATCACTTGCAGTTTGAGTGATGTAGACATTTATATCTACCTTACTCTCAATTGACTTCAGGGTTGAGCTTAGCATTGCTCCGATGAAGATTATTGATGATATAACAAGTAGCGTCACAATCATCACCAAAACTGAAGCTAGGGAAACTGAACCATTTCTCCAAAAGCTTACAAAACCTGACTTTAATGTTCTTTTTATATTTGTCCAAATCATGAGTTCATTATACCTTTATATTAGTTTTTTACAAAATACTTTACTTACTAGACAGGGTTGCTTATTGTGATACACAATAGTTGTTATCCCAGCTATTATTACTTTTTCGATATTCTTTGGACCAATAGGAACTACTAAAATCAACGCTGCTAGGTACAGCCGGAAACGTAACCTGAAGATAATATTCTGTGGCTGAACTTTTGTTACCACAATTATAAGAAGAATTTATTAAATTTAATTGTCCAGAATTATTTCCCACCCCACCGTATTCCTTACTTATATAAGTGAAATTAGGCGAGTTATTTGGAGATACGTTTTGTATTGTGCTTACAAGGTTTCCGCTATAAATTTTTTTATCCTTTAATTCAGTTGTTATGGATCCAAAACCATAATCGGAAGTGGTGTCATATCCATCCTGTTCACAAAAATAATCATTACTTATTCCGCAATCTGGATATTTACCATAGATTGTTCTATATATTTCTAAGGCTTTAACCAATTCTGACATTTCAGATTTTGCTTTAGAAATTTTTGCATTTTGCCTAACTGAAGAAACTGCAACCAAAATAATACTAGAAAGCAGTGATATAATTGAAATTACAACTAAAAGCTCAATTAATGTGAATCCTGTTTTTCTTTTTTTATTTATAATATTCATTTATATTATATTTAAAGCGCAACATTGATTACTTAGGTCTATTGTCTACTAATTGAGTTAGACCACAAATTCCCCCTTATCACTATCCATCACGACCGTTCCATCTTTCATTGAAATAACTCTTTTACCAATATGATCAACTACACCAGTATTGTGTGTTGTCAAAATAACTGTTGTACCAAGGTCATTAATCTTCTTTAAAATTTGTACAATTTCATATGCAGTTTTTGGATCTAGGTTTCCGGTTGGTTCATCGGCAATAATTATATCTGGTTGATTAACGATCGCACGTGCAATAGCCACTCTTTGCTTCTCACCTCCTGAGAGTTGATGTGGAAAGTTGTGCATCTTTGTACCAAGATCAACCAATTCAAGAACATGAGGAACATCAGCATGAATTTCTTCCTCTGTTCTTCCTGCTGCCTCCATCGCAAACGCTACATTCTCATATGCAGTCTTGTCAGCAAGCAATCTAAAATCCTGGAAGACTGTTCCAATACGTCTTCTGTATTCATTCATGTCCGACTTTCTGATTTTGTGAATATTTATATTTTCAAAAGTCACGTCGCCCTCGGTGGGCTTCTCTTCTGCCAAAATCATCTTAAGCAATGTAGTTTTCCCTGCTCCAGAGTGACCAACAATTGAAACGAACTCTTTTGGTTTAATCAGTAACGTAACGCCATTTAATGCGTCCGTATTATCAGCGTATCTTTTTGATACTTTATCTAGGAATAACATATATTTCTATTATAACCCCATATGTCATTTTTACAAAGTGAGTCGGATTTTCTGTCGGATTTTCTGAAAGATTCAGATTTATGAAAGATTTTCCGAAAGATTTTGTAGCGCTACTTCTAGCTGTTTCTCTTTTTCTGGCGCACCTTTAACGTTTTGTATTCCAGGAGGAATGCCGTGCCATTCATATCTTCCTTCCATATAACTTACTCCCTTTCCTGGAATAGTGTGTGCGATAATAACCGAAGGTCTAGCGAGATTGGTTTGTGCCTTCATTATTGCGGAATTAATCGCCTCAATATTGTGTCCATCTATTTCTTGAACATACCAATCAAAGGCTTTCCATTTATCAAATAGAGTCGCACCCACAGGTGAAAGTGGCATTACCGTCTCTGTATCTCCCCCAATTTGAATATTATTTCTATCAATTATTGCAATTAGGTTTACAAGCTTCTCTTTTGCACCAAGCATTACCGCCTCCCAACTTTGTCCTTCATCTAATTCCCCATCGGACATCAAGCAATATATAAATCTCTTTGGTAGTTTAGAATAATTCTTATCATCCATTTTATCAGCAATAGCCATGCCAACCGCTTGTGATAGACCTGAGCCAAGAGGACCTGATGATGTTTCGAGTATTGGTAAAAATTCTCTATGAGGGTGGCCTTGTAATTTTGAACCAAACTTTCGCAGTGTCATCAATTCTTCTTTTGGTATTGCGCCAGATTCGGCAAGGGACGCATATAGAACTGGGCAAATGTGACCATTGGATAATATTAATTTATCTTTTTCTCCAAGCGCGCCAAAGTACAGAGCGGAGAAAATATCAGCCATACCAAGTGCCCCAGCCGAGTGACCGGAGCGTGCTTCCGCCAACATCTTTACAATAGAAATTCTAATTTCCTTAGCTTTTGTTTTTATTAAAGAAACCTGCGTCTCCGTTAATGACATATTTATATTATATCCTAAAAAACTAAAAAAGTATTTAGCAATCCAAGACGGATCTGAAGTGTTCATACGCATCTCTTGGTGAATCATCTTCAAAGATTGCAGAACCAACAACCAAGCGATGTACTCCAGCATCAGCCAAAGGTTTTGCGTATTCGGGCTTAACACCACCATCAACAGAAATAATTAAATCAGGAAATTCTTTATGTAATTCTTTTACATAAGCGAGAACTTTGTGATCGAATTTTTCTCCTTGAAAACCAATTCTATCTATTCCCATAACTTGCACACCATCTATCTCAATTTCTTCTTTTTTGAAATTATGTAAAATCTTGATAATTTCTTCGATTTCCATATCTAACTCAAAGTCCACAACCACCTCAACACCCTTCTCTTTAGAATCTCTTAATGTTCTCTTAATAATTTCTTCAGGTTCACTCTTGTAGTGAATTACCAAGCGGCTCGCTCCTGCAGCGATCCATTTAGATGCTTCGTTTTCAACATCCCTAATCATCAAATCAATTTCAAAATCAAAGTCCTGCCAAGCAGGTAGCCCTTCCTCTTGTTTGATTATCTTTATAAAATCTCTATCTTCTGACTTGATATATGGCCATGATTTATTCTCCACAAATTTACCATCCATTGCATCAATTTGTAAAAGTTTTGCAATTCCATTCATAGCAGCCACCTTAAATGTCAAATCCTCATAAGAAGACGCCATTACTGCAGGAATTATTTCTGTTTTTCCCTTTTTATCCGCTCCTGACGATGTGAAATCGTGTCCTCCATCTTTATGTGAATTTGACATTAATTATGATTTTGATTATCTAATAGTTTTTAAAAATTAATATAATGAGTCTCCCGTCTCCGTTTCTAGTTCTTCTATTTGTTCCATTCTTCTGACATGTCTATCTTCCTGGCTGAATGGAGTGCCAAGCCACAGTCTAACCGCCATTATTGCATCACCCTCTGAAATAAATCTTGCACCCAATGATAAGACATTCGAATCATTATGCTCACGAGATAGTGAAATTATTTCTTGTGTTCCGCCATAATAAAGCACGGCTCTTATATGAGGAAATTTATTTGCAACGACCACTTCGCCCTGGCCCGATCCTCCAATTACAATTCCACGAACCTCTCCATCTGTAAATTCCAAGTCCCCTGCTTTTTTTGCTGATTCTGCTTCAGAAACTGCCTTAGCAGCTTTTGAAACAATTATTGGATAATCATCATCCTCATCGTATTCATCAGCCCCACAATCTATCACGGTATGTCCCGAAAAAGTTATATCTTCTATGATGGCTTTTTTCAGCTCAAACCCTGCATGATCAGATGCGATAAATATTTTCATTTTTTTGTTTATAATTTTTGTAATTATTGTTTACTGCTTCTAAACCATTTTGCACACGTTGTTGTCACAACATTCTTTGTTGAAAGTACGTTGAAGATAAGAGCAATGGCGCCAAATTGAATGAAGCCCGCCACAAATCCCCATAGACATCCTGAAAATACACCAGAAAATGTATTTGGATTAAATCCAAATGCACCAAGGTCTTGCATTGTCATCATTACCATTCTTCTAAAGAAAACAATGTGGGTTTGGGCCACCAAAACAACAAAAATTATTGTTAAGAGTTTATAAATTCCACCAGCCAAACCTATCTTAAAAATCGTAATTTTACTCATTTTATTTAATTAATTTCTATCTACACATTATAACATCCCCAACCACCATAACAACTGTCCTGGTGTGGAAATATTAGTTGTAATTTAAGCCTTTTTATAGGAGTTTACTTGCCTTCAACACGTGTTGCAACAGTGCGTGTGTATACCCCATCTCATTATCGTACCAAGCCAAGACCTTCACTAGATTACCATTCACAACTCTTGTTAGTTTAAGGTCAGCGATTGATGCATGAGAATTACCAATTATATCTCTTGAAACATATTCTTCTTCTGAGGCTTCAAACACCCCACTCCATCTTGCGTCCATTGAAGCTTTTTTAAGTATTTCATTTACTTCCTCTTTTGTAGTTGTGCGCTTTGCAATAAATGTAACATCGACAATCGATCCTGTAACAACAGGAACTCTCATTGAAACTCCGTCGAACTTTCCCGCGAGGTCAGTGATTACTTTTGTAACAGCAATAGCTGCACCAGTTGAAGATGGAACAATATTCATCGCAGCCGCCCTTCCTTCTCTCCAATCTTTTTTGTTTGGACCGTCCACTAGTGATTGACTTGCAGTGTAGCCGTGAACAGTGTTTAGAATTGCAGATTCAATTCCGATAGTTTCATTCAAGATTGAGATAAGAGGGCTCGCTGCGTTAGTTGTACAAGACGCATTTGAAGTAACTGGGCAAGTCGATAAATCAGACTCATTTATTCCTATAAGAACTGTGGCGGCTTGAGGTGCGCCAGCTTCGTCTTTTGTTGGAGCTGATACCACAACTCGCTTTGCCCCAGCAGTTATATGAGCTTCTGCTTTTACTCGAGAAACAAATAGTCCCGTTGATTCAAGGACAATATCCACCGCCAAATCTTTCCAAGGAAGCTGGGCCGGATCTTTTTCTGAAAGATATTTAACTTCTTGGCCATTAATATTTAGCGTTCCAGTTTCTTTGTTGGCCTTGATATCCAATCCACTTCTTCCATATGCTGAATCGTATTTTAATAGATAGGCGATGTTTTCAATATCAGCCAAATCATTTATTGCAACGATTTGTAAATCTGGATTTGTAATAGCTAATTTCAAAAAAGCTCTTCCTATTCTTCCTGCGCCATTAATGGCAATTCTTGTTTGTGACATGTTTTTATGAATGCCAATCTGGGCCACCTTACCTGCCCACACTGGGTGTTTTTATATAATTAATAGTAACTTGGTTCTATTATATCATCCCAAGGTTTTAAGTCTATTTCACCCGAAGAGACTATTAATTAAAAACGACATTAAAAACGAAAGTTGACAAGAATTAAGCTTTTGATATTATATGTCCATGCCTGTGAGCGAAAGCTCCGTTCAGCTAAGGAATTCCGAAGCCGAAAGCAGGCACCTTTTGTAGATTGGTACGTAACAATCTATTCGATTCCAGTTTGTTCGCAAGCTGGATGATGATTTTAGGAAAGCTCAAGCATTGTCTTGAGTTTTTCTTTTACCCTCTCAAAACTTGCAATATCCAGTTCACCAATTTTGAACTGGAATCTTTTTTTATCAAGCACCCGTATTTGATAAAGCATTACCGACCTGATTCGGTTATTAAGTTTTATATCAATAAACCAAGTTCCAATCTTGATTTTAGAAGTTAAAGGCAGTCCAATACACAAATCAGATGACAGCTTTTTTAAAATTAAAATTGGTCTACGAAATATTTCTCCTTTGCCAAATGATTCATCTCCAATATTTATCCCGAGCGCACACCACCAAACATCACCTTCCTTGAAGTATACCCCTTCATCCCATGGTCGTTCAAAAAACTGAATGTTTTTCTTTTTGCTATTCCAATCATCGAATTTTTGTATAAGATATTCATTTTCCATTCCAAGAGTCTATCAAATCAACCCCAAACTTATCATAAATATTTTATAAAGAATTACCAAAGAAAATCTTTGGTAATTCAAACTTGAGGTACATAAAATAATAATAATTTGACAGGAATTCAGCTCTTGATATTATATAGATACAAATGGGTTGTCCCAAACGCCCGAGTTCCAAAAGAGCTCGGGCTTAACGGTTGTTTATTTCAACATCTCCACCAACGTCGTCTTAGCAACCCCCGGATTCACCGCCCCCTTACTCACCTTCATCACTTGTCCTAGTAAGAATTGCAAAGATGCTTCTTTTCCGGCCTTGTATTCCGCAACCACTCCGGCGTTTGCATCTATTATTTCTTGAATCATTTTCTTAAGTGCCTCGGGGTCATTCTTCTGAATTAGGCCCTCCTCCTCTGCGATTTGTTTTGGAGAGCGAGTTTCCTCCTTTGTGTTATTCACAAAAGTTCCATCAGCCATTTTCTCTCCCCAATATTTCATCAATATGTCTTTTGCCGCACGAGAAGAGAGTTCTCCCTTATCGATCATTTCAATCATTTCTATAAAATATGGAACTGAAATTTGAATATTTGTGCCTGATGTGTTTTTGACCAATCCTGCAATATCGGATGTGATGTAGTTAATTCCTAGTTTTATCTTCTCTGGTGAATGAGCGGCGGCAGAAGAATCATCGCCAGCATTTTCAGTATTCACAAATGAATCGAAGAAGTTTCTGAAAACATCATTCTGTACAAACATCTCAGTATCCTCGTCCTTCATACCATATTCCTTCTTGTATCTAGCGCGCTTCTCCCAAGGAAGCTCAGGAATTTCTGCTTTTATTTTGTCAGGTGCAAGCTCTGGAATTTCTGATATAAAAATCTTTGGAAGATCTGGGTCTGGAAAATATCTATAATCATTTGAGTTTTCCTTAGCACGCTGTGAAAAAGTTTTACCTGTCGTCTCATCAAATCCCCTAGTCTCCTGAACAATCTTCCCTCCTTCCTCAATTACATCAACATGACGCTTTATTTCAAATTCAATTGAACGCTCAACAGATCGGAATGAGTTTAAATTTTTAACTTCAACTTTTGTACCAAAAACTCCCGGTGTTTCTGAAACGGAAATATTAACTTCAACTCTCATCTCACCCTTCTCCATATTAGCGTGACCTGCGTTTAGATATCGGAGTAGAAGCTGAAGCTCTCTTGCAAATGCACCTGCAACTTTTGCGCTGTGAATTACAGGCTCGGTAACAAGCTCCATCAAAGGAACGCCCGCTCTATTAAAATCAACAAGACTAAAATCTCCCTTGGTGTGACTTGAACTTGCAGTATCTTCCTCGAGGTGAATTCTTGTAATTTCAACTGGGTAAAGATTGGCGCCAGCTCCACTTCCATTCACAGCCCCTCCTCCACTCGCTACACCTCCGATATCAACATTAATTACACCTCCTTTAATTAAAGGAAATGCATACTGAGAAATCTGATACCCTTTTGGGATGTCGGGGTAAAAATAATTTTTACGATCCCATTCTGTATAATCAGCAATATTTGCACCAATTGCAGTTCCAACTTTTATTACATGTCTAACTGCTTCCTTGTTTATAACAGGAAGTGTTCCAGGGTGCCCCATACAAATTGCACAGATATTAACGTTGGGATTTTCCTCATCTGTATTATTTCTGCAAGAACAAAACATCTTAGAATTAGTCCGGAGTTCCGCGTGAATTTCAAGGCCAATTACAGGATAGTATGTTTTACCCGTTGTAGGAGAAATATAGGTGTTTTCAGGCAATATTGCTGATGCGTTTTCCGCGTCCCCCGTTTTTATATCTGTTGATGTCATACAGTAAAGATAATATAAATATGTGAGTTTGACAACTTACTGGGAGGAATTATTAGGAGGAATAGAGGGTGTAACTGTTTGGGTATATTCACAATAGGTAGGCATTATTTTTTCTTACTTTTTCTGGTCAAGCCCATCTCATATCTTTGTATCGCATCAAGAGATGTTTTCCAATTTCTACCCTCCTTTACACCAGCAATCTTACCATCACGAACAAGTAATCCTAGATATTCTGCATCATATTTTGTTTTCGGAGCAATTTCTGATAATAACATCAATGTATTTTCTGCTGTAGAATTTTTAATTGCCTTAATATACAAATCTAATGAACGCTCTACGGCTTGAGAAATAAAAAATACAAGGTCATCAATTTTTCCCTTATCAGCCTTCTGTAAGGCTTTGTAATATTTTGTACTATCATTTTTAAGTATAACCACTATTGGATATCCGTCTTTCATCAAAAGTATATTCAATACCAACCTACTTACTCTTCCGTTACCATCACCGAATGGGTGGATTTGAACCAAACGATGTTTAAATTCTGTAGCTAAGGTAATATTATCTAGTGTTTTTTTATTATTTTTATACCACGTTATTAATTCGTGCATTTTGTGAGAAACCTCAAAAGCCGGTGGTGGTACATGTTTTGAACCTGTAATTCTTACATCATAAGAACGATACGATCCAGCTTCAAATCCATCAATATTTTGCACTATTAAATTATGTATATTTCTTATCAAAATTTCACTTATCGGTATATCTTTTTTGGAATCAACGACATCGTATAGATAGTCAATGGCCTTCGCTTGGTTTTTTACCCCTAAATGATCTTCGAGAGATTTCCCCTTTACTGTAATCCCCTGTTGTAATACAAGCATTGTTTCTCTCAATGTAAGAGTATTTCCTTCGATTGCGTTGGAGTTGTAATTCATCTCGATAGAAAACTGTTCTCGCAACTTATTAACCAGATATGGAGGAAAAGGTCGTGCTTTATTTAGCAAAACTAATTTCTCTTGGATTCTTTTTAAAATAAGTTCATTTTTCATGTATTTTTTATAAAGTCTTAAAAATCTACTAATATCGGATAGGTTCGTATATTATACTATCCGATATTAAGAAAAGCAAGCCTAACTTACTTTTTTTGAGCATGTTCATATAAAGCTTGATTTGGTATGGGGATAAAAATCTTTTAGATAAATATACTACCCCAAAATCTTCACCAACTCATCCGAAAGATTCTTAATTGCATCTACATCGTATACTGAAACGACAAAGTATTTTTTATCTGCTCCAGCTGATTTGCCAAATTTACTCTTCATAAATTTATCTGCAATATTCTTTGCTTCTCCTGGCTCTAGCAAGTCTGATTTTGTAAATAGAATTATTTCTTCTTTATTTGCCAACTCCTCATCAAAAGTTTCAAGCTCAGCTCTTATCGTATTGTAAACTTCTTCTATTCCCCCTTCTTTTCCACCCATTGATTCAATTTCATTTTCAATGGAAATACAGTGAAGTAACATCTTAGTTCTCTTCACGTGCCTTAGGAATTTATGACCAAGACCCTTCCCCTCTCCCGCACCTTCAATAAGTCCAGGAATATCTGCGAGAATGTGGCCATACAAATCTCCAAGATTTGGTTCGAGTGTCGTGAATTGATATGCTCCAACTTTTGCCTCCGCTCTAGTCAGGCCATTTAGAAGTGATGACTTACCAGCGTTAGGAAGTCCAATAAGTCCTGCGCTTGCGATAATCTCAACTTCAATATGAAAATTACCTTCTTCTCCTGCTTTTCCTAGAGTATGCTCTTCTGGAGTTTGATTAGTTGATGATTTAAAATTCTCATTTCCAAGACCGCCATTACCACCCTTCAAAATCATTGTCTCCTGTCCTTCTTGATCCAATCTAAAGACCTCGCCAGTTTCTAAATTTGTCAAAATTGTTCCAACAGGAACTTCAATAAAGAGATCTTCTCCGTTTGCTCCATGCATACTTCTACCGCCACCGTGCTGTCCGTTTTGAGCAACGAATTCTTTTGTATGGCGATAGCGAGATAATAGCCATGTATCGCGAACGGCTTTTGCAAAGACATGCCCACCCTTTCCTCCATTTCCGCCAGAAGGACCTCCAAATTCCTTGAATTTTTCATGCAACCATCTAACAACACCATCTCCTCCATTTCCAGCCTTAATCCTAATTGTCATTTCATCTATGAATGCCATATATATTGTATTTTTTTAAATCTATCTAAAATTTATTTATTAAGGTAATCCTACCATAGAATGGCTATATTACATACTTTTACTGAGTTTTGGCACGGAGTTAGCACTAGTCCTACATTTCGCTCACAATCTTAGCCAAGTGTCATTTTGACTGGTTCTCTTCCCTCCTCTATCTCCCTTAGCGCCAATTGAACCATCTTAAGTACCCCTTCTTTACTGCCCGCAGCGACAAGCCACCTACCTATGTGGCAGAATTCTGCATCAGGCACACCAGTTATCTTTTGCAATTCCTCTGGAGTTTTACCTCCCCATTCTTTTGGAAAATATGTTCTTCCTTCATAAAAACCTCTGGCTATTCTGAAAACTTCAGCGTTCCACCCTCCCCTAAGTGACGGATAGACCATGAATAATGGTTCTTTCTTGTCAGTTGAATTAACAGCAAGCTTTGGATCCATTACAATGACTCTTTTATCTAATGCTTTATCATAAAGTTGATTAAATTTTTTATCAGTTTCAATCATGGCTGACCCCTTTAATGCCATTAAAATTATCATCTTCTGTGCAATCGGAATTAGTTTAAAGAATGTCTTATCAAAAACCCTGTTCATCTCTTGAGGACTTAAACCAAGTCCAAATACAAGACTGCAATCCAGACTAATTAACTCTTCCAAAAGTAGAGGCTCTGTTCCATCGGAAAAAAGACTCTTTGCTATTTCAATTCCGTTATCTCTGGCATCAATCTGCTTAACCAGCATCTTATCTACATACTCCGCAACCTCCGCGTTGCCAACAATCTTTTTTCCAAACTTTTTCCAAACCAAACCAAATGATGCATACGGTGTTCCTTCATCTCTTTTCCCCGCACCACCCTCTTGATGATGATCAAATCTATTTCTCTTCTCATCATATTCTCTTCCAATATCCATCAAAACCGTTGCCTTATCCATGACCTTTCTATCTAATGTTCTGACAACCCTTACAAACTCTCCGCTATGTTTTTCTGTTATCTCATTGTACCCATGAAGAAATTTACCAAGCCCTGTCTTATCTACTCCATAATACAAAAGCGCTGTTGCGGTTGCAAAAACATCATCAGGATGAAAGTTTGATCCGTGTGTTACAAGCAAAACATGACCAGCTTCCCTTCCACCAGCCTTGCCGGTTTCGAGATTAACTATTTTTTTTGTTTTGTGTATTATTGTTTTCTTTATTTCGTTTAACGTTTTCTTCATGTTTATTTTTAAATTTTGTTTATTTTTTCTCTATTCTATCTTTATCTTTTCTTTATTATCGTCTAATCTCTCGCCCAAATCATGCAGTTTCGACGCGATTTTTACGCTTAAAGATTGTCTTTAGCAATTGAGATCTCCTTCATTTTGTAGACTCTTATCATCGCAAATAATAGGCCTAAAATCAATGGCCCAAGAACGGAGCCGACAGGGCCAAACAAACTAATTCCTCCAAGGATTGAGAACAGTATAAAAATTGGGTGAATATTGACAGATTTGTGTATAATCATAGGTCTAACAAAGGTTTCTATGGCATTTATAAATATCATAGCCCATAATAACAATCCGATAACTTGGAATATTGAACCGTAGACAAAAGCATAAATCATCATTGGAATAAATAATGCACCTGTTCCAAATCCAGGCACAAACGCCGCTGCCGTTGCGACTGTCCCCCATAATACTGAGTTTGGTATACCAAAAATTGAGAAACCTATTCCTGAAATAACACCTTGAAGTACTGCAACAAATATCGAACCGAACACGACAGAGTTAATAATAGTTTTGGTTGACTTAACCAAATAATCATAAGACTCCCCAGAGATTGGAATCATATCTCTAATACTCTTGTGTATAGCTTCTCCATCTTTTAACAAGAAGAATAGTGAAATTAAAACAATTAGAGTTTTTAGAAACACATCAAATGTCCCTGAGAAGAACGCCCCCAGATTTGCAATTACCCATGAATATAAATCTCCAAGATATGTCTCAAGGTGGACATCAACATTTGGAATTATTGTTTTGAGACTGGTATTGATACTATGATTTAAGCTGAGAATGTTAGTTGCGCTAGAAATTCCGAGAGAATTATATGAATTTTGTGCTTCCGTGAACAGTTGAGCAGAGAGGAAATACACTGGCACAAATATTAATATTCCAGCTATCAAAATCGTCATCAATGCCCCGATTGTCTTATTTTTAAAGAAGAATCTTGAAACACTTTTGTAAACTGGATTAAGCAGTACTGCAATAATAGCAGCAAGCGCGAGTGTCGTTAGGAATGGAGAGAGAACTAAAACGGACAGCACAAAAACAATTGCGAGTGCCACCCCAAAAAATATTTGTGATTTATTGTTTATATTACTCATATAGAATAATTATACAGCAAAAGATATTTTAAGTCTTCTATATGCAAAGAATATGAAAAATAATCCTGCGCAGATCACAATAAATCCGGCAACTAATAGCGGTGAATAATATCCAAACACCCCAGCAATCAGACCTCCTATAAATGGTGGAAAAATTCCAGATAATGCCTGAACGGATGAATTCATACCCAAGACTTGCCCTTGTGTTTTTTTGTCCGAATGCTTACTTATCAACCCAACAGAATTTGAGTTTGACAGACCCATAAAAATGGAAAAGAATGGCGACACAAGTAGAAGGACTTGCCATGCAGGCATAAAAGTTTGAAGAATCATAACAATTCCGGCTCCCAAAAATGACCATCTTAAAACATTTTCTTCTGAAATTCTTTTGGCAACATATCTTGTCACTATGGCCTGCGTTATAATTATCCAAACTCCAACGTATGCAAAATAATTACCAATATTTGCTTGAGTAAAATCGAATTTCTGAATCAAGAATGCCCCGAAAAAGCCCATATTAAAGGCTATTCCGGTGTTATATAGGAAGTTAGTAAGAAACAACGGCGAAAGCTTTTTATCAGAAAACGCTCGTTTAATTCTCTTGATCGAGTCAAATATATTGAGTTTCAAACTAGCATCTTTATGATTATTTGTTTCGGAGAATCTAAAGATAACCAATACGACATTTATGAATGACAATATTGCTGTGAAAATAAATGGGATAGCAGAATTGAACCATGAGACGACACTTGGATCAGATAATACTCCCCCGATAAACGGACCGACTATGAATCCGACTCCAAACACAGCTCCAATTAGTCCAAATGTTTTTACTCTATCCTTCGGTTCTGTAATGTCAGCAATTGCCGCTTGAGCGACAGATATGTTTCCTCCGGTTATTCCATCGAGCGCTCTTGAAGCAAATATCAGTGGAAGATTTTTGGTAAAAATTCCAATCGCAAATAATATGTAGCCAAGACATGTTCCAAATAGTGAAATGGTGAGTATTGGCTTTCTACCAAATTTATCAGACAATTGCCCAAGAATTGGGGCTGCAATAAATTGCATTAAAGGATAAACGCTCAAAAGTAAACCGAATAATAAATATCCAGTTTGTGCGGATGTTCCAACTTGTAAAATATATTCAGATGAAGTTGACGCAATAAAAAGCATCGGGATCACGGGAATAAGTACACCAACTCCAAGCATATCTATAAAGACAGTAAGGAGTATCGAAAATATCGGTTTGCGTTTTTTCATTTTTAAAAATATTTAAAAGACCTTTAGATTAATTATCCGTATCCGTTGCACCCTATTGTCCGTGACACTTCTTATACTTCTTACCTGATCCACATGGACAAAGGTCATTTCTTCCAACCTTATCCGCATTATGCGCACCTGCGCTAGATTTTACAAAGTTTGCCGCATTAGAAAGATCGCCGGAATAAACTCCACCACCTCCATTAGCTCCACCTCCAGCTTGATCTCCTAATGTATTATCGGCTCTTAGCCCAACGGTCTTGATTGGATTATTATTTACAGCAATCTCTCCACTCACCAATTGCACAAGTCTTGTAACCTCATTTGCGATAGCATTTTCCATATCTTTGTACATTCTTAACCCTTCAGTTTTGTACTCAACAAGAGGGTCTCTTTGTCCATAAGAGCGCAATGAGACACTTGATCGCAAATATTCCATCATTTCCAAGTGATCTACCCAGAATAGATCGATAGTTTGTAACATTATGTTTCTTGCAGTATAAAGAAATGGCTTATCTGCATCACCCTCTGCAAAACCGTTAGCTATTGCTCCGTCTCTAAACTGCTTACGTCTACTTTCTATTGCAGTTTTTTCCTCCTCCGTCGCAACAGCCAAAAACATTTCGAGTTCTATCTCAACCTCGTCCGGCGTTGCAAGAACAATTCTTTTTCTTCTAGCATAAACCTTTGTACGTTGTTGATTTAGGACGTCGTCATATTGAAGGGTGTGTTTTCTTGAATCAAAGTGTATTCCCTCAATCTTTCTCTGCGCCATTTCAAGTTGTTTGGAAACTATTCTAGTTTCGATAGGCTGATCCTCCTCTACCCCAAGTTTATCCAATGCGCTTTTTAGAAAATCATTTGCAAAAATTCTCATCAAATCATCATCAAAAGAAACATAGAATTGAGTTTCTCCAGGATCTCCCTGTCTTCCAGCTCTACCTCTTAACTGATTATCAATTCTTCTGGCCTCATGTCTTTCTGTTCCGATAATATAAAGTCCACCAAGTGCTTTTACCTCTTCGTATTGTTCTTTTGAGCAAAGAGCTCCTCCTAATTTTATATCGACTCCACGTCCAGCCATGTTCGTTGCTATCGTTACAGCACCCTTTTTACCCGCCTGAGCCACAGTTTCTCCTTCTCTTTCAGCAAACTCTGGTTTTGCATTAAGTAATGTGTGAGGTACACCTTCTTTCTTCAAAAACTCTGATAGTAGCTGGTTTTTTTCAATTGAAACAGTTCCAACCAAGACAGGTTGACCAGCTTTGTTTAACTCTTTAATTTTCTTGGCGATTGCTCTAAACTTCGCAGGCTCAGTTCTAAAAATTAAGTCTGTTTTATCAATACGAGCAACAGGGCGATGTGTCGGAACCTCAATAACATCAAGACCGTATACCTTTAGAAATTCTTCCTGACTAGTTAGTCCGGTTCCTGTCATTCCCGCAAGCTTTGGATACATTCTAAAATAGTTCTGGAATGTAATTGACGCATAAGTTCTTGATTCCTTCTTTATCTCTACTCCCTCTTTTGCCTCAATCGCTTGATGCAATCCTTCTGACCATCGTCTACCAGGTTGTAATCTTCCTGTTGAAGGATCAACGATTACAACTTCATTATCTTTTACAATATAATCCACGTCCTTATGGAAAAGTGCTTTTGCTCTAATTGCAGTCTCCATATGGTGAACATACTTAACACCTCCCTCACTATATATATTACTTACCCCTAACGCCTTCTCAGCCGCGTCGATTCCAGCATCTGTAACAGATATGGTCTTAAACTTCTCATCAACGATGTAGTGAGTCTCTTTTTCTAAATGTTTTGAGATTTCAGCAAAAGTTACATACAGATTTCCAGAATCTGCGTAAGGCGATGCAATAATTAGAGGTGTTCTTGATTCATCAATCAAAATGGAGTCAACCTCGTCAACGATTGCATAATTAAATTCTCTTTGTCTCAAATCTTCTGGTTTTTGTTCTAGATTATCACGCAGGTAATCAAATCCGAATTGATTATTTGTTCCATAAGTTATGTCGGCGTTGTATGCAGTTCTTTTGTCGGTAGACTGAAGGAGCTCGTATACAATCTTGAACGATCCGACCTCGTCTTCTTTTTTCTCAAGTGCTTCCTCCTCTCCTTCCCCTTTATTTTCTAGGACGACAGAAGGATCGTAAAGATATGATTCACCTTCATTAACTACTCCTGTTGATAATCCAAGCGCATAATAAATTTGTCCCATCCATGTTGCGTCTCTTCTTGCAAGATAATCATTAACTGTTACAACATGAACTCCTTTTCCAGATACGGCATTTAGGTAAACAGCAAGAGTCGCCATCAATGTCTTTCCTTCTCCAGTTTTCATTTCTGCAATGTTTCCATCGTGCAAGATCATTCCTCCGATTAACTGTACATCGTAGTGGCGTTGCCCTAATGTTCTGTGAGATACTTCTCTAACAACCGCAAAAGCTTCAGGTAAAATGTCCTGTAGGGTTGCACCAGAGTTTAGAATTTCTCTAAATTCAAGTGTTTTTGCTTTTAGCCCTTCATCAGAAAGAGCTTGTATTTTAGGCTCTAATTGATTAACGATTTCAACGATTTTTCGGTACTTTTTTACTTGCTTTTTAGAGATGGAAAACAGGTCGGATATAATGGTCATAGATGGCTATGGTAGCATAAAAAGAGGACTATATAAAGGGCACAAAGAATACTCATCCTCCTGAGAGCACGGCGATTTACTGCTGAAAACGTGATTTCCTTATGGGGAACGGAAATCATCTGCTCGTTGCAACTCGCAAGGCTCTCAGGAGGATGAGTATTCTTTGTGCCCGAGATAAATTCCTCATATCATAATACCCGAGCATCTATGACCATTAGACCGACTTGGGTGAGAATTTTTTGGCAAAATAAAAAACCCGCTTGCGCGAGATTTTTATTAAAGTGGGAAATAATCGTCAAATTATTTCTTTGCTTTCTTCTTTGGAGCTGCCTTCTTAACTGCTTTCTTTGCAACCTTCTTTGCAACTTTCTTTACTGCCTTCTTTGCAACTTTCTTTTTTGCTGCCATAAAATTTAATTTAAATTATTTTTTTAATGTTACACGCGCCGACGATGCACATGTAGTTAAGTTAATTATCTAACATTTTTTAATTAATAACAATTTTATTTTCAAAAAAGTTGTGGATAACTTTTTAATTTTTATTTTTCAAAAAATATTTTTTATTTAAATTTATTTTTATTTTTCTCAGAATTTTATTTCGCTATTT
>CAINHC010000019.1 GCA_903848795.1 uncultured bacterium | reverse complement strand
TCCATCGAACTGTCTGTATGTAGTCACGGCACTGTTCATCTGTTGAAAAATTATCTATGAATTCTTGCATGTTTTCTGGGTATTCCTTCATCTATTTATCGTAACAAAGGGGTTGGGGGTGTCAAGCGGATATGCCAGAAATAAAAAACTACCTATCCTCGGCGAGGATGGGTAGTTTTGTTTGATGGAGATGATGCGGTGATGCTAGCGGTGTGGCGCCCTTGGTGGCGGGGTAGGGTAGTATCCCACTTTGTAGATTGTACCCGCCTGTTGCGGTAGGGTTATGCATCGAACAGCTAGGATTACCCGTTCGCCGTCCATGCTCCATACCCAATACCCATCTGGAGCCCAATACTGGTAAACTGGCATTTTTATCGGGACATCCTTCAATGTGGCGATATCTCTTTTGGTGTCAGCTTTCAGCATTGGCCCCGTAGGACCGAAGAACGTTTTGTCCCAAGTTGTCCGGATACTCCCTTTTAGTGGGGCCTCAGGTTGGTCTTTAAACACCTTCAAGGGGAATACCTTCTCCTTCTGTGTCTCTACAGAACATGAGTCTGCCAACAGGGCTGTAAGGCATACTGCTATCGTCCGAATCAGTTTAAATTTCATGATTTGTGTTTGGTTTGTGCTTGATTGTAGACAGATATCATTTGGTTAACTATTGTTAAATAAATAATATCTGCCTAAAAACTGAACTACAAGAAACCATAAATTTAAAATATCATTTTTTGTGTATCAAAATCGAATCTTGTAAAAGAACCACTGTTTAATATTATATAACTATAAGTTATATATGTCAATATTAGCTATAGTATCTCCTCACACCCCTCCAAAAACCCTCAATTTAAGCCATAGTTTTCACCCCCTCTAAAAAATACTTCTGGAAGAAGGTATTGGGATTCATCCACTTAAGTGAGAGCAGTACTGAAGCAAGGATGGATGTTGTCTCGGCACCTTTGTCAGTCTTTGAACCATAGGATATCTTTCTTTTAATAACAAGGTGTCGAAGTCCACGCTCAGCCTTGTCGTTGTCAATCGGAACAATATCAGGGAACTTCAAACAAGTTAGATATTGCTCTATGTTTTTGAAAAGAGTTGTTTTAAGTGTTCTTGTCTTTGTAGTATCATCAATATTGGGTTTTGCAAATTCACTCATTTTCTTAATGTAGTATCTTCTTGTTTTGTCATAATCAAATTCGGTTTGCATTATCTGTTTAATCTTTGCATATATCTTTCCGAACACTTTGAAATCAGAAATGCAGTTTTCTTTTTGTTTCCCCGTAAGTTCTCCTGACTCCGCCAAGTCACGGAACTTGCGGTATGGATGTGCCCAGCATAGCTGATGATATTCAAAAGCATTCTTGTAGGCACCATAATCATCTGTAATACCAATGACTGGTTTGGGGTGAAGTGCTTTCATGTTTCCACCACCCCTGCTTTTTCCAAGCAGAAATACAGCTTCCTTGGTTTCCGTTCCAAACATACCCCAGCCATAGCTCCCGAGTTTTCCATATGGTACTTTCCATACAGTTTCGTCATAGTGTTGAGCCTTCTGATTTTGTACTCGTACCTTGAGTCTTTCAAATTCAGGTCTTAATCTATCGGCTTCTTTGTATAGTATCTTCTGTATTTCACCTTGTGATACATTGATTTTGTGAATGTCTCTTATGTGTTCCTCAATCTGCTGGTTTGAAAGTCGAAGTATTATGGAGAGATAGCTAGTGTATTTTCTGACACCATCACCAAGGGTGCATTTTCCAGATGGTAGTGGTGTTGCTGTTATCCATTTCTTGCATTTGGAGCAGTATCCTTGCTCTACGGTATGTTTAACCGCTTCTCTCTGTGGTTTATCAAATGGAATATCTTCAACATAAAATACCTTGACTCGTTTCCTTGCAAGTACTGTCTGGCAAAGAGTACACGTATCAATGGTGTGTGTTTCTTCTTTTGTAATATCAGTTGGTATTGGACGTTGATATGATGAATTATCACGTTCCACCTTATTGCCACCATTCTTTGGTCTGTGGTCTGTGGTCTGTATCCTTGTCTTTCTTCTTCTTTCCAAATACTTTGTTTCGTAGTTCCTCCAGCTGAAGTCCGAACTTTTCTATGATCTTGTCTTTTTCTTCGTTTTGTTTTTGGAGGATGTAGATTTGATGTTTTAGGATCTTAATTTGTTTCGTTTGTATTAAGTTTCTCTTTATAGCTTCAGGGTGGAGACGACGGAGATTGCGGAGTTCAATCATCAGAAGTTTGATTTCTTGGTCTGTTAGTCGTGATGCCATTTGTTATATTCTACCATACATTTTACCTGTGATCTTTACGGGGTGTGGATAATGTGTTGGAGGGGTGTGAGGAGATATAGCCTCCTTGAGTTCTAATCTGAAGCGCAACACACCTAATTATAATATCATCCCTGTTATCCACACCCCACCCCCCCACATACCAACAAATATAATGATATTTATGTTAAAATAATAACATAAACGTTCAATGAATTATCCAAGGAAACAATTCATCTTTTTCTTTCTATCTGCAATTTTATTTGTCTCCCTTTTCTCATTCTTCAGTACACCAGTGTCTGCTGACACTGGTGTTCCTAATACTATTTCATATCAAGGTCACCTCACAGATTCT
>CAINHC010000018.1 GCA_903848795.1 uncultured bacterium | reverse complement strand
TGTTGGTAGAATGAGGGAGATTGGTGAGAAGGACTTTGTACATCTTTTCAGTGTCGATGTTTTGGAAAGTAGCAACAGACTGGTCGCTTGCAACTCCATCGTATACGGGGTATACGTCTATTCTTGCGGTTGTGACGGATGACGATGATCCTTGTGCCTCGGCTTGTGCTGGGCGGGCATAAATAGTGTTATCATTCTTGTTTGTTAGGAATTTTTCAAATGTTACTCTCACTGTGTGACCATCTGGAATTGTTGCCCATGTGTTATCTTGATTCTTTACCTCGTCGTATATATCCCCTACTATTTCTCCGTTCTCATCCATCTCAAGTGCTTTTGTTATGAATATGATTTCAAATGTTTGAGTGGAGAGGTGGGGTACCGTCCATTCTACGTAATCTAGCTTTCCATCATTGTCTAAGTCATAGGCATGGAATTGCATATCTTGACCATTGTTATTTAGCCATTTGATTTTTATCTTGCTCTCTTGTCCAACTTTGTATATTGGAGGGATGTTGGTGAAAGCAAGGACATTTGTGGTATGAGGTTGGCCGTCTGCCGTCCCCGCAGAGTCAGATACAGTCACAATCTTTCCTGTGTCGGTGGTAGCTTCAGCGATTGTGGGGGCTGGGGTTTGGTATTCTACCAAGACGTCGGTGGTTTTGGGGGTGGTTGTTTTTGTTGGGGGTGTAGATGTTGATGATACAGCGGGAGATGTGGATGACGCAGAAGATGATGATTCACCCGCACTTGTGGAGTTGGAGCCAGTTTGATCGGTTGATGTTCCGGTTCCAGTATTTACACCTATTCCGCCTGTTCCTGTTGTTCCACCAGATCCTGTTCCACCAGCGACGTCTTGTGAATTTTGTGTTGTTGATTCTTGTTCGTTTGTTGTTGGGGCGCCCGTCACAGCGGGATCGGTTTGAGTTTGTTCTTGCGCCTGAACTTCCGTTTGGGTTTGAACTTGTGCTTGTGCTTGCGGTAATACATCAACCACCGTAACTTCAGGTTGCGGTGGAGGTGTTGGGGATGATACCGTTTCATCCACAGCTGTCGCAACAGAAGCCATGGAGCTACCTAGTTTTGAAAAAGCTCCACTTATATAAGCAACAAAGCGAGTGAAGAAGTTTCTTTGTGCGTATACTTGTTGTAACTTTTCTTTGTTTTGTTTCTTCAGTGACTCCGACAGAGCAAGAGACAGAGGTGAGACAGCGTTTTGTTTTGATAATTCTTGGAGTTTTTGTCTGTCTGTTTTGGTTAAAGTGTTCGGTTTGTATGTTGTTGCAGTGGTGGCGACAGAAGCGACAGCAACGGAGGTGGCAGCCTTTACCTTCACTCCTTTTGCTGACTTCGGTATTTCAATCAAGTGTTGACCAGCCGAAATTGTGGAAGCACTTATGAGAGTTGTCCATTTGATAGGTTGACCTGGGGCAGATGGAAGTTGTGTTGCCGTAACCCCTTTCACTACAGAGACCTTGGCTTTCTCAGCTTGGTGACGGGCGGAGCTAGAGGTAAGATAGGTGGTGGTTTTGATGAGGCAGAAGGTGAGAAGGAGGATTATTAGGGTAAAAATAATTCCTGGACCAAAAGTTTTTGTTTGTCTTTTTAACCATTCCTTTTTGCCTTGCAAAAAAATACTATTCCTAATATTCATGACATATATTTTAACATAAAAATATAATTTGCAACATCGTCGATAATTTACCAATTTTATTGTTTACAAGAAGTTCGGTCCTACAATCACCACAAACTCCCCCCTTGTTTTATTGCTATCCTCTGCAATTTTTTGCATCAGTTCATCTACACTTCCAACAAGACATTCCTCAAACATTTTTGTGAGTTCACGTGCTAAATACACTCGTCGCTCTGGTGTTTCTACTTTTTCAAAATGCTCCTTCAGCGAATCTAAGGTCTTTTCAATTCTGTGTGTTGATTCATAAAACACGAATGATTCCTTATCTGCGTCTGCGATCTTATTAAATATAGTTTCTCGCCCTTTTTTGTGCGGCAAAAATCCGATGAAGGTGAATTGATGGTCTGGTAAGCCTACAATTGAAAGTGCTGAAGTTAAAGCGGATGGACCAGGAACAGCCTTGATCTCTACATCCCCTCCCAATTCTTCTCTTACTTTCGAAACAAGAAGTGATCCTGGATCTGAAATCGCTGGAGTGCCAGCGTCGGTTATAAGCGCGAGATTCTTCCCCTCTTTTAGCATTTCAATAATTTTATCTATTTTAGCCAAACCACTATGCGTATGGAAAGACATGGTCGGTGTCTTGATGTCATATTTATTCAAAAGAGTCCTACTTGTACGAGTATCTTCACACAAAATCAGATCCACCTCACCCAAAACGCGCACCGCTCTGAAGGTGATATCTTCTAAATTCCCTATTGGAGTTCCAACAACATAAAGTGTAGACATTTTATTGTTTAAATTTATTTTTTCATAATTCTCGTCTAATCTCCTGCTCAAATCATCAAATCGCTTATTGATAATCAATCTCAACGCTCTGATATCCAGTTTTTGTCACGACGACATGGTCCAAAACATGAATACCTATCATTTTCCCAGCCTGAATTAGCTGTTTTGTGATCTCAATATCAGCCGTGCTTGGACTAACAATACCAGAAGGATGATTATGAGCAAGTACCACGGCCACGGCGCCATACTCTAGGGCGGGTCTAAAAACCTCTCTTGGATGAACAATATTGGTGTTAACCGTACCAATTGATATAACTTCATCATGGATAACACGATTGTGAGTATCTAAATATATACCCCGGAGTTGCTCTTTTGGCAGAGAATGTATATCTTTTAGGTAATCATATGCATCTTTTGCAGTTCTAATTACCGCAAGACCAATATCATTTTTCTTATGAAGACGCCGACCTATTTCACTGCAGGCTACAATCTGGCAGGCTTTGCCGATTGGAATATTCAAATCATCTGTTAATTGCTGTGGATTCAAATGAGAAGACAATGCGCTCGCACCATATTCTTTTACAAGACGTTTTGACATAGCAAGCACATCCTCATTTTTTGTTCCGACGTTTAAGACTACCGCTACTAATTCTGCTAAAGACAAACTTGATGTGCCATAAAATAGCAACTTTTCTCTTGGTTTTTCCTCTTGTGGTAAATCACGAAGTTTTAAATCATAAACACGAGTACCCCTACCCTCTCCACTACCAGCAGAAGACATAAATAAATCGGTATCTTTTATTGTGTATGAATTTGTTTTGATTGATGTTTGTTGCATAGTGAGAATAGTATAACAAATAGAGATAATATTTCTATAAATAAATTCTAAAGAATTTCAGAAGATTTTATGTAGTAATGGCATATATGGCATATCAAGAAGTATAAATAGTAAAACACAAAACAAAAGGCCCTCCATTGAAGGATGGCCGCTCTGTTTTTTTTATTTTTCTGTTTTTTATATTGAATTATGAGTTCGTACCAATTAGATTGTCTCTATCAACATTACGTTAGACTCCTCAGTCTTACCAAATGGTGCGCCAGATACAATAACAACCTTATCCCCCTTCTTAACAAGCTTTCCTTTTATAAGCATTGGTCTAACTTTAGTTAGTGCCTCGTCAAAACTCTTATACTTCTCATGCATCACTGGATAACAACCGTACATCAAACATGATTGATTAAACAAAACTGGGTTTGGAGTAACAACCAAGATTGGCTGATGACCTCTATTTCTTGAAACCATTCTTGCGGCATAACCATATTCAGTTAAGGCAACAATGTATTTTGCATCCACTTTCTCAGCAGCTTCCATTGCAGCAAGCGTAGTTGAATGGCCCACGCCTATATGGTGTGCATGCATTCCCCACAACATTTCTGCGTGATGTTCAGAACTTTCTACCTTAAGAGCAATGCTTGACATCATTTCAACTGCAGCCACAGGATAATCACCAAGTGTTGATTCCTCAGAAAGCATAACAGCGTCTGTTCCATCAAGAATAGCATTTGCGATATCAGAAACTTCAGCTCTTGTTGGTACAGGAGACTTAATCATTGACTCAAGCATTTGAGTTGCAGTAATAACTGGCTTTCCAGCTTCATTTGCCTTCTTAATAATCATCTTTTGTACAAGTGGTGTGTTTTCGTATCCAATTTCAACCGCCAAATCCCCTCTCGCCACCATTACAGAATCAGATAGAGCAATAATTTCATCAATATTATCAACAGCTTCTTGAGTTTCAATCTTAGCCATAATCATAGCTTTTGACTTTGCCTTATCAAGAATCTCTCTAAGTTCTTTAACATCAGCAGCTGTTCTAACGAAAGAAAAAGCAACAATGTCTACTTTATTTTTTATTCCAAAAGCAATATCCCTTTTGTCTTTGTCTGTAAGAGAACTAACCTTCAGGTATGCGCCTGGCAAGTTAACTCCACGTCTCCCTTTTGTATCACCTCCAATTAGAATTTTACATTTAATTTCCTTTCCTTTGATTTCAACAACTTCAAATTGCTTTTTACCATCATCAACCATCACAATATTTCCCACCTTAAGTTCATTATGAAGTGTTGGATAATTTATAGAAACGCGCTTCTCATCGCCTACGATTTTGTCAGGTGTGAGGGTGATGAATTCTCCCTTCTTTAGATTTACACGCTCTTGATAAAAATCTCCAATTCTAAATTTTGGACCAGATAGATCTTGCATAATTGCACAAGGTATTCCAGTTTCCTTGATTGCTTTCTTTAGATTGTCAAACTTTGCTTGATGTTCAGCAAAATCACCATGAGAGAAGTTCATTCTCATCACGTTCATTCCCGCCTTAAGCATCTTTTTTAATTGTTCTGTCGATTCTGTTACGGGACCAATTGTAGCCACTATTTTCGTCTTTTTACCAAGGTGCATATATTTGATTTAATTTAATTTGTTTAGGGGTATATCCTAGCACACCTTGTGGTTTTTTCCAAAAGCAGACAATCATGATGTAGAATTCAGAAAAAAGCCCTTTTTACAAGAATTAAAAAGCCAAACACTAGACACGCCTTATTTACTCAGATAATCTGTTCCATTATCAGTAAAAGTCTTTATCGAAGCTGGAGTATCAATTATTCCGTCTGAATCGGAACTTAAATTACCAAGTACACCTTTAAATGCTTTTACTTCCCCTATTTTTTCAGCAAAATAATTGTCATCTGGTTTTTGATTTCCATTATAATTTTCAGCGGTGTCGACGATTATATTAAAAGCATCGTAGAAATTCGGTATACCAAATGTCATTTCTCTTTTGAATCTCTCTTTATATCTACCCTCAAAGTTAGTATCGCCTAATTTAGAATAGCCCGCAAACCACAATCCTCTGAATACTTCCTTATTCTGAGCTACATCAAAGTAAAATGCCGTTGTTATATTTGTAACACCATAATCATTAAGTTGATTTGTAAGTAACTCTATTTCAGGAGAAAGAGCCAGCAGCACATGTTCATCCGGCTTACTAGAAATACTTTTCATCGCCAAACTTTTAAAATCCTTTTCCCCTGGTTGGAACACCTCATCTGAGGAAATAGATACACCGTAATTAGGACTCAAATCTTTAATCGCCTGGTATACGGACGCTATCCCAGAATTATTAACTCTGAGTATTGATATTTTTTTAACATTTCGTTTTTGTAATTCCTCAAGAAATACTCTAGAAACTGTGTCGGGTTTCATAAAAAGTATGAAATTATATTTACCATCCGCGATCTTTGGGTCAAAAGCTACAGAAATATGAGGAGCGCCTCTTTTTTCTGCAATAGAAGAGACCGCGTTACCTATCGGTGCGTACGCATCCAATAACACATTTACCTCATCAACATCAATAAGTTTATTGGCTGCACTAATTGCAAGCTTTGGGTCAAGCTGTGAATCTTCAAATATTAACTTATAGTCATATTTAAATGGTTTGCCTAATTTCTTTTGATTCGCAATATCTTCTTGAGCTAAAATAAGAGCATTCTTTAATCCCTCCCCCGCAAATGACTGTGTTCCAGTCAATGGTATAACAACCCCGATCTTTATAGTCTTAGAATCTGAAGCGGTATCACCAGCTAGTTTAATAATAAAAAATATAGCAAAAACCGCAAGTGCCAAAATAATATATACTTTGTTGCTTTTTTTCATGATTTGTTGATTTTAGTTCAAATGCATGCTATTGTAAAACTGTCGTCGAATATCGACAACATTTACTTAAAACCAAATCTATCTATCAAAATGTTTGATAAAATATTTGAAGAATTAAATATCCCTGAAAATTCCCGCAGGGTCTTTAAGGACCTAGTTGAATCTGGGGGTTCAACAGCGAGAAAAATATCTGAGAGACTTGATATTCCAAGACCCTCTGTATACGACAATCTTAAAATACTCATTGAAAAGGGACTGGTAACTGAGAGCTATGAAGATAATAAAAAATATTTCTTCGTAGATAATATTGAAAATATTTTAGAACTCATACAAGAAAAAATTAATTATCTAAAAAAAGAAAAGGCGTCAATTAAAGACATACTCCCCTCTTTGGCGTCCATCACTAATCATGTTGAGCCCAAATTCAAATTATATTCAGGAGCCGAAGGTTTGAAACAAATAATGAATCAAATTATGCTAAACAGCAATATTGATACCATTCTAATGTGGCCAATGAGTGAAATGATGAAAGTTTTAGGAAAGGAATATCTCGAAGAACTAAATATACGTAGAATCGAGAAAAATATATCTATTAGAGGTATTTGGCCTAATGATAAGAAACTAAAATTAAAAGACTATCCATTTTTAGGAGTTGGAAGAGAACACCTTAGAGAACTGAGAATAGCACCAGCAAATATGACATGGAATATGGGTTATTGGATGTTTAAAGATAAGGTTGGATTCCTCTCCTCCGAAAAGGAAATGTTTGGTTTTATAATTCAAAGCAAGGATTTTACAGAACTTCTTAAGACTCAATTTGAAGCGATGTGGCAAATTTCAACCCCCTTAAAACCAGAACCGCAGAATACAGATATTTTTATTAAAAAAGTAAAAAAGAGAGATTAATTAAATTTCCTTTATAACCCTAATATCCGCTCCTATTCCGTTCAAGCGCTCTGCAATATCCTCATACCCTCTACTAATAGGATAAATACTTCGAAGAATCGACTTACCCTTAGCTGCAAGCATCGCAACCATAATTATAACTGCTGGACGAAGGGCTAGTGGACAGACAATCTGAGCCCCCTTAAGTGGAGTCACGCCTTGAATAAAGACTCTGTGAGGATCAGCTAGATTAATATTGGCACCCAATCTGTTTAGCTCAGCAAAATATATCGCTCTATTCTCCCACATCCAATCGTGAATTAAGGTTATACCCTTCGCTTGAGTTGCAATAGGAACAAAAAATGGCAGGTTGTCAGTATTAATTCCGGGATATGGTTGAGCGTGAATTTTATCAATTGGCGCCGAGAGTTTGGAAGGATAAATTGTAATATCAACCAATTTTGTTCTACCATTTTTTGCCAGATAAACTGAAGACTGCTTATATTTTAATCCCATTTTCTTCAGCTTCAACATTTCAAGTGCCAAAAAATCTATTGGACATCTCGTGATTGTTAAAGTAGATTCAGTAACGATACCAGCTGAGATAAACATCATCGATTCTGTTGGATCTTCACTATTGTAATAATCAACTTCCATATTTATTTCATCAACTCCATGAACAACGAGTGTAGTTGTTCCAATTCCATCTATCTTCACTCCTAGAGTTTCTAGAAAGAAACAAACCTCCTGCACCTGATAATTTGGTGGTGCAAATTGAATAGTGGTCTCCCCTTTTATCAAGGACGCTGCCATCACCAAGTTTTCAGCCGCGGTATCACTAGATTCGGACATAATAACATGGGCCGGCTTTAGCTTCTTGGATTCAATCAAATAGTGATCTGATTTTGTTTCTATTTTGACACCCAAATCTTCTAGTCCATATCGATGAGCAGAAATAGTCCTCTGTCCCATTTTACATCCACCAGCATGAGGAACTTTAAATATAGATTCCCTGTGAATCAATGGACCAATTATCATAAGACCCGATCTAATTCTACCAGCTGCCACCTGATCCAAACTATCCACCTTTAGTTTTTTTGGAACAACAATCTCCAGGGTATTTCTATCAATCCATCTTATTGAAACGCCAATACTCTCCATAAGTTCAATAATTCTCTGCACTTCTTCAATTCTAGGAATTCCATGAAGTCTTGTTTTTCCTTTATTCAAAAGCGACGCACAAATCAAACCAAGTGCACCGTTTTTGGATGTATTAGTTTCAATAGTTCCCGATAATTTTCTTCCACCTTCAATTTCAATATCGATAGAATCAGAAATGGCCACAATCTTTCTACCAAGCACCTGGCTAATTCTGTTCAACTCATCCGTTGTCATATTTTGCCCACCATTTTCAATTCTAGCAACAGCACTTTGTGAAGTCTTTAAAAGTTTTGCAAAATCATTTTGAGTTAGGTTCCTATCCTCACGGAGTTTCTTTATAAAAAATCCTAAATTCTTGTTACTATCTGTTTTTGGGTTGTTCTTCATATTTATATATCATATATGATATATAGCAAAAATCAAACACGGAATCCACATTTCACAATCACCCCTTAACCTAACTAGATTAATTCCTATCTTCTATAATTCTTTTGAAATAGCAGCCTGGGTCTTTAGTCCAAAATATCCCACAGCAGGCTGAATTTTGTTAGCCTTCTGGAATTTAATGAGCGCAGCCTTTGTCGCCGGACCAAAGATGGTGTTTTCTTTTCCTTTTGATCCGACACCATTCTTTGCCAATGGGAAGCCGTGAGTATTTAGGAATTGTTGCAACAACTTAACATCA
>CAINHC010000017.1 GCA_903848795.1 uncultured bacterium | reverse complement strand
TGTTGGTAGAATGAGGGAGATTGGTGAGAAGGACTTTGTACATCTTTTCAGTGTCGATGTTTTGGAAAGTAGCAACAGACTGGTCGCTTGCAACTCCATCGTATACGGGGTATACGTCTATTCTTGCGGTTGTGACGGATGTTGTGTCTGATGATGATCCTTGTGTTCCCTGCAACCCTTGTGTTCCCGCTTGTGCCCCGCCCGTTTGTGCCCCGGCTTGTGCTGGGCGGGCATAAATAGTATTGTCATTTTTGTTTGTTAGGAATTTTTCAAATGTTACCCTCACAGTGTGACCATCTGGAATTATTGCCCATGTATTATCTTGATTCTTCACCTCGTCATATATGTCTCCTACTATTTCTCCGTTCTCATCCATTTCAAGCGCTTTTGTTATGAAAATAATTTCAAATGTTTGAGTGGAGAGGTGAGGTACTGTCCATTCTACGTAGTCTAACTTTCCATCACCATCAAGATCGTATGCATGAAATTGCATATCTTGACCGTTGTTGTTTAGCCATTTGATTTTTATCTTGCTCTCTTGTCCTACTCTATATATTGGAGGAATATTTGTAAATGCAAGAACATTAGTTGTGTGAGGTTGACCAGCAACAGTCCCCGCAGAATCGGATACAGTTACAATCTTTCCAGTGTCTGTGGTAGCTTCTGCGATTGTTGGGGTGGGGGTTTGGTATTCTACAACTACGTCTGTGGTTTTGGTTGAGGGTGTAGATGTTGATGATATAGCAGGAGGTGTTGTAGATATAGAGGATGATGAATCACCAACACTTGTGGAGTTAGGTGAAGTTTGATCGGTTGATGCTCCAGTTCCAGTTCCAGTATTTACACCCATTCCGCCCGTTCCCGTTGTTCCGCCAGATCCTGTTCCAGTTCCGCCAGCGACATCTTGCGAGGTTTGCGTTGTTGATCCTTGTTCGTTTGTAGTTGGAGCACCAGTCACAGCAGGATCAGTTTGAGTTTGAGTACCAGATTGTGCCGACGCATCAGTTTGCGTTTGAATTTGAACTTGCGCTTGTGGCAACACATCCACCACCGTAACTTCAGGTTGCGGTGGTGCAGTTGGAGCTGACACTGTTTCATCCACCGCTGTCGCAACAGAAGCCATAGAGCTACCTAGTTTTGAAAATGCTCCACTTATATAAGCGACAAAGCGAGAGAAGAAGTTTCTTTGTGTATATACCAGTTGTAACTTTTCTTTGTTTTGTTTCTTCAGTGATTCCGCTAGAGCAAGAGACTCAGATGAGACAGCATTTTGTTTTGATAATTCTTGGAGTTTTTGTCTGTCTGTTTTGGTTAAAGTGTTTTGTGTGGATTTAGATGATGAAGGTGATGTGGCGATAGCAGAAGCGCTAGCAGTGGCGACGGCAGAGGCGGCAGGCTTTACCTTCACACCTTTTGCTGACTTTGGTATTTCAATCAAGTGTTGACCAGCCGAGATTGTGGAGGCGCTTATCAAAGCGGTCCATTTGATAGGTTGACCTGGGGCAGATGGGAGTTGAGTTACTGTAACCCCCTTCACTACAGAGACCTTGGATTTATCGGCTTGGTGGCGAGCGGAGATAGAGGTAAGATAGGTGGTGGTTTTAATGAGAGAGAAGGCGAGGAGGAGGATTACAAAGGACAAAATAATTCCGAGGGCAAAGGTTACTTTTGTTTTTTTTAACAAACTATTTAACCATTTCTTTTTGTCTTGTGCAAAAATACTATTCATAATATTCATGACACATATTTTAACATAAAAATATAATTTGCAACATCACGCGCGTCACATCATCACGTGTCACATTGCATATGTCACGTCGACACCCTGACGAATGGAAACTTATTTTGTCTTTTCTATTTTAAAATCAACGATATCACCGTCAATGAAGGTCCTAGTGCTCGAGCACTCTTTTACCATTGCAATTGAGATTCTTTGTCCAAAGCTTATATATTCAACTTTTTTACCCTTGGCTCCCTTAACATATTTAACTGCAGGGATTAAATCTGTGTCAGATGAGATAACTATTGCTGTGTCATAAAGATTATCTGCTGCACCAACCACTAGGTCAACAGCTATTTTTACATCGACACCCTTCTCTCTTATTGCTCCAGAATCGTACATTATTTTTCCATTCTTTACCTCAAAGCCGTCAGTACGTAGTCCTTCAAGATGTTTTTGTTGGTCTTTTACCATTTGTTCACCTTTCGCTGTATTATCATGGTTTTTGACTATTCCAATGTAATATCTTTTGGATATAAGGATTCTATCTCCAACAATAAAATTCACAAAATCAAGATAACTAAATTTTCTAATACCATCGAAGGCGTTGATATTCTTCAACGCTCTGTATGTGTTTCCGCCGTCTATGTATACGACAACTCTTTCATTTTTCATGCCACAATAATAGCACAAAAAACTAACCCTGCCTTTTTCAAGACAGGGTTAGTGGTGTTAATATGCTTAATATACACCTAATTTATTTTTCTGTCAAATTCAGCCACGTTCAGCAGAGAGACATGTGCCCGCTTTTCGATATATCCAGATATCATGATACCCGTATTATAGCAAATACGGCTACTTTGTATCAGGGATTTGCCCGTGGATTTGATTGTGGACGCTGACGAAGACAAAGTAGAGATATGCCTAAATAATGTGTTGATGATAATAGGAATTAATATTGATGTTTTAAGCCTATATATAAGGATATTTATAGGTCTTCTATTATCATCGGGGGTTGATAATAAAATGATTATTTTCCCTAGAGGTTATTAAATAAGGGTTAAATATAAATCCTATTATCATGAGTTTATGGTCAATTTTGGTGATTATTCGACAAGTATCAATATGGTGGATGACTAAATGATTAAAATACAATAATGTATACAGCGATATTCTTGGACTAATTAGTAAAGTTGACGGAAAAACCGTCAATTTTACTATTCAGGGGTAAAAAATCCTGACTACGATTTATAAAAATCTTTCACACTAATTCTCGCGAAACCATTTTTTTAAATAATCTACCTCTTTTTACTTTGTGCCCCTCCTGTTGTAGCTTTTGTTGTTTTTTTGTGAGACACCAATGATGGTGAGGACGACGATGAGGAAGCTAAATTTGTTTTAGGCGACGCATGCAATGTGGAGGAAGCTACTGACACACGAGTAGTAGATGAGGCTGTCGACGATGCAGAAACTCCAATTTCTCCCGACCGACCCGACGATCCATCTTGCAACTTGAAGAAAACTTTATTACCAAACCTTGCATCAACATAATCAAACAAGACCCCATCAGCCAGCGCCTTAGTATTCAACGCTGTATCCAAAATGCTAACAAAATCGTCCTCAACCGGCAGTGAAATTATTATTTTACCATTATTCAATATGTGAAATTCAGCCGTTCTAATATCGACAATTTTGACAAAACCGGTTATCAAATTTTTCTCTGCCAAATTAGCTTTGACTTTTTGAACCTCTTCCATCACCTCACCCGAGAGAGTGCTTGATCCAGTGTTTAGATTTGCATCAACATATCTATCCAAACTCTGATCTGGCTCACCAATAACAGGCTGGAACACATGAGCTACAGCATCGATAAAAAAACAATTAGAAAAAGTTCCTGCAATAATTGTTTGCTCATCCTGACATGAAACTGCCACAGCGTTTTTTTCGATGACAGTGACCTCCAACTTATTTGTATCGACAGTTTTTATTTGAACATCAGCAAATGTGTGGAATTTATTTAGCAAATCCTGCTTAATTTTTTCCTTTGGATAAAAGAAAATATTTTTTCGGGGCAAAACGAGCGCATAACTTCCGCCAACCTGAGATTCAACTTCGCTTATAACATCTTGGGTATTCGCAGATTGTAAACCTTTAATTTGAATTTCTGAAATTGAAAAAACCGATAGTCTAACTATAAAAACAAGTCCAATTAAAACACACAGAAGAAGTATCGCCAAAATAATTAATTTAACGATTTTTGCCTTCTTCCGCTTTTTGTAAACAGCGGAATGTTTTAAAACATCTTTTGTATGTCTATAATTCCTTTGCATCTTCGTTCAGAACGGAGGTGTCGGAGGAATCGGCAGAATGTTCGACGGGGGTTGAGGGAGTTACAGCTTCGTGCGCGACAGCATGCACAACAGCCTCAGGTGCCTTTATAACAGAAACGCCACTCATGTATGGCCTTAGAATTTCAGGAACGACAATTGATCCATCAGCTTGTTGATTATTTTCAACAATGGAGATAAGAACACGAGGTGTTGCAATAGCAGTATTGTTCAATGAGTGAGCAAAACGCAACTTTCCTTCTGTATCACGGTATCTAATATTTAATCTTCTTGTTTGGAAATCGTGGAAGTATGATGATGAATGAGTTTCTCCATATCTATTTTCTGATGGTATCCAAGCTTCAATATCATATTTTTTAACTTGTCCAAGTCCAATGTCCCCTCCACAATTAATCACAACGTGATGTGGCAATCCAAGTGCTTGCAAAAATTCTTCAGCATTTCTAGTTAATTCTTCGTGAAAATTTACTGACATCTCATGAGACGCCTCACACAAAATAACTTGCTCTAATTTGAAAAATTCATGAACTCTATAAACTCCCTTTGTTTGCTTACCATGACTTCCCGCTTCTCTTCTAAAACATGGAGAAAAGGCCAGCATCTTTTTTGGCAAATCCTTAAGATCAATTATTTCATCAGAATAGTATGACATTGTTGCAACCTCTCCAGTTCCAGCAAGATAATCTGTGTCTTGTGTTTTATAAAGATCATCTTCTCCTTGAGGAATATATCCAGTTCCAAGCAGTGTTTCTCTTCTAACAAGTGATGGAACAATCATTGGATCAAATCCACGCTTTGTAAAGAAGTCCATCGCGGCTTGCCAAACAGCAAACTCAAGTCTTGCTCCAGCATTTTTAAGGAAATATCCTCGGAACCCTGCAACCTTTGTTCCTCTTTCAAAATCGGCCATGTCGTTTTGAAGCATCAAATCAATGTGACCCATAGGATTGAAATCAAATTTAGGAATTTCACCCCATGTTCTAACTTCAACATTATCTGAATCATCAAGCCCTTCAGGCACAGACATATCAGGAATATTGGGAACAGCAACCATAAGCTGTTGCCACTCTTTCATTATTTCAGTAAATCTCTCTTCTTCAACCTTAATCAGATCTTTCAGATCGCGCATCTCTGAAATTAGACGCTCTCTATCTGCCTGATCGGCTGTTGGACGAGTAATATTTTCTCCAACTTTATTTTGCTCAGCCTTTTTGTTTTCAATAGATGTTAGCAAGGATCTTCTAGCGTCGTCTACTTCAATTAATTTATTAACGTCGAAGTTAATATGCTTTTTCTTGGCACCAGCGTCGATAAGGTCCTTATTTTCACGTATAAATTTAATATCTAACATCTTTTTTTCTTTTGTTTTTCTTTATGAATAATTTATAGAAATATCATATCATATTGTTATGATTTAGCCATGCAAATAAAACAAATTAAACAAATCAAGACGGTGGATTATCCAAGATTATTAAGACAAATTAGTGACCCACCAAGGACACTATATTATATTAGCAAGGAAAATGACGGGGATTTGGAGGAGAATTTGGCGGCAAATATGGCGAATACGGAGGGAAATACTCTAGAAATGGAGGCTCCGTCAGGCGTGGTGCCAGAAGGTTCAGCCGAGCCTGGAGGACTTCTTTGGCGCATAGCCAATGATAAAGCCATCAAAATCATCTGCATCGTTGGCTCACGTTCCTACACCGAGTACGGACAACTGGCATGTGAGAAATTAATCGAAGGCCTCTCTATATATAGAGACAAAATTGCCATAGTTTCTGGCTTAGCAATTGGCATAGACAGCATTGTTCACAGATTATGTTTACGTCACAAAATACCGTGTATTGCAATTCCTGGGTCAGGGCTAGATAGTGATGTTTTGTATCCAAGAAGCAATGTCCGATTGGCAGAACAAATTTATGAAAGTGGTGGAATCTTAATTTCCGAATTTGAGCCGAATGTACGTGCAAATGTCTGGACTTTTCCGTTGCGAAATAGAATTATGGCGGGCATCTCAGATTTAACAGTAGTTATAGAAGGCAAAAAAGATTCTGGAACAATGATCACCGCGCGATTAGCTGTTGAATATAATCGCGATATCTTAGCAGTACCTGGTTCAATATTTAGTGTTCATTCAGAAGGACCCAGAGAATTAATCAAGCAGGGTGCTGTTCCGATTTCTTCCGCAGTTGATATAACAGACACGCTCGGCATTACAGAATATTCAATTAAAGAAGTTTCGCAATCACTTTTTGATTCTTGCGGAGGAGATGAAAAGGAAATTCTAGATTTACTAGACTCCCCCATCACCCCTGATGAAATTTGCCAAAGAACTGGATTCAATATTTCCAAAGTTCTAGTTACGGTATCTATGCTTCAAATGCGTGGTTTGGTCGAGGAGAGATATGGGAAGGTTTATTCGAAATTGAGTTTATAAATTAATTTTATTATAGGCTTTTTTTTGCTTAAATTTGCACAATCTGAATATATGTAGTATTAATTATAACTAATGGCAAAAAACCTTTTGATCGTTGAGTCCCCCGCTAAAGCAAAAATCATCTCCAAATATTTGGATGGTGAATATGATGTCGTGGCTTCAGTTGGCCACATCAGAGACCTACCAAAGAGCAACCGGACCGCAATTGATATCCCGGCTGGCTTCGTTCCCCACTATGAAATTTCTCCAGGAAAAGAGAAGGTCATAAATGATATTCGTGCACGGGCAAAAAAAGCTGGAGCTGTTCTTTTGGCGACTGACCCCGACCGTGAAGGAGAAGCGATAGCATGGCACCTTAAAGAGGCGCTTGGATTAAAAAATCCAAAGCGTGTTGTTTATCATGAAATTACAAAGGAGGCCATAAGAGAGGCAATCGCTCATCCAAGAGAAATTGATGACAATTTAAGAAAGGCACAGGAAGCTAGAAGAGTTTTGGACAGGCTTGTTGGATATGATCTATCTGGCGTAATCTGGAAAAAAGTTAGGTACGGTCTTTCTGCAGGTAGAGTTCAGTCCCCCGCACTACGCATTCTTGTTGAACGCGAAAGAGAAATCAAGGCATTCATACCCGAAGCATATTATCCAATCTCCGCTGAATTTAAGAACAAAGATGGCGCTGTTTTACAAATGGCATGTACAGAGGAGATAAAAGAAAAAGCGCGGGCTGAGGAAGTTACAGCACTTGGTGAGAAGACTATTTGGAAAGTTAAAGATATTGAAGAAACAGAATTAAAGAGGACCTCTCGCCCACCATTTACAACTTCAACTCTGCAACAAGCGGCATCATCGAGACTTGGTTTTACTCCATCAAGAACAATGGGTATTGCGCAAAAGCTATATGAAGGTGGACACATTACATACATGCGTACAGATAGTACAAACCTAAGTGCCCTTGCCATAAAAGAAGCGAGTGACGTTATTAAAAAAGAATTTGGCGATAAATACGCAGAAACCAAAGCGTTCAAATCAACAAGTAAAAATGCTCAAGAGGCCCATGAAGCCATCAGACCAACTCACCTATCCCTTGCAAAGGCTGGTGGCAATGATGATGAGAAGAAATTGTATGCATTAATCAGAGCTAGAACCCTAGCTTCTCAAATGTCCGACGCAAGAATTGCAAGAACAAAAATAATCGCATGTGCCGATGAGAGCGCCAGTGTAAGCTCGGGCAGAATCAACGTGGACGCACTCAAAAAACTTCCGAACTTTGCTGTCACGGGATCTCGTGTAATTTTTGATGGATGGCTAAAGGCTGATCCCGATGCTGTTGGTGAAGATGTTATTTTACCTAAAACGGAAAAGGATGAGAAACTAAAACTTGAAAAAATGGTTTGGGTTGAAAAATTCACAGAGCCACCAAGTCGATATTCTGAAGCCGGTCTTGTTAAAGAGTTGGACAAAAAAGGTATCGGCCGTCCTTCAACTTACGCAAGTATTATAAAAACTTTGGAGACCAGACAGTATGTTGAGAAAGTTGGAAAATCATTGAAGCCAACTGACACTGGAGAAGTTGTCATCACATTCCTTGAAGAACACTTCCTTAAATATGTGGATTACGATTTTACAGCTGAAATGGAAAATGAGCTGGACGATATTGCAGGCGGAAAAGCCGAATATATTCCTACAATCAAAAAATTCTACACACCACTCACAAAAATTATTGAAGAAAAACTTGATATTGAAAAGATTACAAATCTAGGTGATGCAGATGCATCACATGTTTGTCCAAAGTGTGGAGCAAGTATGATAATCAAACTCGCAAGAACAGGAAAGTTTTTGAGTTGTTCAAAATACCCAGATTGTGATGGTGCGCTTACAAACGAGGGTGTTTTAATCAAGACTGATGAACCAATAGGAACCGACCCAGAGACTGGCCTTCCTATTTTTACAAAGATTGGTAGATTTGGCCCTTATGTTCAATTGGGATTAAAGAGTCCAGAAAATAAAAAACCGAGAATGGCATCAATTCCAAAAGAAGTTGACCCAAGTAATGTTTCAATCGAACAAGCTTTGGTTTATCTGTCACTTCCAAGAGTTTTGGGAAAGCACCCGGAGAGTGGAAAAAATATAACAGCAAGCATTGGACGATTTGGACCATATATTGTTCACGATGCTGATTTTAGATCTCTAAAGACTGATGATGTTTACACAATTACATTAGAGCGCGCACTTGAAATATTAGCTCTACCGAAAGTTATTGGAAAGCGTGGTGGGTTTAAGAAGAAGGAGGAGGCAAAGGCGGAGTAGGTTAGAATTTGGAAATTTTCAGTCTGACAAGAGAGTCTGTTTGAGGTCACAAATTGCGACCTCAAAGTTTAGTCTTACTTTTAGACCTATAACTTGATATCGCAAATTGCGATATCAAAGATATTGTTATTATTGCTAACTTATTGGAAGTCACAATTTGTGACTTCCAATATACCGTTATTGTTGGTCATGTGACTAAGATCACAAATTGTGATCTAAAAGAAAATCTTATTATTAGCCACGCGACTAAGATCGCAAATTGCGATCTTAAACAGGCCTTTACAATTAGCCTTCTGTCTAAGGTCACAAATTGTGACCTTAGACAGACTCACGTTTTTAGCCATTCTTAGAGGCAAATTACCTATCTGCAACAAAACCAAACTTACCCTTCGGTTTTTCCTTTTCATACGTTAGCGATCTGATCGATTTAAATATTTCATTGAACAAAATTTCATTATTTGCTTCCATTTCTTCCACTTTTTCCTTTAAATCCTTATAAGCGTCTATCATTTCTCGCATTCTGGTAAAAACTCTAATAATTTGAATATTTACTTGAATTGCTCTGTCGCTGTTTAGCACACTTGAAAGCATGGCAATTCCTTGTTCTGTAAAAGCCATTGGCATGTATTTTATATGGCGACCTCTACTTGAAGTCATAAATTGCAAATTCAAGTCACCCTTACTTTTAGCCCTGAAACTTGATATCACATTTTGTGATATCAAGTTTTCATTATTATCCTCTTCCTCATCGTTCAAGGTCACAAATTGTGACCTTGAACATATTTCCGATTCTTCTTTGGTTAATTGAAACATAAAATCCTCTGGAAATCTCTTATGATTTCTTTTAACAGATTCATTCAAGCGCATCGTTTTTACCCCATATAACATCGCCAAATCTCTATCCAACATCACCTTCTGGCCTCTAATAATGTAAATATTTTCTCTTACGGTCTCAATACTGAGTGAGACAACTTTTATTTCATTTTCTTGCATGAGTGGAATCATATCAGATTGACATAATGCCTCTATAAATATTTTATAAAGAATTTATAAAGAAAATCTTGAAGTCACAATTTATGACCACAAGATTTCTACTATGCATATTTGCCAAATATCACCCCGACGTCTAAAGAGAAAAATTCTTAATCGAATACAAATCTTCATCATCCTCATTTCTGTCAGCTGGTGAAGAATCATCAATTGGTGCACCGCTCTCACTTACGCCAAGATCATCATCACTCTTGATTAAATCCTGAATCATTTGCTCATTTTGTTCAACTTGATTTTTCGCAACATTGACGCCTTCAAAATTATTATCCTCGGCCATATTGCCTGCCACATTCTCCGCCGCCTCCCGTGCCTTTTGATTTTGCACAAACTCAGAATTTGGTGCGGTCACCAAGTTCTCGACGGTCCATGCTTTTTTGGCCTCAGCCTCGCCGTGTTCACTACCATACCCGCCTGCAACACCCGCAATACTAACACCACCTCCCCCTGCATTCAAAGCCCCACCCTCCGCCCTCGCCAATTCACTTTTAATCTTCTCAGAAAATCCCTTCATCTTTTCCTGACCCTCTAAAATTTGCAACAAGTGATGCAGGTCGTCGTTGTTGAAGAAGTCGATTACAATTTTTCCTCCAACCTCTCTTCTTTCAATCATCACTCTTGTTCCAAGAGCTTCATTTAATTTACCTTCAATTTCTGTCATTTCCGAATCCTTCTCGAGTGTCTCTTTTTTCCTTGCGCGCTCGACAGCAACATTTCTTGCAATTCGCTCCGCCTCTCTAACAGTAATTTTTTTAATTAAAATTTCTTTAAACAAGACTTCTTGCTCCTCTGGCTTATCTGCTAACATCAAAAGTGGACGAGTGTGTCCTTCTGTAATTCTTTTCTCTCCGAGTGCTTTAAGCATATGCTCAGGCAATGCCAAAAGCCTAATGGTGTTTGTGACATATTCACGACTCTTTCCCATTTTCTCAGCAATTTGCACATGCTTTAGGCCAAACTCATCTGCAAGCTGTTGAAATGCACGAGCGCGATCAACCGCATTCAAATCCTCTCTTTGTAGGTTCTCAATAATTGCAAGTTCTAGCTTTACCCTATTATCATCATCCCCAGATCTGATAATTACTGGAAGCTGTGTCAAACCAGCAAGTTTTGAAGCACGAAGACGTCGCTCTCCCGAGATAAGCTCATATTGCACAGCAAGCCCCCCATCCTCTTTAATGATCTCGTTACGAGTCACAACAATTGGCTGTAATAGCCCATACATTCTGATGGACTCAGCAAGGTCCTTTAGCGCCACTGGATCAAAATCCCTACGAGGCTGATATGGGTTTGGAACGATTTTTTCTATCTCTATCCAAAAAATGGAGTTGTTAAAATATTGTGATTGTGGTTGCATATGAAAAGATTATATCACTTGGTCGAGGATTCTCCAAAATCGTCCAGGATTTTCACCCTAATATACAAACTTGATGGTTTTTCCGTCAATTTTGCAAATTGGGGTAAATGTATCAGCATAACGTGATGATGTCGATGTCGATGTTGTTGATGATGATGTTGATGATGATATTGATGATTATATTGATGATGATGTTGACATCGTGTTGATATTGAATAATACTAATAGGGTCAGGTGATCCTCGATCATAGTGACGACTACGCCCCAGAGGGCCTGGCGGGTTGACCAAAATGCCGGAGTGGTGGAATGGTAGACACGCACGACTCAAAATCGTGTCTCGCAAGGGGTGAGGGTTCAAGTCCCTCCTCCGGCACCAATGATATGTGTGGAAAAGGCTAATATGAATACTGCTTCTGGAAAAATTACAACACAAAATAAAGGCTCTGCATGGGGTCAGACCCCTAAGCCTAAAGCGATAGTCGTTTGCGGTCCTACTGCAACTGGAAAAAGCGATTTAGCTGTTTTGCTTGCCGAAAAATTCAATGGTGAAATAATCTCGGCCGATTCTCGCCAGGTATATAAAGGGCTCGATCTTGGTTCTGGAAAAATAACAAAAAAAGAGATGATGGGTGTTCCCCATTACATGTTAGATATAGAGAATCCGAAGAAAATATATACTGTTGATAAATTTAGCAAATCCGCGTTAAGTAGAGCTAAAGAAATTCTAAAGAAAAACAAAATTCCGATAATTTGTGGAGGAACTGGAATGTATATTGACGCGCTGGTGGACGGTGTTGTATATCCTCAAGTTTTACCTGATAAAAAATTAAGAAAAGAATTATCAACATATACTACAGAGGATCTTTATAAAAAATTAATCGCGCTCGACAATAATAGAGCAGAGCAATTAAGGAATGACGGTGGTGGAGAATTTAATAGAGTTCGTCTAATTCGATCTATTGAAATTGCAAAAAAATTAGGGACCGTTCCCCCACTCGTCAAAAATCCAAATTTTGATGCTATTTTTATCGGTTTGGATTTTGATGACAAGACGATGAAGGACCGTATTCTTTTGCGTATCAGAGCACGTATGAAAAAAGGGATGCTAAAAGAAGCTGAGAGGCTTCACGCTGAAGGTATCAGCTTCAAGAGGATGCACGAATTCGGCTTGGAATATGGCCACATGGCGTCAGTTCTTGAAGGAAAGATAACGAAGGTGGAATTTGAAGAATTACTCGCGAAAGATATTTGGCAATTTGTTAAAAGGCAAAGAACTTGGTTCAAGAAAAGACAAGAAATTGCATGGTTTAAACCGTCGACCGCTAATTTCAAAAAAATTGAAAGCTTGGTAAAGCGCTTTCTAAATGTTAAAGTTCATAGTACAAAGACGAAGATAAAAAATGGAAAAAACAGATCTACAATTAATTGAAGAAGTAACGTACTCAACAAACTTCCATATACAAGGCAGGGATTCATTTAATATATTAGTAAAACGTCACGTTAATTCTGTCTATCTTTTTATATATAAATTAATCAGCAACAAAGAAGACGCGGAAGACATAACTCAAGAAACTTTTATAAAAGCTTGGCAAAAATTATCAAAATTTGATACAAATAAAAATTTTAAAACTTGGCTATTTAGTATTGCCAAAAATACAGCGATAGATAAGTTGAGGAAGAAAAAATCTATAAATTTCTCAAGCCTCAACATAGATGGAGCAAAAACAATAGACGCAAGTTCGGATTTTGAATCCAATTTGGTGGATTCAGAGCCGTTGCCCGATGAAATATTTACAAAGCAGGAATCAGCCGATGCGCTCGCAAAAGCTCTCGCTCAATTATCTGATAATCAGAAACTTATAATTCACTTACATATTACCGAGGAGTTAACTTATGAGGAAATCTCGGAGATTATGGGTAGACCGATGAATACGGTTAAGAGTCAGTACGGGAGGGCGATTTCGAAACTTAGAAATATATTGAAAATTTAAAATGTCAAAAGGCGGGCAATGGATTATCACGAGTGAATCGTGTCCATTGCCCGCCAGTTTTAGCGAAGGTTGCAGCTAATCGCCGTCGTTGCAGTCGCAGTCGTGGTCGCCATCATCATGAAAGCTGAATCCAACCCCCGAAGGGTGTCGCCGAGCAAGACGAGAAACCGTATCCTGAGTTACAATCTCAATACGTTCCTCCTCCTCTTGGATTACAGAAGCCTTCCTGATTTGTTCAGCAATCGGCATAGGATTTGCCGTATTTTGTGATACCTTGATTTCCAATGTGCCAGTAGCTAGGTTTTTGTCAATGAGTTGAAAGATCATCTCAGCAACCTCCGGCGAAGCTTCTTTCTCCATTTCTTCAGGTGAGATGATTCTCACCCTGATTGATTCGGAAAAATTACCCTTGCCGTTCCCGTTAGGATCGTGTCGGCCTTCATATACCTCGATAAATTTAGTGTCGCCGTTTGGCAAGAGCACCCAATAGATAGTTGTAATTCTGTAGCCGTAGGCATCGCCATTTTGGTCTTTTTTAATCAAGTTTATTCTTGTCTCGTTTGGCATGATACACCTTTCCTTTCTGGTTCGATTTAAACTGACACCTCGGGAGTACATCTCCAGAGGATTTGAACAATTTCGGAACAACTATATAACATCGATACCGTTCCGTCAACCCCACGCTCCGCACCAAACCCCCGCCCCACCTCGTATAGTACTAGTATGAATGAGGAATTCAAAAAAATATTAAATAAGGTAGATGCAAGAGGTACCTCAGTTCCATCAGGACTTGCAGACGGCATAATTTTAAAAATCAACAACAAAGCAAGGCGACACGCCAAAGTCAAAACCCTTGGTCTAAGCACCGTCTCTGCCCTATCGATCATAGCGTCCGTTCCAATAATTTCGCAAATTATCACATCGTTTACACAATCTGGATTTTATAATTATCTTTCAATAATTTTCTCAGATGGAGATGTTGCGATTGTGTATTGGAAAGAAATACTATTAACGCTCGCTGAGTCGCTACCTGTATTTGCGATAATTAGTCTTCTAATTGTACTAGCAATTTTTACATGGTCAGCTCTTATGACGGCGTCAATCGTAAGAAATGGATTAGCAACAGCATGATGTCGGCCGGGCAACAGCATAGCAACAGCGCAACCGCCGATATTAGCCGACCGTCGGCCCAGCATTAGTACAACTTAGCAACCACCTAAATAATCCTAATAACAAAACATGAAAGAACACATCAAACACATAAAGGAAAAAATCGACAAATTTGGTATATTAAAAATATTAATAATTCTTATCGTTGCCGCAATAATTTTCCAAGCTGGAATTTTTGTTGGATATCATAAGGCGGGATTTTATAGATCAATGGGTAATAATTATTACAGACCATATGACGATAAAGGTAGAGGTTTTGGTAATAAAGGTGGTATAATGGGTGGTATTACAGGAGAAGGAAATTTCATGATGCAAAATGCAAACATCCCCGGTGGACATGGTGCAGTTGGTAAAATCGTGTCAATCAATTTGCCAACAATCGTCATTGCCTCACCAGATAATGTTGAAAAAACAATAAGCATTTCAGATGACACCCTAATCAGACAATTCAGAGATACTATTGGTGCAAAAGATTTAATGGTTGGCGAATATGTCGTGGTGATTGGTGACAATAGCAACGCCGACAACGCAAGCACAAATACAGGTGCAGACACAGGTGTAAACGCAAACAATCAAAACACGGGCGTAGGCGGCGGTATAGTAAAAGCAAAATTAATCAGACTACTTCCCGCGCCACAAGGCGATCAAAACGCGCAAGGTCAATCCGCACCGACATCATCAAACGCACCTCAAGCCCCAGCAGGTGTAACTTCCTCAAATACTCAATCCCCTGCCGTAGCTCCAGCTTCAGCAAAATAATTTTCTCTTAATTTTCTCATTAAAATAATATCCAAATGAACACTTCAAATATACACAAAACAAATACAGGATCACTTAAAGAATCTTTTTGGACTCGCTTAAAAAGTAAGTCTTTAAAATTTAAGCAGTACTCATTCGGCCACAAGAAAACCAGCATTGCAGTCGCAATCGTGTTGATTCTTGTAATCTATTGGCTTATAAAAGTTATATTCCCAGCAACAACTGTCACGACCTATGCCATCGCTGAAGTTCAAAACGGATCAATCACCACCAATGTCACAGGAAGCGGGCAAGTTTCTGCATCAAGTCAAATTGATCTTAAGACAAAAGCATCGGGCGATATTCTCAAGGTGAGTGTTGCCACTGGTCAAGAAGTTAAAGCTGGACAAAATATTGCACAAATCGACAATCCAAGCGCATACCTAGATTATAAAAGCGCGCAAATTGCATATGAAAAATTTGTTCAGCCAGCTGATGATTCGACAAGAATTCAAGCGGAGAACGATTTGAACAGTACTAAACAAAGTGTCGCAAAAGCATCGGACAATCTTAATAACGCATACGATACTGGATACAACTCCATTGCCTCAACATACATCGACTTAACAGACACAATGAACGGCGCAAGTGACATGCTATATTCTGGCACAGGCTTTTTATCAGACCAGAGCATGATCGCTTTGCCATCTGAAGCAAAAACTACAAAAAATAATGTTGGAATAAATTACGATAAAGCAAAAACCAAATATTTGGCCGCACTTGCTGTATACAAAAATTCAGCACGATCTGACTCTACAGATTCGATAGACCAATTACTAAAAACAACTTATGATGCAACAAAAGATTTCTCTACCGTCCTTAAAGACATGAAAAATACTGTTGATCACATCAAGACTCTTGATTCAAATCCATTGTCGAGTAATTCAAGTGTCGCCGCAAATACTGCATCGAATAATTTGACAAGTTGGATTGGAAAAATAAATTCTGATTTATCAAATCTTTCTAGCTCGATGAACAATATTGAGGACACAAAAAATACTGTTAAAAATGGTCCTCAAACTTTGGCACAAAAGCAGGCGGCATATGACAAAGTACTTCAGGGGGCGGATAATCTTGATGTTGAGGCGCAAAGAATTAATCTTCAACAAAAACTATTAACTTATCAAAATCTTTTTGTTACAGCCCCATTTGATGGAGTGATTGCAAAGATAAGTGTGAAGCCATCTGATTCTGTCGCATCTGGCGCTGTGGTTGGAACAATTATTACAAAAAATAAAGTTGCTGATATTACAGTGAATGAAGTTGATGCTGCAAAGATTGTTGCGGGACAAAAAGCAACTCTAACCTTCGACGCTATAGATGGGCTAGAGATTACTGGTGTTGTTCAATCTATTGATTTGGTTGGAACTGTTACGCAAGGTGTTGTGAATTATAATGTCAAAATCACTTTTGATGTCCAAGACGACAGAGTAAAGTCTGGAATGAGTGTTAGTGCAACAATTATTACAAACAATAAGCAAGATGTGATCGTTGTACCAAACAGTGCAATCAAAACTAGTGGTGGAGTAAAATACGTTGAGTTGTTTAGTAGTAAGGTAGCAACATCCTCTACTGCAGTAGTCGTGGCCGAAACTCCAATTCAACAACAAGTTGAGACCGGATTAACAAATGATACACAAACAGAAATTACAAGCGGGCTACTTGTTGGGGATAGAATTGCAACAAAAACTGCAAAATCTAACGCGGTAGCACCAGTCGCAAAATCAACTACGCCAAGTCTCTTCGGCGGAGGTGGTGGCGCCGTACGAGGTGTGGGAAGATAATAATTGGGGTCAAGCCCCGTGTAGAGCGCGGAAAATGTGTCATAATATTTAAAAATCACAACACATAATTTAAAAAATATACGAGGCCTGACCCCCAACAAAAAAATGATTGAAGTAAAAAACATTACAAAAACATACGACCCCGAAGGCAACGCTTTTCTTGCTCTTGATGGTGTCAGCTTCACCATCAAGGATGGAGAGTTCGTAGCGATCATGGGGCCATCAGGATCTGGAAAGTCGACCTTGATGCATATTCTTGGCGCACTCGACACTCCAACGTCGGGAACATATTTTCTAGACGGAAAAGACGTATCATCGCTCACTGATGATGAACTTGCTGATATCAGAAGAGACAAGATTGGCTTCGTTTTCCAATCATTCAACCTTCTTCCAAGAAGCACTGTACTTCGCAATGTCATGCTTCCGCTTATCTATTCAGGTGTTGGCGAAGAAGAGCGCGACAGACGTGCCAGAGAGGCCCTACACGCCTCAGGACTGGACGAAACACACTTCACTCACCTATCCAATCAACTCTCGGGTGGACAAATTCAGCGTGTGGCAATTTCTCGCGCCCTCGTGAATAATCCAAGTCTAATTTTGGCCGATGAGCCAACCGGAAACTTGGACAGCAAGACCGGAGAAATTGTTTTGGGAACATTTCAGAAGTTAAATGAGGAGTCAGGCAGAACAATTGTTCTAATCACCCACGAGCCCGATGTCGCCGAACATGCGGACAGAATAATTGTTATTAGGGATGGAAAAATTACTGAAGATAGCAAGAATCACAAAAAGCGCGATGCTGTGCACGAATTAGCAAAAATTAATTCGTTAAAAAAATAAATACTCATGACAATATTTGATATATTACACGAAACATATTCTGCAATCTTCGCAAACAAAGTGCGCTCTGGGCTTACCATGCTTGGAATCGTGATTGGAATTAGCTCCGTGATTGCCATGCTCTCAATTGGACAAGGTGCGCAGAACTCTATTCAAACAAGCATTCAATCAATTGGTTCCAACCTCGTTCTCATAACCCCTGGTGCACAACGTGGTCCTGGAGTGCAAGTGAGTGCGGGACGTGGAAGCGCAAAAACTTTGACCATGAGTGACGTCGACGCAATTAAGGCAGGAGTTACAAACATGAAAGCAATCGCTCCAGAGGTTTCTGGAAGATATCAAGTCACTGCATCTGGTCAAAATACTAATACGTCTGTCACTGGTACTGTTCCTGATTATCAAACTGTGAGAAATGTTTCTATCGCAGAAGGTACCTTTATAACGGAACAGAACTTGCAAGCTGGAAGCAAGGTTGCTGTAATTGGACCAAATGTTCGCGATGACTTATATGGCGAAGGTGCGGATGTGATTGGTAAGAAAATTAGAATTAATAAAGTTGATTTTACAATCATTGGAATCAGCGTCGCGAAAGGAGGAACGGGGTTTGGATCACAAGATGATTTGATTTGGGTACCGCTTACAACCGCACAAAGAATGCTTTCAGGTGATCAATATGTAACAACGATTAGTGTTCAAGCGCCCGATGCAGATTCGACAAAAGATATTCAAACACAAATCACCGATCTTTTGACCACGAAGCATAATATCAAAAACGGCGTTCTAGACTTCAGTGTTCTTAATCAAACTGACATTGCCGCAACAGCGTCAAGTATTACTCAAATTTTTACAATTCTACTTGGCTCTGTTGCTGGAATTTCACTTGTGGTTGGAGGCATCGGAATTATGAATATGATGCTTACAACCGTGACAGAGAGAACGAGAGAGATTGGACTCCGAAAAGCGATTGGTGCCAAAAAGAGAGATATTAGTTTGCAATTTTTGATTGAAGCGATGATGCTTACTTTTATTGGTGGAGCGATTGGAATAATTCTCGGGTGGCTCATATCCTTTGGAATAAATTATTCGGGCCTCATCGCCACCCAAGTTTCGTGGTTCTCAATCATTCTCTCTTTCACCGTCTCAGCTGTAATCGGAATCGTCTTTGGATATTACCCCGCAAGACGGGCTGCGGGATTGAATCCAATAGACGCTCTGAAATATGAATAACGGGGTCAGGCCCCGTGCAGAGCGCGGAAAACGTGTCGTAATATTTGAAAATAATTTACAATTTTAAAAAATAAAAACAATATGAAGAAAAAACAAATAATAATAGCAGTAATAGTTTTGGTTTTAGTTGGAGGGATTTCATTTTATTCAGGTTACGCAGTCGGACAAAGTAGCGCGAGCGGAAAAGGTGGTAGAAGCGGACAAACCTTCGGTCCAAACGGTGCAGGAGGCATGATGGGCGGGGCAAATGGTATTAGAAACGGAAGACCAGGACAAGGTGGCGCAATGACGCTTGTGAGCGGTGAGGTGCTAAGTAAAGACGCGACGAGTATTACACTTAAGTTGCGCGACGGAGGATCTAAGATAATTTTTGTAGCAACAAGTACAGCAGTACAAAAAACAGTTAGCGGAACAGTTCTTGATCTTGTGATTGGAAATCAAATCACAGCAAGCGGTCCAGCAAATCCAGATGGAAGTATTAATGCGGTAACAATTAATCAGAGACCTGCAATGCCGGTGTTGCAAGGTGCGGGAGCAGGAGCACCACAAGGGGTAAGGAATTAATCTAGGTCTTCGATAGAAAAATGACCAAAAATCAAACCACCGTGGCTGGGTACGCGGTGGCTTTTGGTTGGTCGCGGTTAGACGACCAAGGTTGGTGTTGATAAGTGAAAGACCTTTTCCCAGAAGTCCATTTTTGGGAGCAGAGATTCGCTAGGCAGCGGCCTCGACGTCTTCCCAGTTACGACCGGTATCGACGTGGATGCCGAAGTAGCGCTCATCCTCCGAAATGTCGGCGATGTACTTGCCGAATTTCATCAGCTCGTCATTGCTTTTGACGCGAGGACGCATTTTAGCGTACTCGCGAAAGACCTCAACACCTGGATTGAAACTAACAAAACGACCGATAGCTTGATGTGCGTCAACGCCAATTGCGCCAAGCGAAACGGCACCATCTGCGACAAGGATATATCCCTCTCCTTTGCTTTCAAGCACATAGAGCTTGGCAACAACCAAGTCGGTGCCAGCACGACGTCTGACTACTACGCGATATTCGTGTCTCTTCATGATTTTTCTGGATTGTTCGAGTTTGACTGGACGATAGAGAACGCCTCTGGAAGTCCGAATTTAGTATCTAATATCGGGGGTGGTTAGTCAAGGAAACAGGTTTAATATTTACTCTAAATATCATAAATACATAAATAATTTTTATTGTACTTTAAAAAAATATTTATCAAAACTTTTTGAACTTTATATAACCCAAACATAAAGCCAACCCCTCCAGTAATACAGCCACGATACGAACGTACGACAATTCAACAAGCGGTCCAATAGCAGGAAATTCTGTAACATATTCCGTTATATTCTTTTCTTTAATTATTGGAATTATTGATGATTGAAGAGATCTGCAACTAGGACCAACAACCAATGAGACCTTTTTAAAATCAATTAGTTTATCAAAAGCCGAAACAGCAGTATTTAAATCATTCTTATCATCTATAAATATAAGAATAAAAGTATCAATAATTGAATTCCAATTCAATATAATAATGAAAATTAAAATGCAAACTAAAATTATTATCGATATCTTTTTCATAAAATAAGTATCCCACGAATAATATTTTGATTACCATATAAAAATCTGCTACATAAATATTGTGGCTTAAAATAGTGTTTATTATTAATATATAAGTAACTAAAATTGGTTATTTATTTATTTCATTGATATAATAGCCCCATGATTAATCAACTTGAATTATCATCATGTGAAAGAAAAATCCTTATCTCCCTTGCCCTTCCCGGAACCCTCGCCTCCATCGCCCTCCGCCTCTCTACCCCAAGAAGCACCATCGAATACAACGTCAATAAATTACTCAACAAAAAACTAATAATCACCTCATTTCACAAGAAAAGAAAAATATACCGTCTTGCCTCTACCAACCCCACCACCCGCCAAACCCTACCCCCATCCCCCATCAGCAACCTCGGCCCCATCACCATCTACACCGGCCCCAAAGCCATCGAAACCCTCTGGCAGGAAGTTGCAAGTCAATCCAAGGGAAGCAGACTCACCGGCATTCAACCCAGCAAGTCATTCAAGGAAGCAATTAAGAAATCTTCAAAAGAAGTCGTTCAAAGCGTCAGCCAAACCATAACCGACAAAAAATTTATCGTAGATAGCATTGTTCATGGAGATCATCTCCGAAGTGTATTTAATCAATACACTGGGGACGATACCAAATCCGTCGCCAAGGCATTCACAGGGAGACTTGAAGACATCGTCAAAGTTGATCCAAGTTTTCTTGATGAGAAATCTGAGATGTTTATGATTGGTAATTTTTCATTTTTTATCGACTGGTTCAAGGAAGTTGCAATAAAGATTGAAAATCAAAATATTAATCACCTGTTATTGTCACTCTATCAAGCCACCAAGGCCTATGGTAAGAGGTATGAGCAAAGCAGGGATATTGAGAGGATTATAGGAGGGAAATGATTGTGTATTTATACTAAAACCTCACCACCTCCGCCTTATCCCCTTTCATTAACTTTATGGTAAACCCTAAGTCAGAGTTACCATTCTTATCGAAAGAAAATACACCCATTAAACCATGTCTATTTTTAACATTTGAAATTAGCCAATTTTTAACCTTTACAGGATTATCACCAACCTCCCTAATACCATCAGCAAACATCATTATCGCATCGTAACTTGCAAGTGCGTGGAATGGAATCGCAGATGGAGCATTGTAAGTCACTCTGTACAAATCCAAAAATGCCTTTGTTGATGTACTGTTTGAATCAAAGAACGGATCTGCAAAATATATACCATCATATGTTCCAATTATCTTTTTCACATCAGGATTTGTAGTCAAGTTAAAGTCAGTAAATAAAGGCGGATTAAATCCAAGCTCTCTCGATTGTTTAATAAAATTAGCAGCATCGGTACCGACTTGAGACAAGACCAGAATCGCCTGAGGATTTTCTGTTTGAACTTTTTTTACAAGTGTACGATAATCTTTAGTTCCTGATTGGAATTCTTCTGAAACCACAATCGACCCTCCATTATCCTTAATTGTTTTTTCAAATGTATTTTTTATGTCCAATGTATATTCAGTAGTTTCCGATATTACACCGACATTTTTATAACCCAACTTTAGCATTGCATTTGCTAAATCTCGTCCTGCTAAGATGTCTGAATTAGCATTTCTAAATACATACTCCCCTGCCTCATCAACATTCTTTCCTCCAGTTACAGGGCTCATCAAAATTACATGACTTTGATTAGCAAGGGGCGCTGCAGCCAATGTTCCATTACCACTCATTCCAGCGACAATGTAATCAACTCCGTCAACATTTATTAATTTCTGAACTGCTGACAGACCGTCTTTACTTGTCACACCAGAGTCTTCAATAAACAATTCGATTTTACGATTATTTACACCACCCTTATCATTAATTTCTTTTACAGCCAGCTGTGAAGCATTAACAATGTTTTTTCCAAGCACGGCGTAGTCTCCTGTCAAAAGAGTGGCAATTCCGATTTTAATATTACCCTTAGGAGCTTGATTATTATAGAATCCAAACTTAATTATAATGGCTAAAATAATGACAAAAATGACAATCCAAATGGTCTTTTTCATGATTGGAATTATATCAGAAATGAAGGGAAAATACACTTAGAATAACCGTCGATAACGCCAAAGTTCTGACTACGCACGAGGTATCATCCATTTTACAAACCCACCATTTAGTGTAGTATTTCAGCCAGACCAGGTTCATACCGTTGTTTATGGCTCTAATTACTCACTCCCCACCTTTTGGATATGAGTGACTGGAGCCGTAAACAACCAAACGCGGCAAATCCACAAATGAAAACGACAACAACAGACCACACCAACGGAACCATGACCCTACACATCACGTCAGGATCAAAGGTACCACTCACCTCGGAAGAGGTGTATGCCCTGCCGATTACTACGAGAGATGAACGCAAGAGAAAGCTCGAAGAGTACACGGCTCTACTTCGTAGAGATAAGGAAGCGTATGAGGAATCCAGCGCTCGCTTCTCAGCGTTAGCAAGTTGCGATTACGAATACTTCAACAAGCGGAATGAAAGAGTTGACTGGAATGCCGCCAAAGTAATGTCAGACTTATATTTTGAGTGGGCATCTGATGACTATTGGGAATCAGAAATGATTCTCAAATCGCTAAAGGCTGCTGAACGGCTTTTGGCAAATTGGCTTTGAATAAAAGCTGACGACTGATTAATTGATTGATTTGTTTAATTGGCTCAGCCAATGGATTTGCTTGATAGTTGAATTATAGTTGAATTTGAATGTGACACATCCTGTGTTCAAACAGGAAACCACCGGCAAGCTCGCAAGAGTAGGCTGGTTTTCTTTTTACTAATTTTTTAACAAGCAATAGCTACTACCCCCCCCTATCTCTCAATCGTCTTCAATATTGAATTACCTCCTCTGCCCATACAAAATAAAGAGATTAGCTAAAATTATTAACCCCGCGCCTAAAACATAGAATACTGAGAAATTCTGATTTAAAAATATCCAAGCATATACACCAGCAGACACCGGCTCCAAATACAAAATTATTGAAGTGTGTTGGGATGAAATACCTTTTATTCCATAGAAAAAAGTTAAAGTAGCCAGAACTGAAACAAGAATCGACATGGCGAATAAAATTGTTAATTGATGCACGGAAATTGAATAATCAGCAAATATCAAGAAAAATGGCGCTATAAATACAAAGCTCAATAATATGCGCCAGAATGTATTTGTAACAGGCGAATATCTAGATGACAATAATTTTGAAAATAATATGACCACCGAAAAAGACACTGCAGCTAGAACTGCCCAAATAAAGCCGTAAATACTAACTGACGAACGATTCCATGGAAAGTTGATCAGATAAATACCAAGCATTGATATAATTAATGCAATCCATGTTCTTATAGACCTCGCTTCTTTCAATAAGAATGGAGCAACTATCGCAACAATAATTGGAGAAATATAGAGTATGAAAATGGCTACTCCAACATCAATATTCAACACTGCGTTATTTACACAAAACGCTGTCATTAGAGACGCCGCCCCTATGACAATCACTTTCCAAATGTCCGCCTTTAATATTTTTACTGAATCTCTTTTAATCATTACAATCAATGAAATTACTATCACTGAAATAAGAAATCTGTAGAAATTTTGAGTCAGAGCTGGTAAATCAGTTATAACATTGAAAATTCCAGCGAGTCCAAAAAGTAAGGCTGATATTATTACAAGAAATATACTACCGTACTTTTTAGATATCATGTTAGTGGTTAGAATTTAAATCTCCGTTAGTTATTGTTTTCAGTACGACAGGTGCTGAAAAACTTCTATCGTCATCAGGATTTTTATATTGATACACTCCCGCAACACCAGTAAAATTACTTGATTTTAATGAAGACATAATTGAATCTCTATCTTTAAAATTGACCTTATTCATAAGCTCGGTTACAACATCATAAGAATTTGCTGCATAACTAATTTGTCCGATATTTCCAAATCTGTTCTTGTAATCATTCTTGAATTCTGTTGAAAAATCATTTAACGCATAAGTTGCACCATTCATGTATTTTCCAGCGTTTGTTAGCTCACTCTGACTTTCAAAGACGTCGGTTCCGAATGTTGGAATAGACAAACCGTAGGTATTTGCTTGATTATAAAATTGAGAAACTTGACCTTGAACAAGAAAGACACCTAATGCATCAATCTTTGTTTTGCTGTTTTTAAGCTTGAGAATTGAAGTCTTAAAGTCTCTATCTCCGAAGGATAGATAATTATCTACAACCGTTACTTTCTCATCTGGTTTAGCTTCTTTTTCTAGGCTCTTCAAGAGTTCATTGAAGAATACAATATCTAACTTAACAATTCCGATGTTTTTATATCCTTTGGATCTGAAATAATCCCACATCGTTGAGGCATAATCTTCTGCTCTGTATGCAGTTCTTACGATATATTTACTTGGCTTTGTAACTTCTGGTTCAGAAGAGTTTGAAAGAAATACGATATTGGAATCATTTACGAGTGGCGCAATAGCTTGAGATGATGCAGCTCCCCAGTTAAATATTAGATTTACTTTATCTTGATCTCTAAGTTTATAGAATGACGATATTGCTTTTTTTGGATCCTCCGAGCTGTCTTCAAATACAAATGTTAATTTAGATTTTGGATTTTTCTCTTGAGCAAGAATGACACCGTTCTTGAAGGCTTCTCCGTATTCTGCAAGTGGTCCTGTGAGTGGGGCGATGATGCCTATTTTTATGTTGTTGATTTCTTTTTTGTTGTTTTTTCTGTTTGTGATAAATGCAACTGATATTACTAGTAGTATTAAAATAATTACGTATAGGGCGTTTTTTAGGGTTTTGCTCATATGGGGATATTATACAGTATATTAAGGGGAAGTTGTAGGTAAAATTTTAACAAATGAAAAACCCGCCTGACACACGGGTTAATCGGTGTTGGCGGGGGCAGGTGTCAGCTTAGCCAAGAGCCAGGCAGGCCCACAGCAATGATTTGGGCGCACGTAACAGCAAATTCATAGTCAGGTTCAGCCCTTTTACCCAAGTGCAACGCTGTAAGCAAAGCGTTGTTGGTATAGTCACCAGAAAAGACTTTCTCAAGAACCAGCTTCCAGACCTCTGGATCATTCTTATCTCCTGGAAAGTTTTCACTTGGGTAACTGAGCCAAACATATTCCTTCCCGTGACCCTTGTGTCCACCCGATATGATGGTAGCTGGAATATTCCAAGCCCACGCCTCGTGCACCACACGATAACCAGCTTTTTCATCTTCCATCTTCATGTCTGTAAGGACAAGATCAATGAGAGACGCATTGGATTTCAACGCCTGGATTGCTTCCCCGGCTGATTTAAAACACAACACTGACACGTTAGGCACTGTTTCCATCACGGCAATTGTCGCCGCGTAGCGATTTTCCACAAGATCATCAACAACGGCGATGACCCTGACTTTATTATCCAATCTTGTATTATCCATGGTTCTATTTAGTTTGGTTTGGCTTAGTTTAGTCTAACTGTAACCTTCAAAGCATAAATTATGCCCTCAAAGATGCAGTTAAATTTACAAAGAACTAGGTTGACACTATAACACAATTATGGATAATGTAAACCTCAAAAAATGTATCTCCTCACACCCCCGAGCGCCTCTTATGCAGCAACGGCAAAATCAAGTCAAAAAAGGATGCATTCGGGTTCTGCCTTCGCATAGTCTCAATTACCGAGGAGTTAACCTGATGTGCCTTGGCACCAGCAAGCGATCTT
>CAINHC010000016.1 GCA_903848795.1 uncultured bacterium | reverse complement strand
GGGTGATAACTTTTACTAATTTCAATAATTAACTCGTAATTTATAAGTTAAATCAATAAACATACCCTACATTATTCATACAAGGTTATTCACAAAACGAAACTAAAAAAGCAGACAGTTAAGTCCACTCTTTTTTACCTATCTTTTATCCCCAATTCTAGTCTAGTACTCCCGCATTGCCAACTGCGCATCCACCTTCTTGATTATATCTATGACAACTTGAACCACAATCAAAAGTGATGTTCCTCCAATTGTTAGAATCTTAATTGAAGTAATGGCCTGAAGAACTGGTGGCAGGACTGCAATCAAACCTAGGAATAGCGCTCCAACCAAAGTAAGTCTTCCAACCATCTTAGCAAGATGCTCTGTTGTAGGATCACCTGGCCTAACTCCAGGGATAAACGCCCCACTCTTTTGTAGATTCTCTGATATTGTCTTTGGATCAAAAGTAACAGCTGTGTAGAAATATGTGAAGAAGAAAACCAAGATAAAGTATAGCGCCGAGTAAATCCAAGGATTTTGCATTACTGAAGCAAGGAACTTTGATGCATCTGCAATCATTGGATTACCAAGGTATGCCAACATGTTGAACAACATTTGGGGCAACAAAAGGATAGATAGCGCGAAGATTATTGGAATAACTCCAGCTTGATTTAGTCTAAATGGCAAATATGTTGATGAACCACCATATATCTTCCCCCCTCTAACTTGCTTTGCGTATGTCACAGGTACAGGTCTTTCCGCCTCAGTCATAAATACAACACCCACAATTGCAGCCAAGCCTATAACAGCCATAACTATAAATAGAGGTATTTGAGAAGCATCTACAGCATATTGCAATTGTCCAAGAGCCTGAGGAATTCTACTTACGATTCCCGCAAAGATAATAAGGGAAACTCCGTTTCCAATACCAAACTCCGACACCAATTCACCAATCCACATAAGAATCATTGAACCAGCAACGATGATTGCTACGTTTGTAATCAATCCAAAACTACCAAGTGATCCAACAATTCCCTCTTTTTGTAATAATGCCAAGAAACCAAAGCCTTCAATAACAGCCAATGGAACAGTTAATGCTCTTGTATAGAAACTAAATCTCTTTCTTCCAACATCGCCATTTTCTGAAACCATAGCTTTCATTCTAGGAGACATCATCGTACTCAACTGCATTATAATTGATGATGTAATGTAAGGACTCACTCCAAGCATTGCAATAGAAAGAGTTGTAAGTCCTCCTCCTGAAAACATACTCAAAAGACCGAAAAACTGATTATTATTTAAAAATCTATCCAGTGTTACTTGATCAACTCCAGGAATTGGAATGTTGGCAAGCAATCTGAATACGATAAGTGCGCCTAGAACAAAAAGAATTTTGTTACGTAGACCTTTGTCTGTAAAAAGATGTTTAAGTTTTAGAAGAAATTTGTCCATATTTTTTGGCCAGAACTGACCGATTATTACAATTAATTAACTGAAACCGAAATTCAGTGAATCTAAAGACAAATTTACCTAATATTTACGCGATGTATTTCGTAATGATGAATGTAAACTTACTTGATTGATCCACCAGCCTTCTCAATTACAGATGTTGCGGAAGCAGAAACTTTACAATCTACTACATTTACGCCAGGAATAGATTCTTCTGTTTTACCCAAAATCTTTATTTTAGGAAGACGTCCCTTATAAACTGAAATTATACCCTTCTCTGCTAGTGTAAGCGGAGAAACTTTTTCTCCTGCTTTGAAAGCTACCAATTTTGTTATATCAACAATTGTTGGCTTAACTTGGATAGACTTATTGGAGTTTTTACCAAGACCACGAAGCTTTGGAATTCTTTTGATTGTATCTCTAAGTTCCGGTCTGATTTTTCTACCAGCACGAGCTCCTTGGCCTTTTGTACCACGTCCAGAAGTCTTACCACGCTTTCCACCACGTCCAACCTGGACTGATTTCGCTCTTTTTGTCTTTGATTTTACGTTATGTAATTGCATGATAATTTAATTATAATCTAATTTATTAATTTGATGAAGCGGCACTTGCTGAAGTTTCATTATTTCCCAATACTCTTTTACCTTTTTTAAATGATGATAGGGCAACGATTGCAGCTTGTGCATTGTTAAGCTTATTTTTTGTTCCAGAACGAAGTTTTGCGTTTATGTCTGTAATACCAGCCAAAACGATAACATCACGCACAGATGATCCAGCCACAACCCCCTTTCCTAGAGCTGGTTTCATTTCAACTCTAGCACTACAGTACTTAGAAGCAACTGCGTGAGGAATACTTCCTGTCTTTGTTAGAGGAACAGTTATTAGATTGTTCTTTGCATCTCTAACAGCTTTTTCAACTGCAAGTGATGTGTCAGTTCCCTTTCCTGTTCCAACACCAACCTTACCCTTCTTGTCCCCAATAACAACAGCTACAGCAAAACTGAAACGTCGTCCCCCAGCAGAAACTCTAGTAACACGTCTGATATCGATCATCTTTTGATCAAACTCAGGCTTAGCTCTAGGCTCTCTTCTTGGTCCACCACGTCTGTCTGGTCCGCCACGTCCGCGAGGTGCACCACCTGGTCCTCCTGGTCCACGTGATCCTCCTCTTGGTCCACCTCTGAATCCTCCTCTATTATCAAATGGTCCAGCAGCTTGAGTTGGAGCATGTGATGGAGCAGGAGCCGATGAAGCCGTCGCTGATGCGACTGGTGATGCCTCTGCAACAACCTCTGGAGCAGCCTCTACAGCTGTGTTCTCCGTTACAGTTTCCTCTACTATTGTATTGTTTGTAAGTGTATCAGTCATATTTATTAAAATTCTAATCCGCCTTGACGTGCTCCGTCAGCAAGTGCGCGGATACGTCCTGTGTAATTAAATCCTCCTCTGTCAAACACAACCTTTGTGATGCCAGCTGATTTTGCAAGCTTTGCAACCTCAATACCGACATTCATTGAAGACTCTGTTTTTGTTCCCTTCTTTTCTCCTTTCTTGGTCTTAAGAGAAGAAGCTGCTGCCAATGTCTTACCAGTCTCATCATTAATTACCTGCGCGTATATAAACGCGTTTGATTTAAACACAGATAGACGAGGACGCTCTGTGGTTCCAATAACCTTTGAGCGAATTCGCTTTCTTCTTCTGTCTCTTGTTGATGATACGATATTAGTTTTCATGGCTTTTTTATAATTTAACTTTATGCAGCTTTCTTACCTTGCTTTCTCTTAATTATTTCTCCTTCATATCTGAATCCCTTACCCTTATAAGGCTCAGGCTTCTTCAATGATCTAACTTGTGAAGCAAGTTGATTAACTGCTTCCTTGTCACATCCAGTAAAGAGTACTTGACCCTTTTCTGATGTAACAGTTACTCCCTTTGGAATTGAAACCTGAATTGGGTGAGAAAAACCTAGGTTTAGATTGATCTTATCTCCCGCAACATCAGCCTTGAATCCGATACCCTCGAGTAGTAACTTTTTTGTGAATTGCTCAGTTACTCCCTTAACCATGTTCTTAAGGTGAGAACCATATGTTCCCCACAAAGCTCTCGCTTGTAGATCATGCTTAAGTGGAATTACAGTTGCAGTTCCATTTTCAACCTTGATATCAAATCCAGGTCTGATTTCTCTACTCAACTCCCCCTTTGGTCCTTTTACGGTAAGAACATAATCCTTAAAGATTACTTCAGTTCCTGACGGGATATTTATTATTTGTTTTCCTATTCTTGACATATTATTAAAATTACCAAATCTTAAACAAAACTTCTCCTCCGACCTTTGCCTTCTTTGCTTCCTTGTCTGTCATAATACCATTTGGAGTTGTAAGTATTAGAGCACCGTATCCGTTAAGAACTGACTTAAGCTCCTTTGCCTTCGTGTAAGTTCTACGTGATTGCTTAGAGATTTGCTGTACTCCCTCAATTCTTGGCTTACCATCTACGTAAATCAACTCAATCTCAAGAGTCTTTATTACCTTCTTTCCCTTTTTTGAAAAGTCTTTAATGAAACCCTCTCTCTTAAGAACAGCGAGTACTGACTCTTTCAATTTTGAATAAGGAAGAGTAGTTGTAGCTTTTCTGGCTACGTTCGCGTTTTTAATGTTTATTATTATTTGTGATATTGGATCTACCATGATGATTTTTTAATTCCTGGGATTCTGCCTTCGTTAGCAGCCTCTCTAAAACAGATACGGCACATACCGAAATCTCGCATGTAACCGTGAACACGACCACATCTAAAGCAACGTCTCACTATACGTGTTGAGAACTTTGGTTTTTTGAGCGATCTTACGAATGTTGATGTTTTTGCCATGTCTTTGTGTTTTTGAATCCTAGCAGTTTAATGCCTTAAAGTCAACGCTTATTTAACGTCTTCTTTTCTAAACAAGAAACCTAAATATTCCATTAATGCCTTGACCTCGGCCTTGGTCTTAGCTGTTGTAACTAAAGTCACAGCAAACCCGAAAACATCCTTCAATTCCTCGTCAGATGTCTCTGGGAAGACTGTGTGCTCCTTAATTCCAAGAGTATAGTTACCCATAGCGTCAACTGCACTTAACTTTATACCTCTAAAGTCTCTAGTACGAGGAAGAGCGACATTTACAAGCTTTTCTACAAAACTCCACATTCTTTCTCCTCTTAGAGTTGATTGCCATCCCACAACGTCACCTTGTCTAACCTTAAATGAGGCAACTGACTTCTTTGCAGCAGTTTGAGTAGCCTTTTGTCCAGCTATCTTTGTTAGACGGTCTCCAATTAGCTCCTTCTTCTTTGGATCCTTAATAGATCCAGAAGTTGCAGAAAGAACAACCTTCAATATCTTTGGGGCTTGAAGCTTGTTTGTGTATCCAAATTCAGCCTTTAGGGCCTCGTATGTTTTTGTTCCTTTTTCTTTTACTGTTTGGTGTTTCATAAATTTTCTTTAATAAATTAACTTTTAGGCTTATATTGCCTTTCCTGTCTTACTATCAACTCTAACCTTCTTACCTCCTATAACCTTGCTGGCAATACGAGCTGGCTTACCATCAATCGCAATTGCAACATTTGAAACATGTAGAGGCATAGATACCTCAACAATTTGTCCCTTCTCACCTTGTCTTCTTGCCTTTCTGTGCTTCTTTAGAAGGTTTAGACCTTCAACAACAACTTTAGACTCAGTAGGAATAGCTCTGGTAACTTTACCAGTCTTACCCTTGTCTTTTCCTGCTATCACTATTATTTTGTCTCCTTTCTTGATTTTCATGTTTTTAAATTTATGTTGCAATTGTTAATAATTTTACTTTTATACTACCTCAGCTGCTAGAGAAACGATCTTTTGATACTTCTCAGAAAGCTCTCTTGGGATAGGACCGAATACACGTCCACCAATTGGCTCACCTTTTGTCTTATCAATAAGAACAACTGCGTTCTCATCAAATCTAACATAAGAACCATCCTTTCTTCTAAAGGCCTTCTTTTGGCGAACAACAACAGCGCGGTGTATGTCCTTCTTCTTTACAGTCTTTCTAGGCTCAGCCTTTTGAACAGAAATTATCACTACTTCTCCAATCTCTGCATATCTCTTTTTTGAAGAACCAGTAACTTTGAACACTCGGCCTATTTTTGCTCCTGTGTTATCTGCTATTGATACTATTGAACGTGGTTGTAACATATTGGTAAAATTAAATTAACTTAAAGTGTTTATCCTTTGAGATTGGGCGACATTCAACAATCTCTACTTTATCTCCGATCTTCTTTGTATTTCCAGCATCATGTGCCTTATACTTCTTGTTTGTCTTAACAAACTTTTTGTACTTTGGAACCATGACATATTGCTGAACTGACACAACGATAGTGTCCTTCATTTTGTCTGAAGTAACAACACCTGAAAGCATTTTCTTATTTGCTTTTGTTATCACCTCTTCTGTTGTATTAATTGTCTTTTTCATATTTTATATTGAAATTATTTATTGTCGCCTATTTTGCTGTTGCCTCTACTTTAGCCTCAAGATTTGCCTTTGAAGAAAGAGCGCTTGTTTGAGATTTAAGTTCTGTAAGAATACGAGCAATATCTTTTCTGGTATTACGTCCTTCCTTTACATTTCTTGATTTTGATCCAGCTCCGCCAAAACGAAAAGCCTGCAAAGAATCCTTCTTTTCATGTAAGGTCTTCATTAAATCTTTTCTGTTTTTGTCTTTAAATTCAGTCATTGTTTTATATTTAAATATTATTCTCTACCTACCACACGGATAGTTACTGGTAATTTTTTACCTGCTTTTATCAAAGCACTTTTTGCAACTTCCTCTGTTACACCATCAACTTCAAAAAGAATTCTTCCAGGTCTAACTTCCAAACAGAAGCCCTTTGGCTCTCCCTTTCCCTTTCCCATGGGCACTTCAGCCGCCTTTTGAGTTACAGGTCTGTCAGGAAATACTCTAGTCCACATACGTCCAGTTTTTCCAAGAGTTTTGGAAATAACCTTTCTTGCAGATTCAATTTGATTTGAAGTTACACGATATGAGCTAGTAGCCTTTAGTCCGTATGAACCAAAGGAAACATCAACACCACGAGTTGCAACCCTAACTTTGTTTGGGTTTTCGCGGCCGACTTGCCATTTTCTGTGTTTAACTTTCTTTGGGAATAACATGGTAGTATCTTATTTAAATTATTTGTTAAAAACTTCACCTTTATAAATCCAGACCTTGATACCGATCTTTCCATAAGGCAAGTTTGCCTCATAGTTCTTGTAATCAATATCAGCTCTAAGAGTTTGAAGTGGAATTTGACCTTTTTTAAGCGTCTCTGTTCTTGCCATTTCTGCTCCTCCTAGACGACCTGTCATGTAGACTCTAACTCCCTTAACATCTCTACATGTCATAACCTTCTCAATCATTTGCTTCATAACACGTCTGAAAGGCATACGCTTTTCAAGTCCTTCTGCAAGCATTTGAGCGACAATTGGTGCACTTGATTCTGGAGATCTTACTTCTTCTATTTCTAACTTAAGTGCAGTTGTCTTTTCTTCTCCGTGCTTTCTTAAGAATTTTTCAATTTCTGCTTTAAGTTTTGTTGCCCCTTCTCCATTTCTTCCGATTATTATTCCTGGGCGTGAGGTCTTTAGAATCAAACGTATCATTTTGTCATTTCTCTCAATCTCGATATCTGAAATATATTGTCCACGCATCTTCTTTTGCAACCACTCTCTAACGAGAATGTCACATTTAAGATTTGATCTAAACTTGGCATCAGTAGAAAACCAACGAGATTTCCAATCTCTGATTATTCCTAGTCTATGTGCATATGGGTGAACTGTGTGTGTCATATATTTTTATTTATTTTCTTTTTTTGATTCTTTTATAACTTTTGCAGTCTTTGTAACTTTTTCTGCCTTAGCTTTTTCAATCATCGCTACAGGTGAAACAACTCCCCCTTTCTCAGAAAGAATTATTGAAACATGACTTGAACGCTTATTAAGTCTTGATGCTGATCCACGAGCACGAGGAAGACTTCTTTTTAGAACTCTACCTTTGTTAACTTGTATTTCTTGAATCTTCAATGACTCAACATTAGAAACACCTGCGTTCTTTGCATTAGCAACTGCACTCTCAAGTAGCTTAGCTACAGGAAGAGATGCTCTCTTGTTTGCAAACTTCAAAGCAACACGAGCTTGCGCAACGGTCTTGCCACGAATTAGTCCGGCTACTAGTCCTACTTTTCTTGGTGATTGTCTATAATTACTTAAAATTGCTTTCATGGCTTTGACTTATTTATTAAAATTATTTCTTTTTAGCAGGCGCTGCTGTTGTTGTTGCTTTAGCGGACTTAGCTGCTGTTATTTCTGACTGCTTCTTAGCAGCATCAAGTTCCTTTTGCATCTTTCCTCCGTGTCTAACGAATTTTCTTGTTGGTGAAAATTCACCTAGTCTGTGTCCGACCATTTCTTCTGTGACAAGAACTTCAATGTGTGTCTTTCCATTGTGTACACCAAAGATAAAACCAACCATTTCTGGTGAGATTTGACTTCCTCTGTACCAAGTCTTAATTACCCCAGTTGATTGTGGGTTTTTGCCTGCAATCTTCTCTAGAAGTTTTGGGGCTATATATGGTCCTTTTTTTAGTGATCTTGTCATTGATTTGTGTGAAAAATAATAGCCCTTGAGAGCCAGTTACCGTATACTAACAAAAATTATGAAAGTGTCAACCACCAAAAGGCTCATTTGGTAATATCGACATCTATTTTACAAATGTCTAATGGTCACTTTCGAGGACTGAAGTGTTTTTGAATAAAATTGAGCAAAATTAGGTAAAAACAAACCCCAGCGGACCAAAAAGATGGCCGCCGGGGATGGGTTGATGTTTGGAGGTTCAGGCCTTCGCCGTCTTTCCTCTTTGGTGATTTTTGGGTGCACCCAAAGGTGGTCTTTGGGTTGAACCGCCCCACTTCGATTTCAATAACTCAAAACGAGCATTGCGAACGATAACTTGGATTTCTTCAGGAACAGTATTAGGGCAGGGTCTTGCCACCACACGTCTTCGGTTGGGTGCTCTTACTGTTTTATCAATCTCCCCGATCGTTGACCCCGTCCAAGGGGTTATTCCTGCTGGTTTTCTTGGCATATATGGTACTATTTTGGTTGAATTTGATTTCTGACTTGTTCTGAATCTAGACATTGGAGTCAACCGCGACTCTACCATGCACCATAACACACCGGTAACTAATAATCAATGCTGATTAGCCAAAATACAACCTAAATCATAGTTGCTTTTCCATTATTCACCTTAAGTAGCGAGTATTCAGCGTTGGACCTATCGTTATTATTGTCAAAACTTATTTTTCCAGACACTCCTTCGTAATTTATTCCTTTAATATAGGCCCGAATTTCGGCTTTATCATAGTTTGAGCCAGCTGTCGCAGACAAAGCCTTGGCCATTATTTTAATATTATCGTACTCCGCGATACAGATATTGACCTGCTTGCAATCTTCGCCAAATCTAGCCTTATATTTAGACTTAAAATCTTCAATAGCCTTACTATTTTCTATTCTATAATCTGCCCCGTAAGCGCCTTGAAATAAGGTTGAGTATTTTGAAAGTAGGCTATCTGCTTTACTAACATTGTCGTTGACTAATATTGTCTTTGGTTTAAAGCCAAATTCAGTCATCTGCTTGGCAATAATCTCTGCGGAAGTAACAGTTTGAGGGCTAATAAACAGGACATCTACCCCCTCGGACTGGAGTTTAAGCAATTGGCTTCTAACATCAGTCGATCCACTGACAAACCCCTCAGAATAGACCTGTTTTGAGTCAGAAGATGATGTTGTCGAGTCAACTAGGACGTCCTTTTCCAAAGATTCCTTTAATCCCTTAGCATAATCAGTTTCTTCATAAATTATTCCGATCTTCTTATAATTAACTCCCCTTAGTAGGCCCGCAAACAGTTCTGCCTCCTTTGCGTCTGATGACCAATTTCTAAAGAGGTTTTTAGACACACCGCTTATCTTAGGTGTAGAAAGTGTTGAACCTAACAGAACAGACCCATCATTTTCAAGCATTGGGGCTATGGCAAGCGCCGTACCACTACAAGCAGCAGATGTGAACACATCAGTAGTAGACTTAAACTGCTTATATATTGCAACAGCCTCCTTTGCGTCACATTTATGATCTTGGAGATTTAGCTTCAATTTCTTGCCATTAATTCCACCGTTTGCATTAATTTCTTCCACAGCTAGGATTGAAGCCTTAGATGCTGAATCACCATAAGATGATAATCCGCCCGTCATGGGGAACATTGCGGTAATAGTTACATCTTTACTATCAAACTGACCAGAAGCACCCAATATTACAGCCGATATTGAGGCTATGAATACAACTGACATAAATACTATTTTTTTATAATTACTTTTCATATGTTTGCTTTTTATTATTAATGTGTCGTAATTATAGAACTAAAGATAGTTTATGTCTGTTTTGTCGACACGTATCTAGAAGTGCTATATTATATAAGTGGTATATGGTATATTTAGACGACGAAGTAATCGACACTTTTATACAAAACAATATAAACATTCAACAAACATGCTAACTAATAGAACCATAGAAATAATCAAAGACATTGGCCTAACGGAAAACGAAGCCAAAATTTATCTGGCAAACCTAAGCCTCGGGCCTGCAACAGCCATCAATATTGCCAAAGGAGCGGGGGTCATCAGAACTACCGCCTACTCCGTAATAGAAGCACTTAAAATTAAGGGGCTAATCAGTATTGAAATTAATGGTCTCAAAAAGCTATTTGTTGCATCCAACCCAGAGAATCTAATGAAGACTTACGAGCTTAAAAAAGATAACCTATCAAAAATTATCCCCGAGCTATCTAGCAAATACCAAATACACACCGGTCTCAATTTTATTAAATATTACGAGGGGATCTCCGGCTTCAAAAAGGTCTACACGGATATATTGAAAGAGCTGAGATATGGCGATAAATACCTAATTATTTCTGATATTGAAAAGTTCATGAAAATAGATAAAGATTTCTTCGAAGACTGGGTGGAGAAAAGAAGTCACCTACATTTGTCTCTAAGGACCTTACTTCAAAGAACACCTGAAGCCGAGAAATATAAAGAATACGGAAAGAGAATTAATTGGGATATTAGATATTTACCAAAAGATGTAGATCTAATTAGTAACCTAGTTATATTAAAAAACAAAGTTATCATTACGCAAATGGTCTCACCTATTTTAACAATCGTCATAGAAAATCCTGGAATAATACAATTACAAGAAGAACAGTTTGAGATAATTTGGCAGTCGGCGCAACAAGAATGACCCGTTCTATTTAAAAACACTAATCCCTTGAAGTAACTTTTGGCATCAAAATAAAAGTTTTTGATTTTCTATTGTACGATTTGATTTCCTTAGCTTTAATATGTCTATTTCTTTCTAAAAATTCATTGAAAGATTTATATTCACCAGTTCCTTTTATATCCATATCATAAAGCTTCCAATCATCAAGACAAATAATTGCGGGCTCCACTATTAACGGGGCAAGAAAATCAAGAACATTTTTGGATGAACTGTATGTGTCGCAATCAATAAATACGATTCCGATTTTTGGATAACCAATATTCTTAAATGTTTCATCATTTAGCGTCTCATTGTATACACCTTTAATCCAAGTAACATCTTCTGAATCAACACCCCTTCTTTCCAGACACTCCTTTGTTTTATTAAATGGACAACAGTAAAATCCTTTTTGCAGAATATCATGCTCCTCGTTTGTTCCTGTAGGTAGACCTTCAAATGAATCAAACCCAAAAAACTTCATAGATTTAAGATCCATCTTTTTTGCAGTTAGATAAGCGCTTCCTAAGGATGAACCATTGAAGACACCAAACTCAAGATAGTCTCCAATCTCTTTTCCTTTAATGGCTTGAAGTCTTTCAATACAATTTGTAAAAAAAGTTTTTAATGTCTCTGGTGGAACCAAATTAATCGCGCAAATGTCATCAACATGACCTTTGGTCCAAGGAGAACCAGGTATTGGGTTAAACTTTCTATATATCGTCTTTGCCCATCTTTGTATTGGATTGTATCTAAAACTCATGTTTAAATTATACACCAAAAGATATCCAACACAAAACCCCGCACTTCTGCGGGGTTTTGTGTATAAGACCAGCTCCAAAGCCACAAGTTCTTGTTTTGAGAGTCGGGTGGATAAAAGATTATCTTCTCTTTCCAACCTTTCTTCTTGAAACAATATGTTTGTTTGAATACTTCTTTGCGCGTCTTGATTTTTGTCCCTTTCCGGTTGGCTTTCCGTAGATAGAAATTGCGCGTCTGCGTCCTCTTCCTTGTCTACCTTCTCCTCCTCCGTGTGGGTGATCAACTGGGTTCATAGCAGTACCACGGACAGTTGGTCTGATACCACGGTGTCTGCTTGCTCCAGCCTTTCCAATATTCTGCAAACGATTCTCATCATTTGATACTTCTCCGATTGATGCCCATGCTGTTTCTATAACCTTTCTAACTTCAGTTGATGGCATCTTAACAAGAGCATAGCCCCCGTCATGAGCAATCACTTCAGCAAAAGATCCAGCTGAACGAACAAGCTTAGATCCTCCTTCAAATTTCAATTCGATGTTGTAAATGAATGTTCCAACAGGAATGTTCTTTAATGGAAGTCTGTTACCTGGCTTTACCTCAACCTTCTCGCCTACAATAAATTTATCTCCAACTTTGAGTGTCTTTGGAAGAATAACATAACGCTTTTCTCCATCGGCATAAGTTACGAGAGAAATAAATGAAGTACGGTTTGGATCGTATTCAATTGTGTCTATCTTTGCAGGAATATCTCTTTTGTCATACTTGAAGTCAATTTGACGATAAAGTCTCTTGTGACCTCCTCCCTTGTGTCTAGTTGTAATACGTCCAGTGTTATTACGTCCCGATCCACGCTTAAACCCGTTTGTAAGGGGCTTATATGGCTCGTCAGTAGTAAGAATCTGTGCATAGTTGACTATAGCCATGTTTCGGCGTGAGGGGCTTGTTGGTTTAAATCTTTTCATATATTTATTTTACTTTGCGTATCACGCTGATTATGCTAAGTCGATCTTGTCGCCTTTCTTTAAGAAAACATAGGCTTTCTTAATGGCGCTTTTCTTGCCGACCTTTCCACGAACAAACACTGTTTTTGCAGGAATATTCACTATATTAACTTTAACAGGTTTTACCTTATAAAGTGCTTCGATAGCTTTTGCGATAGATGCCTTAGTAGACCTGTCAGTAACTTCAAAGACGTATTGGTTTTCACCCGCCTTTACAGTTGCCTTCTCAGTAATACGAGGGCTCTTAATAACTTCCAATTGATGCTTCTGTATTGATATCTTTGTCATATATTTGATATTATGTTGGTTACTTTATTTTTGAAGTAAGAGTAACAAACGCATCTTCAGGTGAAGCAATGACCAAGTACTTATATTGAAGAAGCGCAATTGGATTAATATTTCGAAGTTCTGTTACCTCCATACTCTTTAGGTTAGAGAAACCTCTCTTTACATTCTCTTCAAGTGCAGGAACTGTGATAAGAGCAGCATTCTTATGCTTTGTTGCTAACTTATCAAAGCCTGTAACTTTTGAGAGTCTATCGATCATAGCTATTGCTAGCTTTGTCTTAGGTTCAACTAGTTCAAGATTTTTTACGAAGAGGATTTCACCATCTCTCCACTTTGCGGAAAGAATCGTAAATAGTGCCTTAGCTTTCATTTTCTTGTTTACCTTTCTGTCGTAATCTTTCTCGTTACGAGGACCGTGAGCAACACCTCCACCTACCCAGATAGGAGAACGAGATGAACCGTGACGAGCACGTCCTGTTCCCTTTTGCTTCCATGGCTTTTTACCGCCACCGGCAACTTCTGATCTATCTTTTGTATGTGCAACTGGTTGTCTTGCAGATGACTGTATCGAGTTTACAACTTGTGCAACAAGATCACCATTCCAAGGAATTCCGAAGATTTCTTTTGGAAGAGCTACTGTGCCTGCACTATTACCTCCCACATCGTATATTGTTCCTTCTAGAGAAACTTCTACTTTTTCTTTCTTTGTCTTAGCAATTTTTGGAGTCTTTTCGACTTTACTTGCTGCTCTTTTAGATTTTGTCTGTGCCATAAATTTAATTTAAGGTTTAAGATAATTGTGCTAGGCGCGCACTTCTACTAATGTGCCTCTTCGACCTGGGATTGCACCCCTGATGCATAATTCCCCTGTTGTTTTATCGTAAGAAATAACAGTTAGATTCTTAACGGTTACTCGGTCCCCTCCCATACGTCCTGCCATACGTGTACCTTTAAATACACGTTGGTATCCGCCGGCGCCGATAGAACCTGGCTCGCGCTCACTGTGCTTTTGACCGTGAGAACGTGGTCCACCGTGAAATCCATGGCGTTTTACAACACCCTGAAATCCTTTTGATTTTGAAATAGCTGACACCTCCACTTTTTCCCCAGGAGTAAGTTCTGGATTAATGTTCTCACCAATTGATGAGTCCTTTACACCAGAAATTTCTCTTAGATATTGGAAACTGCCGAGATCTTTCATTTGCCCTTTTTGTGCCTTGTTTATACGACGAGGACTTCTTGTCCCAAATCCAACTTGAACAGCATCGTAACCATCTTTGCCTTCGGTCTTAACTTGCGTTACAACCATCGGAGAGGTTTTAAGAACTGTCACAGGATGAACTCTGCCTTCTTCGTCGAAAAGCTGGGTCATATTCTGTTTTGTTCCGAGAATAAATTTCATGGTAGTTTTTAGGAATTCACTGAAGAAAGTTTAACTACATCATTTTTACGTCAATATTCACTCCTGATGGCAGACTCAAGTTGGTTAGAGCTTCGATTACCTTTGCATTTGGATTGATTATATCAATCAGACGCTTGTGTATTCTCATCTCAAATTGCTCACGTGAATTTTTGAAAATAAACGATGAACGATTTACTGTATACTTCTTGATTTCTGTTGGAAGAGGAATAGGACCTACGATAGTAGCATCAAATCTTAGAGCTGTATCCATAATTTGTTTAATGGATGCATCAATGATCTTTGACTCGTATGCGCGAACACGAATACGTAATCTTGATACGCTATCTTCTTTTGCAGTTTTCTTTTTATGTGCTTCTTTTGTTGCCATAATGGCGTTTTTTTTAATGTTTTCTGAGTAAAATTCAATCTTCCGTTAACTAAAAGTTAGGCTACGATTTTAGTTACAACTCCAGCTCCAACAGTTCTACCTCCCTCGCGAATAGCGAATCTTGTATTATCTTCAAGCGCGATTGGGGCTACCAATTTAACTTTGAATGTAACTGTGTCACCTGGCATAACCATGTCTACACCTTCTTTTAATGTAACCTCTCCTGTAACGTCAGTTGTACGTACGTAGAACTGTGGTTTGTAACCTGAGAAGAATGGAGTGTGTCGACCGCCTTCTTCCTTCTTAAGGATATAGACTTCTGCTTCAAAATCTGTGTGTGGCTTTACTGTTCCTGGCTTTGAAAGAACTTGACCTCTTGTAAGATCATCTTTCTTAACAGATCGGAGAAGTATACCAGCGTTGTCTCCAGCCATACCCTCTGTTAGTTGCTTGTTGAACATTTCGATTCCTGTAACAACTGTCTTTTGAGTATCCTTGATTCCAACGATTTCTACTTCTTCACCAATCTTAATCATACCCTTTTCAATCTTTCCTGTTACCACTGTTCCTCTTCCTTCAATTGAGAAGATGTCCTCAATAGGCATAAGGAATGGCTTGTCAGTCTCTCTCACAGGTTGTGGAAGATATGTATCAAGAGCGTCAGCAAGTTCTAGAACTTTCTTTGACCATTGATCTGTATTGTCAGGTGCTTCAAGTGCCTTAAGCGCTGAACCTCTGATAATTGGAGCATCTGCGTCAAATCCATTCTTTTCTAGCAATTCTCTGATTTCTGCCTCAACTAGATCAAGCATGTCTGCGTCATCTACCATGTCACACTTGTTCATGAATACGATTATCTTTGGAACTCCAACTTGCTTTGCAAGAAGAACGTGCTCACGTGTTTGTGGCATTGGTCCGTCTGTTGCAGCAACAACTAGGATAGCACCGTCCATTTGAGCGGCACCAGTAATCATGTTCTTGATGTAGTCGGCGTGACCTGGGGCATCAATGTGAGCATAGTGTCTTACATTTGTTGTGTATTCACTGTGTGACAATGAAATTGTAATTCCACGAGCCTTCTCTTCTGGAGCCTTATCAATTTCACTAACATCCTTAATTGTCGCCTGCATACCTGCTCTGTGAAGAACATTAAGGATTGCGGCTGTTAAGGTAGTCTTTCCGTGATCAACGTGACCAATTGTACCTACGTTTAAGTGAGGTTTTGAACGATCAAAAGCTTCTACTGCCATATATTTGTTGATAATTATATAAATACAGGGCTTTATTTATGGATATCTCCACAAGGCGCGGATATCTCCGCAAGCCCAATATTTACTAATTAATAAAAATTAAAATTAATAAATTTTCTTAAATTTCATCCCCAGTGCTTCTTCTTGTAAATAGCTTTATTATGTTTGATTCTTTAATACTTGCCTTAAATCAAAAAGAAGAGTTGGGATAAAAAACCGCCAGTTGGCGTCATACTGGATAATATCAGAAGGTGGCGTAATGTCAACTCCAAATCCCAAGTCTCATGCCCCTTAAGAGCACGTCAGTTTTCTGCTGAAAATGTGATTTCCTTATGGGGAACGGAAATCATCTGCTCACTGCAGTTCGCAAGTCTCTTAAAGGGCATGGGATTAGGGATTTGGTGGTAATACAGGACGCCACCTTCGGGATATGGATCCTAGGGAGTAAAATCGCAAAACCCCACTGGCAACTAGCCATGGGGTTGTGTCTTTTTTAGGAGAGAAAGATAACTCAATAACCTGTGGGTATTAACCCTTGCCGTCTTTTGTCGTAAATGGAGCTTTGTCTGGACGTACGAAGTGCTCATCCAAGTAACTTGCAAATGATTTCCACCCGTCCGGACGTGCCTTGAGAGACTTGTGCTTCGATACAAAATCATTCTTATCCAGAAACTTGAGAAATTTCGGCCACGAGCTGAACCTTGGCTCGATTTCATCCGGAGGCTCCCAGAGAACAGAAACACATTCTCCATAGCCGTTAACGCTGTCGTCAGTAACGGTATAGAGCTGTATCCAGCCATTTTCCATGGTGTAAGACCTAACGGTTGCGACTTCCTCGTACAAATCCCCACTGTCTCCACCGCTGACATGTTGCTCAGAGTAACACTCACGAGCCAAGCTGCTGATGAAGGAGGTAACCTTCGCAACAAAGCCTTTGCCTTCCTTCCCGACACAGATATACATTTTTTGAACTTTCGCTGACATTTTACTAGTGTTTTGTTTCCAAAGTACATTTCACCCCTCGACAAAATGCAAAATATACATTGGAAGAGGTGATTTGACTTAATTGTGAATTTAAAACGCCGATGTCAAACTTTTTATAGATTACTACGTCCTCTTGAAAAAGTCACGCAATTATTGACCATCACCTTCCTATTTTTGACCATTATAACAACTGTAGTGGTCAAAAAACGTACTTTTTGACCACTACAGTTAAAATATCAGCAATTTAAGTATCAACCTGGATGGTTTTGTTGCCACAATAATACCCATAATCGTGAAAATCTGTCGTTTTTTCATGTTTTTCACGATTTTGATTGACATAATCGTGAAAATACCTATAATGTATAGTACATTATGGCTAATATATCTACAACATACAATAAGATTAAGGACCTCAGGGAGAGGTATTATAAATCATCCACTGGAAAGGATGCTTTGATTAAGCTTATATCTGAAGTGGAAATTTCTGAACAGGTCTATAACTCCAACGCCATAGAGAATAGCACACTCTCCCTTGAAGAAACTGAGAAAATACTTCTCCAGATAGATTTGGACAGATATATAACGGAGCGAGAGATATTTGAAGCAAAGAACCTTGCTAGAGTAGTGGAGTACATTGAAAAAAAAGCTAAAGAGAGCGAGCTTAAAATTGATATCATTTTATCCCTTCATAAAATGCTCTTATCAAATATCTGGGATGAAGTTGCTGGCAGATTTCGAGAGGGCAATGAATATGTTAGAGTTGGAAACCATATTGCACCAGCACCACAAGAAATAAAGGGAGGGGTGGAAAAAATGCTTTCGGAATACAATGCTTCAAGTCATGAAAATATAATTAAGAGAATCGCAAAAATACATCTTGCCTTTGAAACCCTCCACCCCTTTAATGATGGTAACGGAAGAATTGGACGTGTCATTAATAATTACCTACTAATACGAGAGGGTTTTGTTCCAATAAACATTAAATTTATTGATAGAAAAAAATATTACAGTGCCTTTAAAGAGTTTAACGAAAAGGGTACAACCACTATTATGGAAGAAATTGTCGGTAAAGCACTTACAAACAGCTATCATAAACGTTTGGCATACCTAGAAGGCAAAAATATTGTCACGCTTTCAGATTTTGCAAAGAGCAATAAAATATCACACTCAAATCTTATCAATAAAGCAGGGCGTCAGACTATTGAGGCCTTTTTAGAGAAGGGGGTTTGGAAGATTGGGGAATAGAATATATTTATTTATAAGATTTTTTCACAAGATTTAATTATATGAGAAACAAACTTTTTTTAGCACAATTAAACGCCAGATCATTAGTTTTATACACCATACCTGATATACAATTAGGTGTTGGAGATTCTGAATTTAATAAAGGTCTTAAATTATATGAAAAAGGTGCAGTCAAAAAAATTAGTGATTCCTTTTCAGGATTTAGAGCGATAGTATCCGGAACCCATGAATATCATGTAGGTGTGTCTATAGAAGCATATGATAGAGGTATTTGTGATTGTTACGTTGGTCAAAAAAATGAATTGTGTAAACATATGATTGCGCTTGCTATTGCAGTGGTTTACAAATATAGACCTAAAGATACAGAATCTATAAAGCACCCCGTTGATCAAGCCGTCTGCTCAGGAATAGTTAGAGACGCAACACAAAATGAATTAGATAAAGCTAAATCAGAAATAAATAAAGGTATGTCTTTTCTCAAAAGATTTAGTGGTCCATCTTCAAAATGGTTTCAATATCAGGACTCACTAGTGCGGGGTTCTCGATTCATTCTTCTAGCTCTTTCTAAACTTCCGGTTTGTGAAAAATCTGTAATGATTTGTATAAATACCTTAAAGAGACTTGATAGAAAAGCATGTGGAGGCATTGATGACTCAGATGGCACCATAGGAGATTTGATGCTAAAGCTTGTAGAAGTACTCAATCTGTTTGTAAGTTTCGATCCAAATATTAAACCATTCATTAAAAAGAAATTACCTAAAGGCCAGATATTTGATTGGGAAAGTGGATTTGGTTTGAAGAGCGGTGATATTATTAATTAATATTAAAGAATTAATACTGAAAATATGAAAATAAATATAACAAAAAAACAATACGAAATAATAGTAAAATCTTTGGAAGCAAATTCTTTTATATACGGTCCAATGTCTGATTTTGTCGATGATAAATACAAAAAGGACACCAATGAAATTGAAGAAGTCCAAAAATATCTCTTACAATATGCCAAAGATTTTGATTTTGAGAAGAATTTATGTGACTGTGGGGCAAAAGACCCACATTTAGATGAAGATTATTACGAGAAAATTCTTGATGACCTAGCATTGTATGACGAACAACAATTATTTGAAGGCTTGGCACATGAATTAGGGAAAAGAGATTTTCATAATAAATATTCAAAAGAAGAAGCTGACAAACTTATAGAAGAACATGGGGGTTATCTTGGTGTGCCAGTGTATGAATTTGATAAAAAATATTACGATGAGTTTAATGAGAATGGTTATGAGAGGTTGTTTATCAAAAAATAGTCTACTGGTCAAAAATATACTTTTGTTGGTGTGTCAAGGGTGAGTACAAATTGTCCACACCCTTGACACATAGACTTAATGAAGTCTGATTATTTAAGACAAAGTAGAAAATATCTCTGCAAAAGCCAGTCTTATTTCTTTCTCACTAACATCACCAAATATTAATTCCAGATCTACATCCTTTAAATCAGATGCATTTTTGCCAAATTCTTTTTCAAATTCAATCTTAGAATAATCTCTAAATTCCTTCATGCCATTGAAACAAGAAGGGGTTTTCGGATTTTTACCTGAAAACTTTAATAATAGATACTCAGAATTATATTCTATAAACTGAACAATATCTCCGCCTGCTATAATAGCATTTTCTATTTTTAAAGAATCATCCAGATCTTTATCTAATAAGAAAAATAATTTTTGATCAGAATATTTATTTTTTATTAGGCTGTATTTTGCCTTAAAGTCTCCGATGTGACCCGCTCCACCTAAGTTGCCCTGAGATACTATCTGGTTTCCATCTTTTATAACTTCAGTCTTGTTGCTAAATTTAATATTTGATTCTTCAAAGAGCTTTCTAAACTTATTTTTTGTTAAATATGCAAAAATAATAAATTCAGTAGTACCTTCACTTATAATTAAATAATAAACATCAAAACTTTTCTTCCCCATAGATTTAAAGCAAATTATTAATTATTCTACTAAAATCAATAGTATCTGGAACTCCACCAAAAGAGCCTAAACGATACACCCTTTTAATATTATCTCTTTCTTTAATGTCAGCATAATCAGATACTTTTGTAATAATTATATTGTCATCCTTCTTTTCCAATATATGAGCTTGATTGTTCTGTAATAAATCAAAAGTCTCAGCATTGTGCGAAGAAAAGAATATTTGAGCATTATTTTTGTTTATATCTTTGTCTTTAAACAAATTAAGAATTGCAATTTCCATATCTGGATGATAATACTTACTTGTTTCATCGTAAACGACAATACCACCATTTTTTAAAATTCTAAGAATGTCACTAATATAAGATATAAGCTCTCTGGTTCCAGCAGAAAGTTCAGTCACAGGAAGGTCTTTGTAGAAATTATCATACTGAGCGCTGTACTCAATAAAATTTTCATTCTTTTTTACAATATTAAGTTTTTTAAATGAAGGTTCAAAGTATTTTACTACCGAGTTAACAACATTTAACTGTTGCTCTACAGATGGATTAATATTATTTACATAATTAACCGCAAGAGCAAAAATACCTCGTATGTTATTTTGTCCCATTTGTACTGATCTCTTGTCAGTTATAAAACAAAGTTTATTTTTAATTTGTTTAAGCTCAGAAATACCTACCTCCTCTTTAAGATTTCCAAATACGGAGACATCCGAGCTATCATCTAAAAGAACAGAAAGAAATGAAGACTTCTTGGGAGCCACAATATTATTTGCTATATTTCCTATCTTTTTTGATATTTTCGGGTCAAATGAAATTGTAGATTTTTTCCTATCAAAAACCTTTTTACTGTTTTTATATAAAACTTCTTCAGAAATTTCTTTGCCTTCATTTATGATAGAAATTAAATAGTTGTATTTATTGTTGTTAATAACAAAATCCATCTCCATTACAGAGGGTTTTATTTTCATATCATTTTGATAGTTGGGAACCAATATTATTGTCTCTTGTTTTATGCCATTAGGATCAAAAATAAAATCCTGCTGTCTTGAAAGCATTATACGTATAATGATATCTATAACATTTAAAACAGTACTTTTGCCTGAAGCGTTGGCACCATAAAAACCAGCGATGAGAGAAATCCTCTCTTTTCCAAAATTTACATAACCATTTTTCTCCTTCTCTCCACCCTCAGTAAAAATTACCTCTAAAGGGTCTTTTATACCATAGAAATTACTGGCTTTAATTCTTGTTATTAACATAATTGTATTAAATATTACATTATTTTGTAATAATACCCTATATTATATTCATTTTGGGTTAAAAGTCAAGTACTTTTGACAAAAAACAGTACTTTTTACCAAATTGGGTGGTGTTTATTACTTCTTAGGTCTCTCGCCCTTAAGTAATCTCTCAAAAGCTTCAACGTTACCCATAGCATCATGCACGGGATGGTGATCATGTTTTGTTATACGCAATCTTTTCCAAGAAGAGGCATCCTTAAAATCTCCAACTAAGCCAGCATAAAAGTCACCAATCCTACGGGCAGAATATCCAAAAGGATTGTTACCAATGGTTCGATGGAAGCCATCATTGATCCATTGCCAATCAAAAGCGGGATTATCGCTAACAAATTTTGGGTTTTCTCCACCTGTTACCTCCTGTAACCATGCGTTAAATTTTTCAAATACTTCTTTTTCATCAAAAACAATCCCGGTCTCTATTTTGAATTCAGGATTTTCTGTATCAGGCTTTCTTTCCACTAAGACTCCATGAAAAGTAGCTTTTGAGGGATATGCGACCGCGCCAAATTCAGTAAGCTTGCCCATACTTGGACACTTACCATTTGCCTCGCAATCCACAAAGATTAAATTATTTAAGTCGTTCATGATGACATTTTAACTCATATAGAGAAATATAAAAAGATTGGTGATTATCATTCTATAAAAAGGGGCCTGCTACAGAACATCCGAGCTGGGTACAGAAAATGACTTTTACCAGTTCATTGTGAGAGCTCCAAACTTGGGACGATGTTCGAAGAATTGTTTTATATAAATGAAAACCACCCCTGTCACGAGCGGTTTTCGTGGGGGTGGTGCAGTTAAGTTTTGAGTGTTTGCTGAAGTGCGTTTTGTTATTACTTCACTGTTTCGATTGTGTCAGCAGTGGCATTTAAAATCGCCGCCAGACTCTCATTCAACAGCTTAGTACAACGTCTGAATCCATCAGGTTTATTTTTCAACATCCGTACAACTTCGGTAACAAGTCGAGATCTCATAAACTCAAAATGTTTATAGCCAAAGTCAGGATAATCTACAACATCTGTGCTGTAGTTTTCATTCACCCCGACAGTCGTTGAACCTTTGATGAAGAAAAAGTAATACCTTTGACCGCTGCTGTCTGGGTGTTGCACGACCTTGTAGGTAGTGGCGCCAGCAAGTTTTGTCGCTGTGTCAACCAGCAATGTCATGAAGTTGATATTTTTTTGACGGAGGTCGCTTTCAATTTCCTCACAGGCCCGCAGAAGTTCACCCATCTCTGCTGTCAATCTGGAGTTTTCATGATCCACTTGCTTAAGAAGGTTTCTGACTTCAGCCAACCCCCTTGATACTTCCAATAAGATGTCTTCGTTTCTTTTCATGCTTGTATCGGTTTGAATTTTAAATTGTTGAGATATTCAGGTTTGTGACAACTACTCGATTCGCTGTTCTATAAAAAACGGTATCACGTTTTAAGCTTTACGTCAACCCCCTCGCCGCAGGCAGGATTCGCCCCAACGCAAAACACCCCATCTCTGGAGTGTTTTGTTTGTCGCCTGCTTTCAGCTTATTTATTAGCCGAATAGGGCTGACGCCCCACAAGCAATATGGCCATAATGTTATTTTCTTGACTCAACGATTGTCTTCTCCACGTTTGCTGGAACTGTATCATAATGATCGAATTCCATTGTTACTGAGCCTCTTCCTTGTGTCATTGATCTGATATCTGTTGTGTAACCGAACATTTCTGATAGTGGAACCATCGCTCTGATTACCTTGATTCCTCCTAGTCTATCGTCCATTCCTTCGATTTGTCCTCTCTTTGATGAAAGTGATCCTGTAACGTCACCCATGAATTGCTCTGGTGTTAGGGCCTCAACCTTCATTATAGGCTCAAGAATAACTGGGCGAGCACGCTTAGCTCCCTCTTGGAAAGCTTGAGAAGCTGCAATCTTGTAAGCGATTTCTGATGAGTCAACATCATGATATGAACCGAATGTAAGTTCACATGATACGTTTGTTAGTGGGAATCCAGCAACGATACCTCTCTCCATCGCCTCTTTAACTCCCTTCTCAACTGCAGGAATAAATTCTGTTGGAATAACCCCTCCTTTAATTGAGTCGATAAATTCAAAATCAGCGGTTCTGTGAACATTCTTAGGAATCTTTGCTCCTTCAACAAGTGGCTCTAGGTGCTTAATTATAATCTTAACGTGACCATATTGTCCTTTACCTCCAGATTGCTTAACATATTTATGTTCTGCCTCTGCACTTCCAAGAATAGTCTCTCTGTATGCAACTTGAGGAGCACCTACATTAGCCTCAACATTGAACTCTCTCTTCATTCTATCAACCATGATTTCAAGGTGAAGTTCACCCATTCCTGAGATAACAGTATCTCCGGTCTCTGTGTTTGAAGAAACTCTAAATGTTGGGTCTTCATCTCCTAGTTTCTTAAGAGCAACACCCATTTTCTCTTGATCAGCTTTTGTCTTTGGCTCGATTCGGAGAGACACAACAGGCTCTGCGAACTTAATAGGGTCAAGTAAAATTGGATGAGCCTCGTCACAGAAAGTGTGAGATGTCTTTGCTTCCTTAAGACCAACGGCCGCTGCGATTTCTCCAGCAAAAACTTTCTTAACATCCTCTCTCTTGTTAGCTTGAAGTCTAACAATACGTCCAAGTCTCTCTTTGTTACCAGTCGTTGCATTATAAATGTATGAACCAGCTTCAATTGTTCCGGAATATACACGGAAGAATGTAAGTTGTCCTACGAATGGATCAGTTTGCAATTTGAATGCAAGTGCTGCAAAAGGCTCTTCATCTGATGCATGTCTTTCAATTTCTTCATTTGTCTCTGGATCAATTCCTTTTATTGGAGGAACATCTAGTGGACATGGTAGATAGTCAACAACGGCATCGAGTACCAATTGAACTCCTTTATTCTTAAGAGCTGAACCTGTGAAAACTGGGAATACTTTGTTTGCAATAACTCCCTTTCTTAGAGATGCTTTAAGTTCATCGATTGTGAATACTGCAGATTCTCCTTCTTCTAGGTATCTGTTCATCAAATCTTCATCGAACTCTACACATTTCTCAACAAGCTCCTGTCTTCTCATCTTAGCTTCATCCACTAAATCACCCGGAATTTCATATTCTGTAACTGTACTTCCCATATCTCCTTCGAACTTGTAAGCCTTCATCTTTAGAAGATCAATCATTCCATCCAAATCCGCTTCTGCTCCAATTGGAAGTTGCATTCTGATTGCATTCTTGTTTAGTCTATCCAAGATTGATTGATATGATCTCTCAAATGATGCACCCATTCTGTCTAGCTTGTTTATAAAACAAATACGTGGAACGTGATATTTATCAGCTTGTCTCCAAACTGTTTCTGATTGAGCTTCAACTCCGGCAACTCCATCAAATACTACAACTCCTCCGTCAAGAACTTTTAGAGATCTTTCAACCTCAACTGTAAAGTCCACATGCCCTGGTGTGTCGATAATGTTGAAACGATGCATAAGAGACTTGTCAGTTCCCATGTATGTTGGATTCCAGAAACAAGTAATAGCAGCGGCAGTAATTGTAATACCACGCTCTTTCTCTTGTTCCATCCAGTCTGTTACAGCTTCACCTTCATGAACTTCACCAATCTTATGGCTCATTCCTGTGTAGTAAAGAACGCGCTCTGATGTTGTTGTCTTACCAGCGTCAATGTGAGCGATGATACCAAAGTTTCTAATTCGCTCTAATGGATAATCACGTTGCATATATTATTTTTTTAAATTTATTTTTATAAATATAGTTTACCATAAATCAACAAACCCCAACAATGAGCTATGGAGCGCACCTGCTTGGGGTTTGTGATGGGGAATTACCAAGCAAAGTGAGCAAAAGCCTTGTTGGCATCTGCCATCTTGTGGGTATTCTCTTTCTTTCTTACTGCTTCTCCTTCATTCTTTGAAGCTGCAAAAATTTCATCTGCTAGTTTTAAATGGATAGCCTTTCCCTTTTTTGCGCGAGCTGCGTCAATAATCCATTTCATAGATAGGAAAGCTCTTCTTTCAGCTCTAACTTCTCTAGGAACTTGATAGTTTGCACCTCCAACTCTTCTTGATCTAACTTCAACTTGAGGAGCTGCATTTTTAAGGGCTGTTTCAAAAATCTCTAATGGATTTTCTGTCTTGGCTAAATCCTTAATAGTGTCAAAACATGAATAAACAATCTTTGAGGCGGTCTCTTTCTTACCACTCCACATAACATAGTTTATAAATTTTGAAACTACTTCTGACTTATATTTTATATCAGGTTTTATAACAACCTTCTTTTTTAATTTTCTTCGCATTTTCTGTAAGTTACGTAATTTTTAATAATATTGATAATACGCGATTTATAGACATTTTTCAGACTTTTGACCGCTTCGTCAAAAACTTACTCTATAAATCATTTTTTGTACGAGTGTACATTTTGGCCGATTGATCCATGACGTGTATGAATCAACAGACCCCCGAAACCAGACGGCTAATATTACTTAGCTGCCTTTGGGCGCTTTGCGCCGTAAGCTGAACGTTGCTTTCTACGCTTTTCAACACCTGCACAGTCTAGCTTTCCACGAACAACGGTATATCTAATACCAACGTCCTTAACACGACCACCACGTAGTAGTACCACGGAGTGCTCTTGTAGGTTGTGTCCCATTCCTGGGATGTAAGCAGTAACTTCTATACCGTTTGTAAGACGAACTCTGGCGATCTTTCTGATAGCAGAGTTAGGCTTCTTAGGTGTTTTGGTTGTAACCTTTGTACAAACTCCTCTTTTAAAAGGTGAATTATAAAAGATTGGTCTGTTTTGCAATGTGTTAAAACCACGAGTAAGGGCAATAGCCTTACTCTTTTTGCGAGGCTTTGAACGATTCTTCTTAATTAATTGATTTAAAGTTGGCATACTTAAATTTACGAGCGTATGTAAAATACACTAGTTGTCATAGACTACTATATATAGGTGCTTAATGCAAGGGTTAATAACCCAAACACATATTCTCACTCCCCCTAAGAGCACGGCGATTTTCTGCTGAAAATCACCTCTGCTCGTTGCAACTCGCAAGGCTCTTAGGCGAAATGAGAATATATGTTTATACGCAATAAACCCTTGGGATTTGAGACCTAATTATAGTTGGTAGCAAAAAACCCAGCGGGGCTGGGTTTTTTGGGGTTTTTTATTTGTAAAGCTCAGACTTTCCGTTTTTGACTATGTAGTAGGCCGGGGTTTTTACCGCCGCCCCGCTTGCATCAAATCCAAATACCCCTGAGGCTCCACTGAAGGAAGAAATCTCACTCAGACTCTCTGTAACCTTAGCAGTATCTGTACTTTTGGCCTTCTCTATTGCCTTTGCAAGGACCATAACAGAATCATAGGATGTGTCAGCTGGGAACTGTGGCTCGGTATTATAATAGCCCTTGTAAGCAGATACAAACTCTGGAGTTGGGGTGTACGAAGTTACATATATTGTACCCTCAAGCGTTCCATTAGCATTTTTTATTCCTTCCTCATCCAAAAGAACAGAAAAGAAGGGTGACTCAATTCCTACTTCACGGATTCTTTTTGCTGCATAGCTAGTTTCACCATAATTAGTAAAGATTACAGCCTCAGGATTTGATTCTTTTATCTTAATAGACTGAGTTCTAAGGTCTTTGTCGGTCATCAGAGGTAATTCTATATCCGTGATTGTTTCACCAAGCTTTTCAAAATCTTCCTTAAAATACACGGCCATTTGTCTCTCCCACTCTTGTTGTGAGCCAATAACAGCCACCCTTCTCAAGCCTTTTTCGAATACAAATTCCGCCAGCTTTGAAACACCCGCCTTATCAGGAGGCCATACACTAAATGTATTTTCGTTTGCTTCTGCAAATTTCTCAGAGCCAATAGCAGGAGAAATCAATAGACTATTATTTGGAACAGCGAGCGGGGCTAGCGCGGAGCCTGTGGTGGTGAGACTTGGTCCTATGATTAAATTTATACCAGAACTATTAAGTTCATAAAATGCGGATACAGCAACTTTCTGATCCTCTCCAGGGTATTCTTTATAGACAACCTCGATTGGTCTGCCCAAAACTCCACCCTTTTTATTTACTTCGCTCACAGCCAGATCTATACCTTTTTTGCTATTCTCACCAACATTTGAATAAGCCCCTGTCATTGAGGCAATTACCCCGATTTTAATAGTTTTTGGCTCTGAACCGCTGTTTTGATTGCGGTTCATTGATACAAAAACCAAGACTAATATGACAATTAGGCCCACAATACTGATATATTTCTTTGTTTTATTGCTCATTTTTAAAATATTTATATTTTGATAACGAATATCATAATATGTCAAATTACATTTTCTGCAATATTTATGGTTACACAAGCCAAGTTTATTAAGAGCATATGTATATTTGTAGCGCTATTTGTCTGTTGATAATTTTATGACAACATGCTATAATATTTGACATGATAAACAAACTACTTTCTGAATTAGGATTTAAACCAAAGGAAATAGAGCTCTACCTAGCCATATTAGAACAAGGTAAAATAACTCCGGCCAGAGCAGCAAAAGTTGCGGGCATCAATCGTACAACTGCGTATATAATCGCTCAAGAACTAGTAGAAAAGGGCCTTATTGTTGAGGATTTAGCTGGTAAACAAAAATATCTAGTAGCACTTCCACCAGATGACCTTAAGGATATAAGTAGAAAGGAGGAGGAGGATTTACAGAGGAAGAAGGGGATTATAGATAAAGCCATAGAGGAGTTAAAATCCATGACAAAAAATACACGTTATTCCATTCCAAAAATAACCTTTGTGTATGAAGAGGATATGGGCACTTTTTATTACAAGCAATCACCAATCTGGGCTGATAGTATAATGAAAAAGGATACAATTTGGTGGGGATTCCAAGATCCTAGTTTTTCCAAGCATTATGCCACCTGGATAGAGTGGTTCTGGAAAAATTGTGCACCAAAGAAACTTTCTGTTCGTTTACTAACAAATGAATCGAAATATGAAAATATAATCAGATCAAAGCAATTTGATAGACGTCTTGTGAAGTTTTGGGATAGAGAAGGTGATTTTACTGGATCAACCTGGGTAGCTGGAGATTACTTGATCTTTGCGGTTACAAATCAAAAACCACATTACTTTGTCCAAATATACGATGCAACTCTAGCACACAACATGAGAGAGTTATTTAAAGGTATTTGGGAGGGGTTATAATCTAGATTACTGTATTCTAATTCCGCTCAATAAATAGGCCAAAAAGTAGACTATTGGGATTATTAATTGCCAGATGAAGAATACGAAAAGTAGGGCAAATAGTAAGCCATATCTTTCAAGGGTGGCCATTATATGTCTTGCTTTGTAGGGTAATATGGCGGATAGAATACGTGAGCCATCCAGTGGAGGGATGGGAACTAGGTTGAATGTTGCAAGAACTAGATTGGTTAGAATTACTATCTCCAGTGCAAAAACAGCAGGACCTGGGAGTGATGAAGCAAATCCTCTTATAACCAAACCGGCGACTACTGCCAATATTATATTTGATAGGGGGCCCGCGATGGCAACTAACGCCTCACCCTTTTTTCCAGACCTAAGGGCGTTGAAGTTTACTGGTACAGGTTTTGCCCAGCCAAGGATGATTCCACCTGGTAAAATTACACAAAGTAGGGGTAATATTATGGATCCAAATGGATCTATGTGCTTTATTGGGTTTAGAGTAAGGCGACCCATGATTTTGGCTGTTTGGTCACCTTGGCTGAGTGCCGCTAGCCCATGGGCTACTTCGTGAATTACCACGGAAAATACCAGTATCGCTATCGAGATTATTATTGTTGCTATGTCCATAGAAGTATGATAGCATACCAAAACATATGGCAAAAGTTTGCGCAATAACAAAAAGAAGTTCAATTAATGGAGGCGGGTATTCTAACCGTACTCGTGCTACTCAATTCAACCCAACAGGGTTGAGACGTAGACGCGCCAATCTTCAAAAGAAGCGTATTTATGTTCCAGAGCTTGGACAATCAGTTACATTAACTCTATCAACTAGAGCAATCAAAACTATTCAAAAGAATGGCGCTTTTGCCACTCTTAAGAAAGCTGGTTTGATAAAAATGAAATAATTACAAGTAATCGGATTACTCCCCAAAATACACCGTACCAAAGATGGTTCGGTGTATTTTGATTTGGGGGACTGGAGATAACGATACTGATGACATGGATGAAGCTGGTGAGGATGATGCTAAAAATCCACCCATCAACAAATCCAAAACTTCTTTGTGAGGATGACCGTATCTGTTATTTTTTCCATAGGATAAAATTGCATCTGTTGGAGAAAGTTGTTTGATAAACTCTGATGCTGATGAAGTCTTGGATCCATGGTGTCCAACTTTCAAAATTATTTTATCAAACTGATTTCTTTGAAATTCTTCTCCTGTGAGATTTGATAGTTGAGAAAATATATCAGCAGTTTCAAATCTTTGTGGCGAGGCAGATGCGGAGTTTGAGAAGGTAGAGCGAGTGGCGAGAGATGCTAAAACTTTTTCTATCTTCTGGGGAGCGTCAGCCATCATAAAAATTAAATCTTTGCTTTTTATAAGCGACACGACTGAGAAGTAATTATCCTCTTCCAATTCCTTTTTGTTTGCAAATGTTGCCATGCCAGTAAACGCTGGAGAGAGGAAATATATTTTTTCCTTTGATGATAAATTCAAATTCTCACCAGCAAAAACCGGTAGGGTTAATCCGTGATTTTTGCTTCTGATATTTTCAATTGATTTTAGAGAGTCTGGTCGGACGTCATATATTGGAGAATACAAAATTAGTCCAACCTCGTAGGTCGCTAGGATGTTTTCGATTTCGCCCACATGATCTGAATCGGGGTGAGTCAAAACAACTACATCGATTTTCTTTCTGTACTTTCCTAAAATCTTTTCTAACTTCTGCACGATTCCGCTTCCTGGTCTTCCGGTGTCCGTGAGAATAGTTTGATTCTCTTTTGTGACATAAAGAAGCGAGTCACCTTGTCCAACATCGATCGCATAAAATCCCTGACGAGAATTTTGAATGATTTCGTCTTTAGTTTGAACTTCATTAAAAACGGAGATGAAGAAACTGATGGACGTCACAAATATAATCAAGGAGGACACCAACAAAACTCCCACAATTTTACTATGGTATAATAGACGAACAGAGACCCTATAAAAGGCATCTGCAAAGCGCAAGAATATTTCAAATATTCTTTGCCAAATTGTTTGAGAAAATTGAGGAAGATTATTAATCATAAAAATTTAAAATATGAAATTTACAGAAAAAACATTCGCGATTCCGGAGCTCAAGGGAATTAGTCAGAAGACCATAGAGGAGCACTTGAAGCTCTACTCAGGATATGTCAAAAGTGCAAATTTGATTCTAGAGAAGATTGATGGTCTTCGAACAACTGAGGAAGAGATTACAAAAAACACATACTTGATTTCTGAAATGCAGAGAAGGTTTTCTTTTGAGTTTGACGGCATGAGAAATCATGAATATTACTTCGAACAATTTGAAGGTGGTTTAAAGTCCAAAGACGATCAAAGTGAATTGGTTCAAATGATCAATGAGACATGGGGATCATTCGACTCGTGGCTTTTGAGATTCAAGGAAATTGCAATGACTCGTGGTGTTGGATGGGCTGTCCTTTATTTTGATAAAAAGACAGGGACTCTTCAACACTGCTGGGTTGAGGAACAGCATCTAGGACACCTAACTGGTTGCTCCGTCATTCTTGCCCTTGATATGTGGGAGCACTCATACATGCTAGACTTTGTCCCAAGTGAGAAGAAAAAATATGTTGAGGCATTCTTTGAAAATCTAAATTTTTCAGTTTCTGAGAAAAGATTTTTGGAAGCGAAATAGTCGCCACCCACTTTAACTGAACGCTCGATCACTTCCCTGACATTTCAAATTTTTAAGTCTCACGCGAAAAAGTTCTGTCATTCAAAACAGGTACTACCCAGACAATTGAATCATCAAACTTTCAGTTTCATCCATCAATCCTGATGGATTTTTTTGTTGATATCTTCTTTTATTTTTCGGATATCGGATACCCCCGAATTTCTTGAGAATTTTTTATAAAGCATCACCGAGGGCGGAATCACAACGGCGTACCAACAGACGATAAAAAAGTTATTGGTCTTTCCAATCTCCAACATCGCACTATTTAGACTTGAAATATATTTCACAACGAACAACATATAAGCCAAAATAAGATGTGAAACAAGGTTGAATACCAAGCCTAAATTTTGATTGATGAAACAGAAGGTACCAGAAAGGAACACCGAAAGCATTGCAAAGGGTATGAATGGAACCACTATAATGTTTGCAAAAATTCCATAAGAAGATATTGACCCCGAGAATTTCAGGAGAAGTGGCAGTGAAAATATTTGAACAGCGACGGTAGATGAGACGACTTCTCTTAACCCAAACCTATCGGTCACAAAACTGAAAAAATGTTTAGATGAATTACCTAAAAGTATTACCCCTATAGTACATGCAAAGGACAACTGAAACGATGGGTCGCCAATTATGACTATTGGATTTTGAATTATCATCAGCCCTCCCGCGATAAGGACAGCACGAAGTGCGGAATGGTTAAGGTCAAAGACTTGAGAAAAAATTCCTATCAAAGACATGATCAGAGACCTGATAACTGTCGCTCCTCCGCCAACCATAATGCAAAATAAAATGACACCAATTGACCCAAGCACGCCTGTAATTATTTTTGGCAAAAAAGATAAAACGGAAATTATTACTTGAGCAACAATTGATACATTGAACCCAGAAAGCACCACCATGTGAACCAACCCCGATCTCTTAAAGTCTTCCAAAGTTTTCTTAGACAACTCTCCTTTACCTGTGATCAAAATTCCAGCACCAAGCGCCGACTCCTCTCTGTCTGGTAGAGCAATTTTAATTTTCTTAACAAAGAGATTTTTGAAATCGTATAGATAATTTTCCAACGCGAAATGCGAGTCGAACTCTCCAACCTTCCTGATTTTGGCATTCACAATTTCAAACTGTATTCCCCGAGAAAGTAGAAAAATATCTGAGTCAAAATCCTCTGTAACTTTTGGCAAACTTAAGGTTCCTCCCAAATTTATGGAGTGTCCAAAATTGCAATCCGAACAACTGGCGATAACGCGTATTTTATTTTTTCTAAAGCTTGGATCAAAATACCTCCCGATGTTAAAAAAATCCTTCAACCAAAATTCTGATTCAAAATCTGATTTTACAGGATTTATGGAAATTTCCTCGCCATTAATTTTGACTTTTGACACCTCAACGATCAGGCTTTTTTTGAAACCAAAATCCGTCGGTTCCTCTACAATCATTCCGCTTAACTCAACCTCCCTATCGACCCTATCCATTAAGAACTTCGATCTCGATGTTACAAAATTGTATCGAAGATAAATTATTGTACACGCCAAAAATATTACAAATATCCAAATCGCCAACACGGAGGTTTTGCTTCCCTTTTTGTAATACCAATCAAAGTTCATACCCACACCATATCAGATTGACATAATGCTTCTATAAAAAAATTCTAAAGAATACCCGAAGAAATTATCGACTCATGAAATCTCTTGAAATATTTTCTTGATCGTTTAGTGAGACGGACTTCTTGTAAAGTGCACCTTTTGTTCCCTTCACCCTCTTCTCACAATCTACCCAATTTTTATCAATATATATATTTCCATCCACCTTACTGACATATGAAAATGCTTTTGAAGCTTTCGCGGAACTTCCTGTTTTTTTTGCGCCACTCGCATTTTTGTCGTCCTTCGCTATTTTGATCAAACCTGGATTATAGAAAACATCCAAAAGTTTTGAGGTATCAATTGCAATATCACTCGATTTAATTTCCTCGTATTTTTTAAAACTACCTTCAAACAATTTTGGATTACCCGAAGTCTCTCCGCTAACATTATCAGCAAACAGAGTTGCGATTTGGTCACATCTTTCATTACCTGCGACACCTGCGTGCCCTGGAAGTAGCACCCAATTAATTTTCTTGCCTTGAATTAAATCTGACATGTCTTCCCACAACTCTTGATTTTTTACTTCCTCCCCAGCTTTCGTTTTCCATCCATTTTTCTTCCAACCAAAAATCCACCCCTGTGCACCATTCATCACATATTTAGAATCTGTGTAAATACTAAATTCTGTATTCTCATTATCAAGACCAACTTTCCCGCAATATCTCAAACCCTCAATAACCGCACTTAGCTCCATCTTATTGTTAGTGGTCATATTGTCCCGTCCTCCCAATTCTTTAATTTCCAAAACACTTGAGTTGCTATTAAAATTTTCTGACAATCCACTTACGACAACAGTTCCATACCCACCTCTACCAGGGTTTCCTCTTGATGCGCCATCTGCAAATATTAAGACTCTGTTTTTCATATTTTTATTTTGGTTTTGATTTTGGTTTTCTCTTTGATTTTTATTTTTCTATTGATTTTTGTCCTGACTCTATTTACTAAATCTATTTATTAGATTATATCAACAATTCTGATTCGTAACATGGGTGTGTATGTGAAAGTAGATTTCTCTAAATTACCCAGAACCGTCTTCCTCACTATATTCCCCTTTCCCAGTTCGCTCTCAATATCTTCATACATTTCTGCATCTGCAAAGAAAGCAATTGCCTTAATACCAGCGAAGCTAATTTCCAGATGCTCCTTTTGTTTGCCAAACATCTTAATACTATCAATTTTGACATCCTTAAATACAAATAGAGGCTTTGAATTGCCTTCGCCATATGGCATTAACTTTTCGACATCATTCCAAGTATTCCAAGTAACCTGCTCGGGTTGCAAAATTGCATCGGCAAGATAACTAATAATCTTGTCTGGTCGTGCCCTTGATTCATTTGATTCAGATTCTGCACCAATCTCAGTTCCAGCCCTAATTCCGCCCTCATCACCCGCCCCAGACCCAAATAGATTGTCATAGCTCTCCTTAATCCTATCCCTGAATTCATGTATAAATTCCTCATTAATAGAGTATCCTCCAGCAAAAGAGTGCCCTCCGGCATTTAGGAATAATTGTGGATGCTTTTCTTGAATATTGCGCATTATGTCCACGACATTACAAACTCCATCTGATCTACAGGAACCCTTTATAACCCCCTCACTTCTTCCCCATAAAAATACAGGAACACCATAATCCTTGACTAGAGTGGTCGAAACAAGACCAAGTAGTGTCGGACTCCAATCTGGATTACCAACCACTAATATTTCATCATCGTCCAACTTCAATTCGCGAATAACCTTATGTATTTCCTTACTCATCTTGGCAACCACCACTTTTCTCTCATCATTAATAGAATTGAGGTGTTTCACCATACTCTCCGCTTCCAGAGAGTCAGTTGTCGAAAGAAGAAGAAAGGCATCTCTTGGGTCAGCCATTCTGGATGCTGCATTAATTCTTGGAGTTATCAAGAACGTTATATCTTCCTCAACCAAATCCTTTTGAGAAACCTTTAGTGCCCTAAAAAGCTTAACCAAACCTAGTCTTTGTGTTTTACGAAGCACCATTAATCCAAATTTTGCAAAAACTCTGTTTTCATTGACCAAAGGCACCATATCAGAAAGCGTTGCTATTCCCACCATATCGAGCAACCACTTTTCCCATCCTTCCTTAATATCAAATTTATTTCCATGCAATCTATCATAGAAAATTAAGGCCTGCACAAGCTTATACGCCACCCCCGCGCCACAAAGCATCTTATCAGGATAGCCACAATCAAGACGTTTAGGGTCAACAACAGCCACAGCTGGGGGCAATTCTTTGTCTGGTAAGTGGTGATCGGTGATAATTACGTCAATTCCTAACTCACTCGCCCTTTTAACTGTCGGGACATCTGTAATTCCACAATCGACAGTTATAACTAGCATTCCCTTATGATTAACATCAACCATATTCTCCTCAGCCAAACCCTCAATAACATGCAAATGAAAGCCAAAACCCTCCTTATGTCTATGAGGAATGTAGTTTACAAAGTTATGATATGCGACTTTTTTAAAGAAATCATGAAGAACAACTGAAGCGGGTATGCCATCAGCATCAAAATCGCCATAAATAACGATTTTTTCATTATTTTCCATCGCCTTATTAATTCTCTCCACAGCAGTCTCCATTCCAGCCATTAGAAATGGGTCGTGAACATGCTTATCATAATCAGGGTTAAGAAAGGCTTGCCTCTCATCGGCAGAAACCCCTCTGGCGTTCAATAAATGATCAAGAATAGTATCACCGGACCAATCCCGGACACTATAATTCTTCACTTTTTTGGCTTTTTTCACTTTAGAGCTTTTCAATATCATGATTCTATCATAAAATGACTAACATGACTGATAAAACAAACGACCGAACAAATCAAAACACAAATAACAATCATAATGAAGACTGCGTGTTTTGTAAGATTATAGTTGGTGATATTCCAGCTTTCAAAGTGTATGAGGACGATGAGACTTTAGCCATTTTGGACATAGCACCAACAAATTACGGTCACACACTGGTTATTCCAAAAGATCACACTGAAAATATCTATACGGTATCAGCAGAATTGCTATGTAGGCTAACTCTAACCACTCAAAAGATAGCTACAGCCATCAGAAATGGTGCTGATGTGGATGGTGTTAATATTATAATGAATAATGAGCCAGCAGCGGGACAAATAGTCAACCATGCCCACATTCATGTTATACCAAGATTAAATGACGACGGCCTAGTTCATTGGCCCCACAAGGAGTACAAGGAAGGAGATATGAAGGTGTATCAAGATAAGATAAAGGCGGAGTTGTAAAAAACACATAGGTCTAAAAAACAAATTGGGAGTCACAAGTTAGTTGGGGCTTCCAATTTAATTTTACAAATTTTAACGGCGTTCGCGCTCATGGTCAAAATTTGTGACCATGAAATTATTCCAATGCTTCTATCCCCGGCAATGTCTCATTCACCAAAAAATCAATCATCGCTCCACCTCCAGTTGAAACGAACAAATTACTTTTCTGATCTGAATCATCTAACCCCAAAGACTTAACGGCAGCAACAGTATCACCTCCTCCTATCGCACCCCGCACTCCACACTCCAACAAAATCTTCGCGCACGAAATAGTTTGCTCAGTAAAACCATTCTCATAGTTACCAAGTGGTCCATTCCACAAAACAAATTTAGCATCAGCAACAATCGGTCGAAGTACATCTCCAAAAGAAGGTCCGGCGTCTGCAATCACGTCATTATCACCAACCTCAGATATTTTTTTAACAGCCACTTTTGCAATGTCTTCCATATCGTGAACTATCACATCATCCCCAATAATTAGTTTCGGATTAGAAACAACATCACTGATGTCCGTTGACCCATCTGACACCAAAGACCTACCAACATTAAATCCACGAGCTTTATATACATCATTAACTAACGCCCCACCCAAGATTACAGAATCTGCCTTATCCAAATACTTTTTTATCAATGGTAACTTCGTATCAAACTTGGCACCACCTAAAATAAATACAAAAGGATGTGGTGGATTTATAGCTTCCGTTAAAGATTTAATTTCCTTCATTAATTGTATCCCAGCAAAGTGTGGCAGAAATTTTGGAACGCCAACAACTGATGCGTGCTTTCTATGAGAAACAGCAAATGCATCATTCACATAAAAATCAGCAAGCCCTGCAAGTTCTCGCGCGAAGTTTTCATCATTATTCTTTTCACCTTCATTTATACGCAGATTTTGCAAAAGTAAAACTTCTCCATCATGTAAGTCCGATACTGCCCCCTTAACAGCCTCGCCAACAACCTCATTAACATATTTAACAGCCAATCCAAGTTTGTCATTAAAGTGTTTTGCCACAACCTCCATTCCAGATCCATCCTTTGTTTCTATGTGCGAAATTAAAATTATTCTAGCCCCTGCGTCACGCAAAAGATTCACTGTTGGCAAAATAGATCTCATTCTCAAGTCTTCAACAACCACTCCATTTTCGATCGGAACATTAAAGTCCGCTCTGATTAAAAACTTTTTGCCTGTAAGACTTCCGACAGTCTCACCTTTAACAAACTCCTCTATTCCAACTATTTTTAGATTATTTTCTGACATTTTTTTATATAAATTATTTTTTGAATATTTTTATTTATCAATTATCGATAACAAATTCGGTATGTATTTATCTTTATTGACCGAATTACTTCTTCCCTTTCTTTTTTATCTTTATTCTCGGCTTTTTCTTAACTACATTCAAAGATTGGACAATACTCTTCAAGTCTTCAGGTTGCCAACTTGCGCGCCCAATAAGCAACCCGTCGACATCACCGTTGTGAACCAAATCCTGTGCATTATCAGGAGTAACAGATCCTCCGTAAACAATCTTAACAATACTTGCGATACTTTCTCCCCAATTATCTTTCAAATATTTTCTTATCAAAATAACGATTTGATGAATCTCATGTGGAGTTATTGCAATATTACGAGAATTATTAACTGCCCAAAGTGGCTCATAAGCAATTACTAAATTAGCAAATTGTTGACGGGATGTATAAATCAAAACCTCCTTCAGTTGGGCTTTAATAACAGAAAGATATTCTGCATCGTTATCTCTCTCCGTTTCACCAATACAAACAACACCAGTCATTCCTCCCGCTAGAACCTTTTGGAGTTTTTGGGCAATAAGAGCCGGGTCCTCCCCCATAGCTCGTCTCTCTGAATGTCCAACAATTACATAAGAAACCCCTGAACTTTTTAACATAGTAGAAGAGATTTCTCCAGTATGAGCACCAGATTCAAATTTAGAAATATCCTGTGCTCCAATTTTAACCTTACCTTTAGCACCTCCTGCCATTTGAGACAATGGCACAATAAAAGTCGATGGTGGACAAATAATAGTCTCGGTCAATCGCATCTTATCTGAGAACCTCTTAATAACAGCCATTTTTACCTTTGCCTCTACCAGTGTATTTGGTGTCATCTTCCAATTACCGATAACTAAAATCTTTTTTGGTTTCATATACTCAAATTATATCAAAAAAAATTGGGGTCGGTCACAAATTTTCAACTTTTTTTGTGTTGTAATTTACAAAAAAAGCAAACGTAGCTCAGATTCGTCAATCGCGCATCCAGAGGTTGAACAAGGTCTAGATTTCCTTCAAGCTACTAATACTCCAAGATGTCGATGTACTTGATTTAAAGCTAGTATTAACGATATTTGGGTCATACTGAATTTGTGCACTATTAGACATATATAAATAATTTGCCAAAACACTTTTTGTTTCAGCACTATTTGATAAATATACAGCCCCATGTGGCGCAACCAGAATAGCATTAGCCTCAGCTGAATTAGTTAATTTAATTGCTGGTGTACCACCAGTACAGCTGGTATTGGCACAGCCATTAGTATTTTGAGTTGCTAATATTATAGTACTCCCAGGCTGACCACTTCCACCAAAAAAGGTACTATTACCTAAGTTAATTGTCCCATCAACCACCACCGTTTCGGATTTTTCTGCATAACTTGGACTAAGTTGTATAACAGCAGAATTGTCCAGTACCAAATTTCCAGTAACATACACTGGGCCATTGAGAGTCAGCACACTACTATTAGTAATAGTTAGATTTCCAACTACCTTAAGGGCGGCGGTGGTTGTTGTTGCTGTACTGTTAGTTATAGTTAAATTTCCATTGACAACCTTCCCAGATGAACCTTGTGCCTTCCAATTATTAATATCATTATCCGACATAGGCAAATTGACCGGTGTAGTCGAAGTAGAGAGAATTCCACCAATAGAAGAGGAATTTAATTGCAAAACCGTACCCATAGTAAAAACATTTCCATCAATACGTGAGCTGTTCTCCATTCTAACTCCACCATTAGATAACCAAACTCCAAAATCAAATATTATTGTCCTGTTGGCTGTAAACATTGCCTGAATTTTTCTTGTAAAACCACGATAATCACTGTTTGAAGTAACTTGCTTATCATTAGCATCCCACTGTGCAATTATAGAATATGACGCATCTCCGACAATAGACATATTCAGAACTGACGGTATGGTTTTATTATTATTTAATCTGTATAAAACTTCACCATTTAAAGATTCTGAGTTAACCAATGTTTGTTTTGAAGAAAGGTAGTCCCCGGCACTTCTAATTTGATCTGCGACAGGAAGAGAAAGACCAAATAGAATTAAAACGGAAACGGCGAGGGTTAAAATAACGGCAATCAAAACTACCTGACCAGATTCTCTATTGGAATATCGCCCCATTCCAGTTTTTTCTTTTTTAAATTTAGAGTTAAACATTTTCATAAATAGTATACATGGTATGTAAATTAATTTCTCAATATAAATGAATCATAAAAATCTTCTGAAATATATTTTTCTGAACTGGTGCCATTGTCAATCGTCATTTCAACCTTAAAACCATTGAACGTTGAATTTGTCATGTTTCTAAAAGTCAGGCTGGTTACTCTGACGTCCGATAAGCTAAGTGGCCCCAATAAGACACCATTTTTACTCCACATAACCTGACCATTTGATAGATATATTCTATTGGTAGTTGAGTTATTTCCACTATATAGAATTAAGGATATTGAACCAGTTGCATTATCAAAAACAGTATTTGGAATATCAATCTTAGAAGACGTGTTAGTTTTGTCATTCAAACTATCCATTACATTAATAGCGCTTCTTTCAATATTTCTAGAACTCTTTAAAAACAAATACGTTCGAGTGGCAGAAGAAATTAAACTAATCAAACAGAATAAAATCAAAGACATTAAGCCTATATAAATAATTGTTTCTACTAAAGAAAATCCTTTTTCGTTTTTCTTTTTTTGATGATTTAAAAACATATTATTTATTAAATATATTATGAACATAAGACGTCGCAGTCTTGGTAGAGGTTCCATTACTATCATTCCAAGTAACACTAACAACAAACTTTCTTGTGCCCAAATCAAGCACTCCTCCGCTCGTAACAACATTAAAAGTACTAGCGTCTCGATAAACTGGATAGAATGTTACGGTTCTGTCAAATTTACTATCAATCAAATTAGCATAAGTCGTGGTCTTCCAAAGGCCATCCCCCTGATCCCAGAATAGTCTATATGAAAGATTATTATCTAAAGCCACAATATTCTGCCACGACACATTTCTTAAGTTTATAATTGCAGCCACACCTTCCTCCACCAGCATTCCTGCCTGCACGCTATGTACAGAATTAAAACCTATTTTACTAATTCCAGTCTCTAGATTAATAATAAAAATTAAAGACAAGCTAATTATACTTGCGCCGACTAGTATTTCGACTAAACTAAAACCCTTTTTGAAAACATTATTAGAATTTTTGTTTATCACTTCAGTTCAATTATACCAGTTCCATAAATTGTTACAATTTTTGAAAAAGATCCTGTACCCAAAGTAACTGTTCCATTAGCAAGCGGGTTACCAGTAATTTTCATAAAATCAACTTCTGTTCCATTAGAAGAAAGGATTATGGTATTGATCTTTACATTCTTTTCCAAAGTGTATGTCGAAATAACATTACCAGTATCGTACGTTGATCCAGAAAATACAGTTACAGTTGACGATGCAAACTTAACACCATAGGCGGAATCGTTTTTTCTGTTAGATGACATACTTTGGGCCTTTTGTAATACAGAAACAATAGAATCGGCGTCTTTTTGGACAGACTGCTTGTCTCTCATACTTATATATGTACTTATGGAAATTGAAGTAAGGGCAATCATGATAGACATTACAACCAGTACCTCTAGTAATGTAAAACCTCTTTGACTGGAACAAATTCTGGCATTATTTTTTAGTATATTCATATTTTATATATTATTCATCACCGAGTACATCGGAGTAATCATGGAAACAGCAAAGAAACCAACGGCCCCTCCAATAAAGACCATTAAGACTGGTTCAATAATGGTCGAAAGGTCTTTTGTCTTTTGATCTACTTCATTTTCATAAAAAGTTGCAACTCCAAGCAACATATCGGCAAGCTTTCCAGTTTCCTCCCCCACGCTAATCATCTCAGTTACAAAGGCCGGATAAATTTTATATTCTTTTTCAAACACAGAAGACATTGAATCTCCTTTTTCCACAACTCCCTCCAATGTTTTCAAGACACGTTTATAATGACCATTTTGTAAAACCTCTCCAGTAATTTTAACAGCTGTAACAATATCAACACCAGCAGACAAAAGAGATGACATTGTCCTTGCTGTTCTTGCAGAATTACTTTCTATCACTATACCAGAAATAACAGGTATTTTAAGAACCAGAGTATCCATTATATTTTTACCTAAAGAAGTTTTTAGAAAATAGAAGAACCCAAACAACACCGCAATTAAACCGCCCAAAGAAAGTAGCGCATTCTGGGCAAGAAAATCGGAAACAAAGATAATCAACTTCGTACTTGTTGGTAAATCAGTTTTAAGGTCCTTGAAGGTCTTAGTTAATCTTGGAACCACGTAAATCATCATCAAAAATGCCACGATTATCATCACAATGAAAATAATCGTCGGATACATCATTGCTCCCTTAATTTTTTTTTGCAAAAGATAAGTCTTTTCCATTTGAATTGCAATATCCTTCAATGATTGAGCCAAATTTCCAGACTCCTCACCTGATTTAACCATGGAAATAAATACGGTTGGAAAAATCTTTGGATACTCTGACAATGATTCATAAAATGTCTTACCACTGGAGATAGAAACATTTATTTTTTTAAAAATCTCTTTTAGTTTTGGTTTAGTAGCCTGCCTTTCAGACACACCAAGCGCACGAGACAATGGCAATCCCGCCTCAATCATATTTGCCATGTTTCTAGCAAAAATTATTTTATCAATAGTCTTAACAGTAGAAAAAAGACTGAAGCCGGCCTTGTTGCTTCTTCCAACAGCCCCTTCTTTTACAGATACTAGAGTGTCACCTGTTTTTTTGAATTCATTAAAGAACAGTGATTTACTTGCAGCCTCAATATCACCGTTATATTTTTTCCCATTCTTGTTTATAGCTGTAAAATAATATTTCATTTTGTTTTTATTTTGTTCACAAGCCCCTGACTGAACCTGCTACCACTCCTACCCCTCACCCCAATCTCCCCAAAGGGGACTATTCCGACGATGCCACCCTCAAAATCTCTTCAATTGAAGTATGACCTTGAACTGCTTTAAATATTCCATCTTCAAACATTGTAAGCATCCCCTCTTTTCGAGCTCGCTCTTGAATTTGATCAGATGCCTCCCCTTTCATAATCATCTCCTTGATAGATGATGAAACCTTTAAAACTTCATGAATTCCAACTCTACCCTTATATCCATCCTCACTCTCCTTATCAGGTACTGGCTTGTAAAAATAAATACTGGACCAGTCCAAATCATCAGCCACAACATGTTCGTCCTTAAGTGACTTCAGTACCATATCCATGTCAGTGTATTTTCTAAGTGACTCTAGCTGCTCTTTTGTTAAAATATACCTCTCCTTTGACGATCCCAACTCGCGCACAAGTCTCTGTGCGATGATTATTCTAATAGTGGAAACCAGAAGAAACGGCTCACACTTCATATCAATTAAACGAGGAACGGCACCGGCAGATGAGTTGGTGTGAAGGGTTGAAAGAACCAAGTGCCCAGTAAGGGAGGCGTTTATAGCAAGAGAAGCTGTTTCATTATCTCGAATTTCTCCAACCATTATAATGTCAGGGTCTTGTCTGAGAAGTGAGCGGAGACCCGAGGCAAAAGTCAGACCAATATCAGGCTTGACCTGAGTTTGATTAACTCTATTCATTTGATATTCGACTGGGTCTTCCACGGTTGAGATATTCACATCCGGTTGATTCAAAATATCAAGCAACGTATAGAGAGTTGTAGTCTTTCCGGATCCAGTTGGTCCAGTTGTAAGTATCAAACCCTCAGAATATCCAGTTGCTTCGTGAATTAATTCCAAATTTCGACCATGGAAACCTAAATGCTCTAGCGTAAAACCAGTCATATTCTCCCTAAGTAGTCTCATAACCGTCTTTTCACCATAGTATGTTGGCAAAACAGAGACACGAAATGAAACGTTCTCCCCATTTGATTCAATCTTGAAACGTCCATCTTGGGGAAGCCTTTTTTCATCCAATTTTAGATTTGCCAAGACTTTTATTCTCGCAGTAACACTTGGACCAATGTTTTTTGGTAAAACCATAGCATCGTGCAACATTCCATCAATTCTATATCGAATAACAACTTCATTTTCCATTTGTTCAATGTGAATGTCAGATGCGCCCTGTAAAATTGCGTGTTTAAGAAGCGTGTCGATAATTCGAACCACCGGCAAGTCCTCTGCTAATTTTCTCAAATCCTCTCCACTAGTATCGTCAACTGTACCAACTCCGTTGATCATTGTACCCGCAGCATTAGCCATCCCAACACTACTTCTACCCTTCAAAGTAGAAACCTCTTGTTGAATAATGTCACCAAAATCAGCCTTCAAGCTCTTTTGATATTGAATCAAAGCCGACTTCATCGATTCTGTTGTAGTGAGCCTTGGTAGAATCTTTAGACCAGTTTTCTTTTGAACGAAGTTAATAGCAGAAAGATCAGCAGTATCGAGCATGGCAACCTCAAGAGAATCGTCTCTTTTTCTAAAGGCAATAATATTATGCTTTCTAGCAATAGGCTCAGGGATTAGAGACAAAACATCGAATTCAAGTTTCTGACTACTTATATCAATAAAGGGAATTCCAAGTATATAAGCCTGCATTCTTCTATAGTCATCTGCTGAAATTTTTCCACTGTTAACCAGAGCCTCTCCCAATGGCCTGTTTTCTTTTATTGATTTTTGCTCAATTTCATCAAGCTCCGGACCTGCGACAAGTCCAGAATCAACTACGAGTTTTTTAAGCTGATTAGGATCGATAATCATTTGCGTAAATTATATCACGCCGAGAAAATTAATTCTATAAAAACTTTCTAGAATATGTGTACAAATATACACCCTATAACATTAAGACACCGTCTCATAAGACTTCTTTTGCATCTCAAATAATTTCTTATAAATTCCGTTTTTAATTTTCATCAATTTATTATGACTATCAAATTCCTTCACTTCCCCATCTTCAATCACCATTATTCTGTTAGCATTTTTAACCGTGTTAAATCTGTGAGAAATTAGTATGACAGTCTTATCTTCTGGTAGATTTTCTAGCTCTTGGAATATTTCCATTTCCGCAACAGAGTCAATCGAAGCTGTTGGCTCATCCAATATCCAAATCTGAGGATTCTTGTAAAACATTCTAGCGAGCGCAAGTTTTTGCCATTGACCAACAGAAGGTTCGACTCCATCATCAAATTCTTTTCCAAGCTGAGTATCATACCCCTTTTCCCAGGCAGAGATAAACTCATGTGCACCGGATTTTTTGGCGGATTCAATCACCCTATCAATGTCTAGTGTCACCTCTGTATTTCCAAGTGCAATAATTTCATTAACCGGCAATTTATAGTGCGCATAGTTTTGAGAAAGATGCCCTACTCTATGATAATAATCAGACAGATCAATATCTTTTATGTTATTCCCTCCAATCGATATTGACCCTTTTGTTACATCATAAAATCTCATTATCAATTTTGTGAGAGTTGTCTTTCCAGCTCCATTGACTCCAACAATGGCAATCTTTTCCCCTGCTTTTATTTTAAAATTAAAGTCATTTAATACATTCTTTTTAGTATCAGGGTAGGCAAAAGATACATTTGAAAATTCGATTTCAGGGGTTCCCTCCTCTATTATTTTGTCTCCTCCTTTAACGACCTTTTCGGTGGATAAAAATTTAAAGACATCACTAATAAACTTATTGTCACCCATAAGCACAGAGAAGTTTCTAAAAATAGAAGTCAATGAATCTCTGACATCATTCATTCTACCCAGAAGGAATATAAATGTTCCAACTGCTAAGGTCTTTTCTATAACACTATTCATTAAATAAAACACAATCACAGCACCAACAGCCATCTCAAGCAGTGTCGTCAGATTTCTATATTTTGTCCTCCTGTTTTCATTATTGTTGATCTCAGAATTAAAAATATTTAGTAAACCAATGATATTTTTCTTAAAATAACTTTTATTTTTAAATATTTTTATCTCTGTCAAAGATGCAATATCAGAAAAATACCACGTAAAAAGATTATATTTACGTCTAACCTCAGCCTTGGCGTCCCAAATACCATATACTCTTTCTCCAAATTTTATTTGCAAAATCAAGTTTGGAATAATGGCTAAAAGTAAAACTGGAACAAACCACCATTCGTAATTAAACAAAATAAATACTACAGAAAAAAGTATTGCGATTTTACCAACCAAAAAGAATGAGTAGTCACAAAAATGAACCATTTTACTTGTATTTTCATTAACCTTGAGCATAAGATTATTAAACTCAAGATTTTCGAATGTCTGCACATCAATTTCGTTTTTCTTATCAATAAACATCAAGTTAATATGTTGTGCAAAAAATACATAAAACATATTATCAAAATATTCATACCAAACATCAGCCAATTCTATTATCAAAGGGAGAGCTAAATAAACAGAGACAATTCCAATTAGACCCGGATCAAATATAGTCGTCAGCTCTCCGGATGTTATTTTGTTAACAAATAAGGCAGAAAACCAAGAGAGGACAATTGGCAAGACTGACACAAGTATAATTAAGGAAAATTCCAATGGCAAAAACTTCTTGTCATATTGTCATAAGCCCAGACAAGTTTCATTACCCTACCAAAATTAACAAGCAGTGAAGCGCCTTTTTCCTTCTTTTCGGGTGTCTTTTTGGTTTTTTTGGAATTTTTAACAACCTTACTCTGTTTATTTTCCATATCCACGTTAGATGAATTCATGATATATAAATATTATCACCAAGTAGGCAATTCTCCAAAATCATAAAATTCAATTTAGTAGTTTTCTTATAAATTAAATAATTTTTTAATCTTATTGATATTTGGCATATATATCAGTCTTTTGTCATTTCTTGTTTCAGCAAGCAAACCTTTCTTAACTAACATAGCCAAGTCATTATAAGCAGAAGGACGAGAAATTCCATTTTTATTTTGATGGGTCGCGACATCAATAGATTCATCGGGATGTTCAGAAAAATATTGAAGCAGAACAGTCTGTCTAATATTAAATTTAGAAGACACTGAAGTATTGGATTTTATTTCCCTTATTTCAATCTCCTTCCTTTCAAAATATTCCATAAACTGTAATATAGATTTTTTGAAAGTCTCAGTAATATATAATAGAAAATAAGTCATGTCATTATCATCATTTTCACTATACAAAAAAGCGTTGTCATAAGCTTTTCGACTTTGTTTTATAGCTCTGGAAATGGAAACGTATTCTATAAGCCAATAATCATTTTTCAATAAATACCAATAAAAAATTGCTCTCGATGATCTACCATTACCATCCGCAAACGGATGTAAATAAGCAAACCAGAAGTGAAGGATGGATGCCTTTACAACTGGATGAATAAAACTATCATCACTCTCTTTTTGATTAGCGTACTGTATAAATCTTTTCAATTCAGAAAGCATCAATTTTTCTTTTGGTGGAACATGAGCTATCTCCCCAGTAATCTGATCAGATACGACTATCTCATCTTCATCCCTTCTAAATCTTCCAACAATTAGGGGTTCGTCAACTGTCTGATCTATTAATATCTTTTGCAAATCTAGTAACATCTGTTCCGTCAAATCAATATCCTTCCACTGTGCAATTTTTTGCATTGCCAAATAGTTGTTCACAATCATTTGTTCACTTTTATTTCTCGGCTTTCTCTGTGATAAAATCATTTCCTTTGCGATTTTGTGAGTTGTGTTCGCTCCTTCAATTTGACTAGATGCGATAGATTCTTCAGTTAAACTGCTGATTATATATTTTGAAGTTTGAGCACTAGAAGGTTTATCTTGAAAACTCTTAAGTAAACCCGCTCCATGCGTATCGATAAAATTTAATTTTTGATATAAATCTTTGGGAATATTATAGCTAAAATTATCACCAGAAATTGATTTGACTGGAGTCCTTTCAATCAAAGACATCCTAGAAAGTTTAACAAAAGCCCAGGCTTCTTTGGGTGTGATGTTTTGAGGAAAATTATAATATTTGAATTTATCCCAATAAACATACTCCTTTTGAGCTTTACTCAAAATATCTTGAACTTCTTTTGAATTTTGAATTTTTTCAATAAGTTCAACTGTTAATAGCTTTTTCCAAATTGGTGGTGTTTCAAACATAGATATGGGTTGTAATATATAGGTTAAAATGACTTACTGTTAATTTGGTGTTAAATTTAGCATAATTAACAGTTGATTGCAATATCTAAACCGGTCATTAATTACATGCCATAAATGTCAATTTGTATATTTCTGCATTAATTTTGACCATTTCACCAAACAATGCTATATTTATGAGGTCTCAAGTTATGTTCGCCCGAAAGGCGGGCTAATTTTTTTCCCAAAAACTCATAAAAAGCCACATTATACGGCTTAAACAAAGGGTTTATCCAAAAGAGACGGGCGTCAGAAGGTCAATATTTGACCAGATTAAGCCTTACAAGGCCTAAATCGGCGCCAGCCAAACAAACTTAAACAACTAAATAACAATTAAATATCATGTTTGATCTAAAAGTAATACATTCAGTCCTTGACCAATTAGAAGAAGAAAGAGGAATTCCCAGAGAAAAGATAATAGAAGCCATAGAATTAGCCCTCGCCACCGCCTATAAGAAGGAATACGGCAGAAAGGGTCAATATATCAGGGCTATTTTTGATATCAACACCGGAAAAGTCGATTTTTGTCAGGTAAAAACAGCCGTCGATCCAGAAAAAACAATATTTCCCAATGAAGACGGCACACTCCCGGAATCAGCCTATGATATCAATAGAGAAGACGAGGAAAGAGTTATTTTTAACGACGAACAACACATTTTGCTAGATATCGCCCGAAAAATAAAGAAGGATGTGCAAGTTGGAGAAGAATTGGTCTTCCCACTAGAAACAAAAGAAGATTACGGAAGAATCGCAGCTCAAACAGCAAAACAAGTCATTATTCAGAAGATTAGAGAGGCAGAGAAGATATCAGTGCTCAATGAATTCGGAAAGAAGGAGGGAGAAATAGTTTCAGGAACAGTTGAAAGAATAGAAAGAGGAACAGTATTTATCAATATGGGACGCGCAATAGGTTTGCTTCCATATGATGAGCAAATTCCAGGAGAACATTACAATCAAGGAGAAAGAATCAGAGCCTGTCTAATGCGTGTTGAAGAAACTCCAAGAGGAATCTTCCTAAGACTCTCACGTGCAACACCTCACTTCCTCGCAGAACTATTCAAAATTGAAGTACCAGAGATTGCAGCAGGAACAGTAGAAGTTAAGTCAGTTGCCAGAGAGGCTGGAGCAAGATCAAAAATTGCAGTTTACGCAGCAGACTCACATATCGATCCAATCGGATCAATGGTTGGGCAACGTGGGGTTAGAGTAAACACAGTAACAGGTGAATTAAATGGCGAAAAAATCGATATCGTTGATTGGTCAGAAAATCCAGCAGAATTCATCGCCGACGCCCTATCTCCAGCAAAGATTATAAATATCAAGATTAGTGAGCAAGATAAGACAGCGATAGTTGAAGTCGCAGAAGACCAACAATCACTAGCCATTGGAAAAGGAGGACAAAACGTAAGACTCGCAGCAAAACTAACAGGGTGGAGAATCGACATTCAATCCGTGAAGGTAGAAGATCTAAGTGATGAGGATACTGGCGGAAAATTTGGAAACGGAAATAGCAACGAGGAAGCAAACGACATGCAAGATGAACAAGAAGCCGTAATCAATGACAGCGACGTAGCAAAGTTGATTGCAGACGGAGTACTAGTCGAAGAAGACTCGATAACAGAAGCAGAATAAATAAGAACCAACTTTCCAAATAGAAACAAAAGTGGTTCTAACATGAACCTGTGGAGAGTCCCTTTGCTACTTATTTCAGAAAATACCTAAACAACTAAAATTATAAAAAACTAATTAATGACAAAATGATGACAAGAATGAACTTATGGCACGATATAGATTCCGGAACTCCTGAGGAAATGATAACGATCATTGAAATCAACAAGGGATCAAAAAACAAATACGAAATAGATAAAAAAACAGGATTAATCTCACTTGATAGAGTTGGCTATACCACACAAGATTATCCATTTGATTATGGCTTTATTCCAAGAACACTTTGGGATGATGGTGACCCACTTGATACTGTAATTCTAACAACCCACGCCCTTATTCCAGGAGTGATGGCGCGTATTCGCCCTGTTGCAATTTTAAACATGGTTGACGATGGAGATTCAGATGCAAAAATCGTTGCTGTTCCAGTTGGTGACCCAAGATGGAATAATGTTCACGATTTGTCAGATGTTAATCCTCACACAATCGAAGAGATCGAACACTTCTTTTTGACATACAAGCAAATGCAAAAGAAAATTGTTACAATTGATAGCATAGGCGGAGCAGATGAAGCCAAGAAGGCATTTGATAGAGCCAAGAAGCTTTATGAAGAGAAGTATGGTAAGGGGTCAGGCCCCGTGCAAGGTTAAATTTTTATGGTGTAATAAATTATTCAGAATAAATTAAATAAAATGTCATTTACAATAACTAACAAACAAAAACTTCCAAATTCAGAATTCGAAGTTGAAGGTGAAATCAAAGCAGAAACCGTTGCAGAGTTTAGAGCCAAAGCACTTAAAAGCTTTAGCAAAGAAATCAAAATCGATGGCTTTAGACCAGGTCATATTCCAGAAAAACAACTTGTAGACAAACTAGGAGAAATGACAATAACAGAAGAGGCTGGAAGATTAGCTCTTGAGCATCATTATGGAGAAATAGTTTCTTCTCTTGATATCAAAGCTGTTGGCTCCCCCGCTGTTACAATCACAAAGGTTGCACCAGGTGAAGCTTTTGGATTCAAGATTAAAACTGCACTGATGCCTGAAGTTAAGATTGGAAATTACAAAAAGTCAGCAGGAAAAATAATGGCTGAGAAAGTTGAAGTTACAGTAACTGACAAAGAAGTTGATGAGGCGGTTGAAGAACTTAGAAAACAAGTTGCTCATGATGAACATCACGCAAAGAATCCAGATGATCACGACCATAATCATGGAGAACTGGATCTTCCAGAAGTGAATGAAGATTTTATAAAGAAATTTGGGGACCTAAAGACAGTGGAGGAATTTAAAGAAAGAGTTAAGGAAGGAATTACATCAGACAAAACTCGCAAGGAAAAGGAGAAGAAGAGACTGAAGATAATGGAAGATATTATCAAAGACTCTGAGATTGAAATGCCTGAGATGCTAATTGCATCAGAGCTTGAGAAAATGATTGCGGAGATGTCATCAAATATTTCAGAAATGGGACTTTCAATCGAGGACTATTTGAAGCATATTGGAAAAACCCAAGAAGACATTAAGAAAGAATGGAGACCAGATGCAGAAAAAAGAGCAAAGACACAACTTCTTCTAAACAAGATTGCGATTGAGGAAAAGATTGAGGTATCTGAGGAAGCAATCAAGAAGGAAGTTGATTCACTTCTTAACTACTACAAAGACGCAGACCGTGTGAGAGCAACAATTTATGTTGAGACAATCATGTTAAATGAGGCGGTGTGGAAGTGGCTGGAGGAGCAGAAATAATAATTTCCATATATAAATCATAAAATAAACCCCGAGTAAATAATAGAACTCGGGGTTTATTTTATTTCGTCCTTATTTTATCTCCATCAACTCATGTCCTTTAATAATTTGGAATGTATATTTCATTCCAGAAACATCACCTTGGTTATTAAAGCTGAAATTACCGAGACCGCCGGAGAAGCTGTGCGTTGATACGTAATTGGATAATTTATCAGAATCATATCCGACTTTCGATATAGATTCTTTAATCACCATCATCGCATCATATGCCGCAACTGTATTATATTCGTAAACAGTTTTGTGACCATATTTAGCTTCAAACTTAGTAAGAATATTGTTTGCGAGATTACCAGAAATCTTTGGTAGATCAATTACAGTTGCACCATCAGCACTGTCCCCTGCTATATTGAAAAATGCAGGTGTTGCCATGTATGTTAAATATATTTTAGAAGTTAAACCAGCTTCTTGTATTTGCTTTACAATAATACCTGCAGTCTTTGGAACAGCTGGATTAATAAATATGGCTTTTGGATTAGAAGCTTTAAGTTTAGCAATATCGGATCTATAATCTGATTGATTGGCTTGAACAATTATATCTCCACTCACAACACCGCCAATCTTATCAAACTCATTAATAAATGATTTTCTGAATCCTGAAGAAAAATCCGAATTATCAGAAATAATTGCGATGTCCCTAAATCCATCTTTATTAATTTGATTAGCTAACTGTCTACTCATCTCTGTATCATTTGATGAGTTTCTAAAGATGTACCGGCTTGAACCAGAGATATCGGGACTAGATGCACCAGAGGATATCAGAAATATTCTATTTTCATCAACTAATTTAGAAATAGAAGACACCTCATTTGAACATCCACCACCGATTATTGCCTTTACATGATCTATGTCATTTAGCTTTTGAAAAGCAGACAGAGCACTCTTTGAATCAATACACTTGCCATCCTCATATATTACTTCAACTTTCTTACCACCTATTCCACCTTCCGCATTTATTTCTTCAACAGCAATCTCTACCCCACCTTTCATAGCCTCTCCATATGAAGGATCAGCTCCTGAAAGAGCACCTATAAAGCCAATCTTGATAGTATCTGAGTTATTAGCACCATCCACACCCCCATTAGCCACGAATATAACTGTCACAACAAGTATTACCGCTATAATTATTGATATAATTTTATGTTTTTTCATATTTTTATTTAAATTATTACGGCAACATCATATTATACTTTGTCAACTTAATCGCAGTTTATACTTGATATTTTATGTAAAACAGAAACAGGCTTGTATTATAAGGTTCCTAATGTATAATATATTAGTCGCTTTTTCCGACCATTTATGAATTATATTCAACAACTATCACAAATCGGCTTTTCCGATAAAGAATCTCAGGTCTATTTAAGCCTCCTTAAACTTAAGGACTGTTCAATTACCCAGATTGTACAAGACACTGGAATTGCAAAAACAACCATATATGACACCCTACTATCAATGCAAAGAATGGGCTTAGTAAGTATGTGGAGGAAAAATGGAGTTAAATACTATGGAGCGGAGAGTCCTAACAGATTATTAAAAATACAAGAAGAGAAGCTGGAGAAAATGAAGGAATTGGTTCCAGAACTAAGGTTACTTTCTGAAGACGGAAGAACAGTTCCCTCCGCAAAGTTATACACTGGCAAGGAAGGATCTAAGGCGGTACTACAAGATATTTTAGATCATTCCAAGCTTACAAAGGTAAAAACCATAAGTGCATATCTTAGACCAGATTTTATTAAATATTTTCCAAAAGTTAGCCGTGAATGGATTAAAAATAGAGAGCAGTCAAATATACATATTAGAATCATCAGACCTGAATTTGTGCCGGGTGACATTGACGAGGGCTTTGCAAGTAATTCATTCAGAGAAACGAGAGAGGTCAAAGGTCCGCAAGATATAAAAAGCTCAATGTATATCTACGGCAACAAGACTGCCCTATTCTTTATGGATAATCAAAAGATTTATTCACTAATCATAGAATCAGAGCCATTCAGTAGTATTTTTTCTTCTTTCTTCAATCTGATTTGGAATAATGTTACGGTTAAGACCGAATAAACAATATTTAATTCGATACATTCTATTTAATTACACTGAACCTTCCCCCACCAAACTTCACGATAGGTACATTCCTATTAATATTATTAAACTCATCGAATCCTCCTTTAATTTCATCCTTAATACAAACTCTTTGATCTTCAATTTTATATTCAAATTTATCACACTTTTTAATAGCTCCTATTAGCATTCTACTATCTTCATAAGCATATACTGAATCAGCTCGAGGATTTATTTTATAAGCTTGTTTGTATTTTGATACGAAATCCTGATTATCAAGAATCTCTGAAGACACATAACTATAAGCTCCAATCTCGCTCAAATAACTGACACTTTTACTATCGGACATAATTGGATACTCCGTAGCCTCAGTAATTAGTAACCTATTAGGTTTAACTCCAAGTTCAATTAATTGTTTAACAATTAAAGAGGCTTCAACTGGGAAAGCATAGACTATCAAATTATCATTACTTGAAATATTAAGCTTAGATAGGCTGGTTCTGAAATCCTTTTCTCCATAATTAAACTTCTCTTCCCTACCTAATTCAACACCATCTTGAACTATATCGCTCTTAAAGTCATTATATGAATTATCGTTTTGCGCAAGAATTTTAACTGATGATACACTGTCCTTTTTCAAAATTATGTTAAAATCATTTCCAATATTTTTAAAATTCCAATAGTCACGAAAAGTAAATTTTGGAGAATCCTTTGCAGTTAGAACATATGTGGTACTCATTATCATCGGTACATGAGTTTTTTCGACAATTTCTCTGGCTGCAAGACCTAATGACTCAAATGAATTATAAACCGCCGATACCTTATCAACATACACGAAATTATTAACATCAGAAACCGCCTTATTCGCTGATCCTTCATTGTTTCCAACAATTAAATCAATTTTTAAAGGGTCAGATGAATTGTTTTGTTCATTGATTGCCAAATTTATTCCATTCAAGATGGATTCTCCATACATAGACAAGTTACCAGATAAGGGTAGTGTTACCCCAATCTTTACATATTTATCATTTTTAAAATCCGCAAAGAGCCCGTAGAGTAACAAGGCTAAAACAAACACTCCTGGTATAATTATCTTTTTATATTTCATATTTCCGTTGGTTATTATTATGTGAACAGAATTATATGACTATATCGATTATGCGTCCTACATTTGGTTAATATTTTGATATATTTATATATATGATATTATATTATAAGGATAATTATGAAGATAATGTCGTCCCAAGTTAGGACTATATATGCAAACAATCAAAAAACTAATTAAATACGGTTTCAATGAAGCGGAGGCGGTCGTCTATTTAGATGTTTTATCTACTGGCATATCCGCTTGACACCCCCAACCCCTTTGTTACGATAAATAGATGAAGGAATACCCAGAAAACATGCAAGAATTCATAGATAATTTTTCAACAGATGAACAGT
>CAINHC010000015.1 GCA_903848795.1 uncultured bacterium | reverse complement strand
ATTTTATAACCCATACACAAATTATTCCCTGCGTACGACAAAAGAAAAAATGAAATTAAATAACCCTTGTTTTGCAAGGGTTATTTTGATAGGGGTTTTAGGTGGCAGAAGTCGGGAGCTGATTGATTGCGCCAAATTTGGATTTGAATTTCAAACTTGCCTTGCTCGCCTACCTTTTAACTTTTAAGAAAATTTATTTTTGCTTTAGATTATTTAAATTTGAAATTTTGTGAATTTTGAAGTTTTTTCCTAAAAACCTTGATACACACTATCCCCTATTTTTATTATTTTTACTTATAGTCAAAAATTAACTATTGATTTATAATTGCCCGAATATGTCTTATTACATCTTCATTGACGAGTCTGGTGATCTCGGATTCAATTTCAAAAAGAATAAAACTTCTAAGTATTTTATAGTTACCTTTATCTTATCGAAAGATAAAGGTGTCTTAGATAAGATAATCAAGAAAGTATTTAAAAGTTTTTCTAAAACTGAAATTAAAAAGCACTCTGGAACATTGCACGCCCACAAGGAAAGTCCTAAGACTAGGAAGAAATTACTCTCTGTACTTTGTGGAACCATACGGAGCCACACGTTCGGGGAATTACTTGCTTAGATACAATATACACCAAAGTAAATCAAAAATCAACAACAATAATCACCAACAAAACACCACCCCCTTCGGGATGGTGTCTTGTTTAGATAGTTTTTTAATTCTGTGCAATGAATATTACATATCACTAAATTGTAACTTTGTGGCCACTTATCTCCACTTGTTACTTCACGTTGTCGGCCAATACCTTCTTGGCGCTGGCAGACATAGCCTTGGCTACATCTGACTTCTTCCAACAAGGGGCTGAAGATATCCAAGGGTCTGTACCCTCTTCGGTATAAAGCAACTTGGCATATTCCATGTTACCCTCTACGGTGTAGATATCCATTCCTAGCTTTTTGGCACGCTTGGCGTGATAATATTCATTGACTTGAGCTATACCAACATCTTGGTTATTAGCTATTCCTCTTAGTACAGTACCGTCTGCGTTGAATTGTCTGAAATGAGACTCACAACTGACGATCTCTGCCATTATCGGTGTGTCCTTGAAATATAATCTAACCTTACTTTCTACGTCTGCGTTTCTATCAAGTTTCTTCTGACTTGTGGCTGGAGCTGAAACTGCGTCATTAATTGACTCTGCCTCTGCTACCTTAACAAAACTGATTTGTCTTGAAGATGTTGTGGATATTGATGCTTGTGTACTGGTTTCAGTTATCACAGGATTGTCTGCTCCTACCATACCGGAAACAAGCATCGCCATACCTATTGTAAGTTGTAAAATAAAGAATCTATTATGTTTGTAATGCGCATGTCTTTGTCTGAGTTGGCTATGCACTTGCACGGAACTTAAAAAGCACATCCTTATGTGCTATGCCAATATACTAGCATGGCCAGTCAAATAAGTCAACCATTTTAGGGGTACTTTTACCCCCTAAAAACACCAAAGTAGGGCTATGCATAAGGATATAATCAATACAATACAGTTGACTATGCGTCAATGTATGTGTTTTAGTTTTCAGCCTTTAAATAAGCCCTATAATCCGAAAAAGACCAAATTGGTCATTTTAGCATTATCCACACCCCCTACCCCAAAATACTTGACTTCTTATTTTGCCTTCTTAGCGGGCTTTCTCTTACTTTGCAGTAACATATCGTTTTGAAGGGTTAACTCCTTTTTAAAGGTCTCTCCTGCCCTATCAAGGGTCTTTGTGTCGCAATTTAGAACAATACTGGCAGGTGTTCTATAAAGCCGCAGTAGATAGACCAAAAAGCCGAAATTAGCCACCCCCAAGAGGATTGCTACCATGAAAATCCAAAAATGTATTGATATTTTACTCATCATAGGTTATACTGATGACCACTTCTCATATGGCACAGCTTTGATATCATCTCATGATCGCCCCAAAGAAGTCATAAAGATTTTATAAAGATTTCCAAATTTTAATAGAGTCGGAAATGAAATATTTTAAAATCCCAAATAACATAAAAATAAGATAATAATATGGCAACAAAAAAAGCTGGAGGTTCAGCTAAAAACCTAACAGATTCAAATCCACAATACCTAGGTATAAAACTATACGCAGGTGAGCGTGCTCAAACTGGATCAATAATCGTAAGACAAAGAGGAACAAAGATCATGGCTGGTAAAAACGTTGGAGTTGGTAAAGACCACACTCTATACGCAACAGCCCCTGGTGTTGTTGAGTACTCAACAAAGAGAAAGGTAGACTTCGATAACAAGGTAAGCAAGAAGAAGGTGGTTAATGTAAAGTAAACCACTCTTCTATTCTAATCGGGTCGTATGACCTTATTGGTTCTATACTAAAATACCCATCCTAAACGGTGGGTGTTTTAGTATCTAATTTTAAATTATCAGGATGATTATAGATTAACGACCCCTTCTAAACCTTAAGAATAGAAATATAATAATTATGCCTACAATAGTCCACACCCATCTTTTAACCACGAACGATAATATACTCATCAGTATATTAAAAATAAAATCAGCTGGTCCCTTAATACTATTCAGAATACTGCCACTTCCTGAACTAAGGCTTGGACCTGTCGATGTACCCAAGACCGAACCTTTGGTGGCACCAGGTCCCTTTTTAGATGTTGTAGATGCGTCTGCATTATTCACCGACTTTGAATCATCAACAATTTTTAATGACTCAATCTTACCCGCCAAATTGGAGGTCACGTTATCAATACTAGATACAATTACGTTAGCATTATCCAAAATTGCCTGCTTTATAACCTCTGGGGTGATTTTTCTACTAACACTTATTTTTGACTTCTCACTCTCGTAAGAAAGCAAGATTTTATCTGCAGGGAGTGATGTTGTAGACACCTTTACATAAACTTCATGGCTTCCTGGGATGGCAACCCAATCAGTGTAAACCGCCATTAATTCCCCATCTGGTGAGGAGAATTTTTTAGTATTTATCTCATTACCATCAACGAAGAAGTTGGCTATACCACTGAAATCAACACCGGAATCATTTTGAATGCCGGCAAATATTCTTGTAGTAGAACCGTCCTCAATTGAAAGGTTTGAATACCAGACCGTAGGTAGTATTTGGGCATTTATCTTTGTTGACGCAACGGATGTAGAGGTGGAATCATTTTCGCTAGCCAGTGCTTTGGCTGGAGCAGATAAAATGGCTAATGTTATTAAACTACATAGTGCAATTGTTGAAAAAGATAATTTAAAATTATTCTTCATTTTTTATAGCTATTTACTACTTACTTCGTCAAAGCTAAAGAAAGAAGTATTTGCGTTGGTGTTACTTCTAATAATACAGCTGTCTGCCACATAGACTGTGAAGATTAAAATTAGGACAATTAAGCCATTCGTAATGAGAATCGGATGTTTCTTGTCCATTCTAATAAACAATTTAAACCCAATAGCCAGAATAACCAATAAACCCAAAATAATTAAAATAATATTTGATATATGTCTTGGCGAAGATATTATCCTTGTCCAAAAATCGCTCTTCTTGTACGGTTTGGCTGTTGCAGAACCCAATGAAGATATGACTGCCGAAGTAGTTGATAATGACACGGATGACGTACTTGCTGGAGTTGCTGTAATTGCACTTTTTACAGACGTCGTTCCTACCGCATCTATATTTTTAACAGAAGCTCCCAAGACCTTTGAAGATGTAGATTTTCCCTCTAAAGCCTCACTACTACTCGTCACATTTTTGACAGATGCTTCAGAAATTAAATCGTCAGTACTTTTTGGCCTTGCAAAAACTTGAGCAACAAAAATAGTTGGATTACCTTGGTATGTTCCAGTTGCAACACCTGTACCAATCTCTGTGTATGCGTTTTTAACGATATTTGCTTTATGGGTAGGAGAATTCATCCAAGCAATTGCAACGTCTGTTGAATCAGTAAAGTCCACCGCTAGGTTCTCTCCTGCATATTCGTATTTATACCCAACTAAGTTGAACCAATACCATGGAGTCTTTCCTTCTGGGCTTACATGGGCAAAATAGCCCTTCTCAGCCATATCCTGCGCCTTAAGTTCTGCAACTCTATTTAACTCCGGATTAACGGTAAGTGTAGCTAAATGTGCGTTTTGTCTATTTTGATTAGTTAAGTCATCCAATACAGACGGCAAGACTAATGCCATGAAGCTTCTTGCGGGAGTTAAATTAGCAACAGAAGGTAACACCAAAACACCTAGTTGAATTACAAAAACAGCTAATATTAAAAGCTGTACGTTTTTTGTACGTAGAAAGTGAGGCTGATGATCATTATCATCATGTGGAATAAAATGCTTTTTAAGCCAATTAATCATAAAAGTATTATAATACAAAACCCCAGACTTGTTAATAGTTTGGGGTTTTGTATAACAAATAGTTTACTTGTTTAAGATAGCTCTTGTCATTGAACCAACAGTTCCTGTTTGTGGAAGCTTATTAGCCTTCTGATATGCCTTTACAGCATTGAAGGTTATAGGTCCAAAGTATCCAGTTGATGTTGCGTATGTAAAGTATCCCTCAGCTCTAAGTCTTTCTTGTAGTTCCTTAACAGCATCTGATGTATCACCTTTTTTTAGTGACAATTCAAATTTAAATGTTGAAGCACCCAAGACCTTTCCAGCTACAGGGGCTGGCTTAAGACCTAGTGATTGCAATACTGCTGGTGAAGCAACACTTCCACTAGCACCTCCTCCCCCACCACCACCGTAACCGAAATCTGCTGAAGCTGTATTTACACCAAATAGTGTAACAACAGAAAGCATGATAATTGAAGATAATATTTTTTTCATTTTCACTGATTTAATTACTTTTATAACTTATTTAGGAAGTATACAATAACCACCACTTTTGTCAAGTATTTTTTACTGTTTTTTCTATACGCATTAAATAACCTTAAACAAGTAGATATCACCACTTTTTATAAGCATTTGAAGGCGCAATGATGCAATAAATGGATACTTATACACATCTTCACTAATCAAATCGTCGGTGAATATTACATATTTGATATTATCTTTTTTAAGGGTATCAATTGCTGAATTTATGGAATCCTTGTCTTCGTTATTATTTATTACTGCCTTCTCAATCAAATCATACTCTTCCCCATTACCTCCCTGGCTTTTAATAGAACCGAGCTCCATGTTTTTACCATTCAAAATATTACAGTCAAAATAACTTCTTGCAGGATTGCCTGTTAAAATACTATCATTGAATTTTAATGAGTAATATTGATGCCATGGTAAAAATAAAGCCTTGCAGTCTTTATCTGTCTTTAGAATATTATTCACTTGAGCCCACGATTCTGGATACTGCGACGTTTTAATTTGACCTGAGAACCCAAATAACATCATCGGGGTACATAAAAATGGAATAGCCAGAAATACATAAAATAATATTCTTTTATAGTTAGCATGTTGAACTTTACTAAATTTCATCAAGATCCTTTGTACACCAAAACCTGCAAAAAAAGCATAACCAAGTACTAAAACGGCAGACCACTTTTCCGAATCTCTAAAGCCTTTCCAAAAGGAAATATTTTCAAACAGCCACATATTTAAATTCTTAAAAATTCCATCAGCAATTCCGCTTGAAAAAATTAGCGACAGAACCATTATAGTGAAAGCTATACATACACCCGCTCTTAATCTTTTATTTTTAAAACCAAAATAAATTCCTGAAATAATAATTATTAAAAGTAATGTAAATGAAATTCCAAACGACAGGCTAAAGTATTTTGGTAAAACAAATCTTTCCACCCAATGTTCATGTTCACCCCAAAAGCCGTGTAGTGTTAATACGTTCCAGGTTGTTCCAAGATGAGCGTCTGTTGCAGTTTTGAATACTTCCCAATGTTCTGGTCCAAATGTCTCTATGGGGCCATTTTTGCTCAATATGGCGGGTATTATCCAATAGCTACTGACTACAATAATAGACAGTGCAAGTATTAGACTTTTTTTCAGGAATGAAATGCTGAACTTGTGATATATGAAATTTATAGCAAGGACAAAAGAAGTAATAAGAATTGAAATAATGAAATAATGGGTAGAAATTGCTCCCATTAAGATTATAATACCAAGAAGTTTTAAGCCGTTTTTATTATTCCACTCTCTACAAAATTCTATTAGGTATGCAGTGAATGGAACAAGGAGAACATATCCCAGAAGTACCATCCACTGCCCCGCCAAGAATCTTTCATAGACAAAGGGGTTGATTGCAAAAAACAAAGCGGTTATATATTCCCCACCTTCAGTTTTTTCCACATTAAAAATCTTTTTATAAAAATGAAGCGGGAGATAGAAAAGTGAGAAAACAATTGTAATTAAGACAATCTTTTGTGTGAACCAACCACCAAGGATTGCGGTTAGAAATGATAATAAATACCAAAATGGAGCAGTATTTAATAAATCACCTGCATTTCTCACAAGATCAATGTGTGGACCAAAAACCATGTCCAGAGTAAGGACATAACCACTTGCAATAAGTTGCCATAAGACAATGGTGGTTCCGAGAAGGCCAAAGACTATATATAAACTATTTTTCTTCATTTTTTTTAGATTTGGTAATTGTTGGTAGAAGCTCCCCAAAATCAAGTCTCTGAAGTAGATTGCTGACCTGAACATCAGGAAGTTCCTCTGTAAAATTAATAGCGGAGAATTCATTTGCTTTATCTATTTTAGCCAATTCCCAATTACTTAGAATATTACTTGGACTAATAGCCTTACGTATTTCCTTTTGTTTGACTAATTCCACAACCTCTTCCAGATCAATTTTAAGTTTTAAAAAAATCATCGTAAAATCATAAAAATCTCTATAACGAACCCTGTCATTCATGGCCCTTATCTTTTCTGCGGCAATTTCTCTAACATCCATCACCCTAACTTTGGTCTTCACTCCATATTCATTTTCATAATCCAAATCTTTTGCAGGCAATATAACATTCTGCAAGAAATCAGTTTCCACCTTTAGGGAGTTTGGTTGTCCAAGGGGGCCAACAAAAGATAACCGTTCTATTTTAATAGTAGCCCCTGAAACGTAATCTTTTTTAACAGTCAGAAAGTCCTGTTCCTCCAATACAGATTTTATCTCCTCTAAGGATATAGGTGATTGATTTACTGAAAAATCTAGGTCTTCAGAAAAACGCAATTGAGGAAGATACACATGATGCAAAGCTGTCCCGCCCTTAAAAATCATTTTCTCCCTCAAGGGTGAATCATAGATAATTTTTGATACAAGAGCTAAAAAGTAATCCTTTTCTGCAACAGCTAGGGGGTATTTAAGTTTCTTATTTCTCAGCAATAAAGCTGATTTATCTAATAATTCTATCATCATAATATATGCGCCATTTACTATCAAACATTTTTGAATCAGATGTAAAATAAGAGTTTCCTTTTTTACTTTTTAAAGACTCAAAGGCTTGCTTTGAATCTAAATTAAGGGAGTCAAGCATGAAACCAACCTTACGAAGAACAGTCACACCAGACCTCTCTGCATAATCTTGCAATTTATTTAAATCAAGATCTTGGTGATAATTTTTTATTTTTTCAAAAATCAAACTGGCTGTACCAAAACTTGTATCTATATAAAGATAATCAATAAGAGCTTTCTCAGCCTCAGCAATTTTGATTATTTTACCATTGTCTCTTTTCTCAACAAAACCAAAATATAAATCTTTTTTTACCTTAGAAAATTTATATGTATGATTATCAAAATTATACTCCTTACTATCCTTATTTGTAATGCTTGTTATTGTTTGATCGTATTGATCAAACATTTGATAAAAATTTAAAGCGTAGGATAAACTAACGTATGATTCACTGACTAAAGCGTTGGCAATAACATAGAGAGATAAATCATTTTGTGACCGAGCGGATAAGCTGTCCACAATCAAATATAAACCTTGCTTAATTCTCCTTAACCACCCAGCTTTGGCCAACAAATTTATTCTGTTATAAGCCGAGGCATCGGTATATATTTCTTTAAAGATAGCGCTTAAATTATGAGTACTTAAAATCCGACCATGCTGAATAATGGCCTTTTCTATTACTTTTGAGTCCTTTTCTGATAAAATTGTATTTTTCATATGTAGCTATACATCATATATGATTAATAGCTGCAATTAGTATATACAAATGACGGTTAAAAGGCAAATGCATACTATTGAGTTATCTTTATAGCTGTTTAGACTTTTTCTTCATCTTGATCATCTTTAAATAGTTCAGGGTGGCGCTTGTATTCTATAATTTGCAATATCACAGTTATGACAAGAAAATAGTAGGCGTAGACTGCCATTTGTTCAGCGTAGGCGTCCTTCTTTGCAATTAAAAGAATTGGACATGAGGCAAGAGAAATTAAAGCTCCGGTTGCAACTATTCTGCTATCCCATGAGTACAAAGCAAAGGAAACAAAGAGAGTTAAGAATATTATTGATTCTAAACTAAATTGCCAAATAGCTAGCAGGGCTACAAAAATCAAAATTAGTAACCAATACCATCTTTCTTTCTTTATGTCCCCCATTCCCTTTTTTAACCCCTTAACAAGGAAGGTGTCATTTATAAGCAAGACAAGAAGAATGTAAGAAACCAATATTTCAACTATGTTTGCTACCTCAAGATGTTGCACAAATAAAAAACCAACAACAATAAGCAAGAGAATTCCCTCAAGTAAATAGCTTTTCAAAAAATGAATAGCTTTTTTAAACATATAGTGATTATAGCTTAAATTAAGGGTTTCTGCTATATTTACAGCATGAAGAAAATCACTAAACCAAAGAAAGAAACTATTCTTAAATCTCTAATTATTATTGGAATTATTGCAATTCTCGTTTCTCTATACATTCAATATGGTAAGCCTTATTTAAATGAGCTTTCACTTGAGAGACAAGACCAAGTTCGTATTAAAGACCTGGATACTTTAAATGGAATAATGAAGGACGTTGTTTCTGCATCAAGTACACAGTCCATTGGAAACAGTAATACTATTTATATTTCTATTCCATCTGACAGTTCCACTTGTGCAAATCTAGATCTTCCTGCCACTCCCGATGGATGGTCATATCATTGTGTAGCAACTTCAACTCTTAACAATACTAATGGTACAGGATGGATTCCTGTTGATGTGTCAGGGAAGATTTCTAAGTTGCCGGTGGATGCGGTTAATAAGGCGGAGACCCTTAACTATTATGCGTATGTAGCAAGTTCTAGTGAGTATGTTATTGCTGGAGTGCTGGATAGTAGGAAATATTTGAAGGAGAGGGCGCAGGGCGATGATGGAGTGGATGATATTAGGTATGAGGTTGGTGCTAACACAAGACTCTGGGGGGATGCAGAGGGTTTGGTTATATTCTTACCAATAAGCGGTATTCAGGATTCAACTATTTATGACAAATCAAATTATAATAATTCTACACAAATAATCAATTCAAAAGAACGTAACGGTAATGAACTACACTTTGATGGCAAAAACTATATTTTAATTTCAAATTCAAAAATACTAGAAAAAATAGGAAGTACTGACTTCAGCTATACGATAATAACATCCTTCAAGAGCGATGTTGTTGCTGATCAAAGTATTACTGAAAAATGGATAGGTACGAGCTACCCATTTTCTATTAGAGGACCCTATCCCAACATACAGTTTGCGTTATATGACGGAAAACAGAACCCCGCTATTGCTTCTACTAAAGAATATTCAGATAACAAATGGCACCAAATAGTAGCAGGAAGAGACACGACGAATAGACAGTTATTTTTATTCATAGACGGATCAATTGTTGGCAATAAGCCTGATGATACAAATGAAGACATATCAAACAAGGGACCCTTTCCAGTAGGTGGAAGAAACCTAGTTAATCAGAATAATTTTACAGGTAATATTAGAGGTTTTTATATCTACAATAGGATATTGAAATCTCAAGAGATAAAAAGGATTTACAATTCATCATTGTAATAATTATTATTATCCAAAACGAGTATTTTTTTTATTTACACCAAATAACTTTAAAAATATATTCCAACTTATCTCAAAAGCTGTAAAAAAAGCCAAATAAAAGTGTAACATAAAAATAATATTTTTAGTTTTTATTGAATATTTAACACCGTCAATCATCGCTGGTAATACAAAAAAAGCATAAGGTAAAAATAAGTATCTTTTGTATCTATACCATGATGGTATAGTATCAACACGGCTCATAAATCCAGCGTCATCATCACCAAAAACATTTCTAATAATTCGGCTTCTAATTTTCTTAGTAATGCTATAGCACGAAGATGATGCATAATGCAAAACATCATCGTCTTTTGTAACTGCAAAAAAACTGGAACTGTTAATTAATATATATGATATGTTTGATACATCAGAAGTATCAACAACATTCTTATTTATTAATTTTAGTAGCTTATCTCTTCTAAATGTTTGTACCCCATCAATCAGTGGCATAATTTTTTTAGCAGCAACCTCGCAAATAATATATTTCGAATACTCTTCTTTTTTATAATATCTGCCAAATTTTTCTAAGTAGCTAAATGCTGGGCCGTAAACATAACTACTAAAAGGGTCTCCTATCGAACTATAGTATTCACCCCATTTACTATAACCAGGTGGGTTCACAAGCTTGGTTAATATCAACGTGTTAACATTGTTATGCCTATTGAATATTTCTTCTCTTATCCTAAAAGAGTTTCTGTTAACTAACGCCTCATCACTATCCTGAAATACGCAATACTTTCCCCGAGCCGAATTAATTCCAATGCATTTTGCATACTCAGGCATTCGATGTGGATTATTTATTATTCGCACATTAGCATATACAGAGTATTCCATTGCAATACTGAGGGTCATATCAGTGCTACCTCCATCAATAATCAATATTTCTATTTTTGATAAATCATAATCCTGCTTTATAATACTATCAAGATAATATCTTATGGTACTTGCTGAATTTAATGTTGGGGTTATAATGCTAAATATTTTCATGTCTTTTATATATAAATACTAACAATAATAAAAGCAGTACAATTTGCATATACATAAATAAATTTGGTAAAAAAATGGAGTTACTTCTCATTGTAAAATATTTCTCACCTACATTACACTCTCTTGTCATAGAAAAATAATTATACCTAAACCACAACGGATCACAAGCCGTTATTCTTTTTTGCTTAACAGAGCGTAAGCTATATATAGTAATGGATTTCTGAAATATTTTATCATATGCAATATTCTTACTATTTAAGATTGTTTCAAATTCATCATTAGAAAGTGTTGCTGGATAATATTTAATATTAATATTATTGTCAAAAATTAATTTAGTAATTCCAAATTCATAAATTTTATTCACCCAATTAACATTTTTAATATCAGTCAAAATTTTAATATCATCTTGCAAAATAGGATTACCACAACCAATACATCGGCCTATCACAATATTTGATTTAAAGAAAAACTCGGGGCGAGAATATCCAGTGATAGATTTTACATCCTTATCACTCACACCTTTATATACAGGCATATATTGAGTTGGAAAAAGTATAGCGTTATCATCATTATTTACCAAATTAGTATCATGGATTAAGCCATAGTCTCTACTAATATTCTGGTTCGTCGTAGATGGTTGTAATATAATACCAAATATAAAAATATAGATAATTGGCAATACAGATACAACCCAAACTATACTTGCCACCTTTATTCTTCTATTATAGAACATCAAAATAAGAATAAAAGAGTTTATTAGGAAATAAAATTTTGAATTATCTCTAAATATATCACTCATTGGAATTCTATTGAAAAATGAAATAATTATATTTGTAAATTCATACTTATCACCAGCAATTAATGATATTGTTAATATAAGTAGTAGACCTATTATTATGTTTTGAAATCTGCTTTTTTTATTAACAGTAATAATTATCAGGGGTACTAAAAACAAAAAACTTGTAAGATATCCAAGTGGTGTATTAAATAAACCTGAATAATTTCTATATAAATATCCATTATATTGACCCCAAAAACCCCAATTTGTTATTCCTCTTATCAAAGAAGATGCCGACGTATTAATTCTATAGAATGTTTCGCTTGATAATACTCCGTTTGTGAATGATATATTTAATAATGTGTAGAACAAGGAAGGTAAGATGGCTATAAAAATAACGATCATACTAAGACAGAGGTAATTCTTTATTTCTTTAAAATTTCTCTTTTCTAAAATTAAACAGGTAAAAGATAGTAATTCAGCAAAAAACCCAAACGGCAGATTTATAGAAGAAAATAGAACGATAAGCAATACGTTTAAAATGCGATTTGTTTTATTTTTACCTATGTTTCTAACAATATATATTTTTAAGGGTAATAACCAATATAGATAAACAAAAAATGTATTCTGCTCAAAATATACTAAGGAAAAAGTACTAAAAGAATAGGCGGTTGAAATAAAAAAAACATACAAAAGATTTTTTTTCTCTACAAAATCTATATTTTTTTTTACAAACAAATACGAAAGAAATAAACAAGTAAAACAGATCAAAGAATTAAACATGAAGGGGTTGATATTTAAATAACGAATCAAACTATAGATCTTGGACAATAAGACTAACCAACTATTTTGTATACTAGGTTCTCCAAAATTGAGATTTGACCATAAACCTTTAATATTATTTAAGCCATGCATTGAATCATTAGTTCCGATAAAAAAACCAGGATATCCAGAAATCAGTTCTTTGGAATATACCCAAAAACTAATTATAAACGACATTATAAAGCTAAAAATAAGATATATTTTTTTTCTTACTAAAACTAGTTTAAACATAAAAGATGATCTGCAACTATTTGTGCGGGAGTTTTGCTAATTATTTTCCTTTCCCTGATTAATTCACTATAATTATCTAGAAATTTATTTATTATAGAATTATTAAATTTGCTTAAAATTATATTATTATCCAAACCATCAATTCGTTCAGTGTGTGTGCGCATTATTAATGTAGGAATCCCTAGGTGAGCCAATTCTTCTTGGTTTGAACCACCATCGGTCATAACAAGGGTGGCGTTACACATCAAGGTAATAAATTCAGCATACTGAACTCTCGGAGTAACCATAATGTTAGGGTGATTAATAATTAAATTTAATAAGCCATTTTTTTTAAGTATTTGCTCAGTAAATTCAAATAACACAAAAAGAACCTGTATCTTTTCGGCTATTTTAATTGTTGTTCCTACAAGCATCTCTAGTTTCTCTTTTACCAGAAGCTGTTCAGCTCTATGAAATGTGACCAGTGCGTACTCATTAGAAAGCAGATTAAGTATTTTACTTTTTGCCCCACTCAACAAATCTACGGTATCGCACACTACATTACCATGAGTATTTATTATCTCGCCTGTGGTATTTCTAAGATTCAAAACAGCAGTACTATCTTGGCAAAAATGAATTTTTGCTATTTTACTAACTATTATTCTATCAATTTCTTCAGGGAAAGGGTTCGTTAGATTATGTGATCTTAACCCTGCTTCTAGGTGTATAACTGAAACCCCGCATGCCATCCCTATTATTGCACCCATTAGTGTACTAACTGTATCTCCATGCACGACAACATATTCGATGTTATTTTTCTTAATATAATTTCTAATTTTAAAAAAATGAAAAAAAATAGTTGAAAAAAACCAAAATACTAAATTTAATGGTAATTTTTTATTAATAAATTTATTAATAACCAAATCTGGTTCCAAATTATAATCTACTACAATATTACTTTTATTAAGATCGTTCTGACCGGTACTTATTATTATAGGGGAATAGCCCTGTTCGCGCATTTTTAAAATAACAAGAAAACTCTTCAGTATCTCAGCTTCAGTACCAAACCAAAAAGCAATTTTATTTTTCGAAATAGTTTTCTTATTCATACTATTTTATATTTTTAAAACTCCTCACCACATACAACGGCCTCCTTGCCACCTCCCCATGGATATTCCCAATATATAGTGCAATAAGTCCAAGACATGAAAGCACAATACCTATAAAGAAAATCATAAGAATAGCAAGCTGTGCAGTACCTGAGATAGACCAGCCAAATTGATTATTCAAAACATATCTTTGTACAAATACCGCTATTCCTCCTAGTCCAGATATTATTGTAATAAAGATACCAAGATACCCAGCAAATTTAAGAGGAACAAGGCTGTGAGAAACAGATGAGGAAATTGCCAACTTCATTAATTTAAAATATGAATATGAAGCATCACCATTCATTCTTTCATTTGCCTCAAATTTAACAAACACTCTTTTGAAACCAAGCCAATCAATAAGACCACGAGTAATTCGGTCATGCTCTGTAAATTTATTAAACTCATCAACAACTTTTCTATCTATCAATCTAAAATCAGTTGCGCCAGATATAATTGGAGTATCACTTATTACATTTATCATTTTGTAATAAACAAATGAACAAAAAATTTTAATTAGAGATTGACCTTTGTTTTTTGTTCTAAGACCAATAACAACATCAAATCCTTCTTCCCATCGTTTAATAAATTCCGCTATCAAAGAAGTTGGATGTTGTAGATCTGCATCAATTATTATCACTGAGTCACCAGTTGCAAAAGCGAGACCCGCAGAGGTTGCAGATTCTTTTCCAAAATTTCTAGAAAACTCAATGCCTTTTATATTTTCATTAGACTTTGCCAAATTCTCAATAACTTTTTGTGAATTATCTGTTGATCCATCATTTATGTAAATAATCTCATGATTGTATGCTAGTTTTTCAAATACATTCAAAAGCTCCGCATTTATAAGCGGAATATTTTTTTCTTCATTATGAACGGGTACGATAATTGAAATAGTCTTTTTGCAACTCGAACTTAAGTTTTAATATTTTTCTCTGATTTTCTGCTATAATTTTTATATGAAAAAAAGAAACAGAAGCGATTAACGAAGGTCGATCGTGACGAAATTCATTTGCTCAAAAGAAAGGGTTACACTCAGATT
>CAINHC010000014.1 GCA_903848795.1 uncultured bacterium | reverse complement strand
GGTACTTTGCAGGACATACCAAGTGGTATATCAGGAGGTTTTTGTTGTGACGTTTATAGATATGCTCTACCATTCGTAGATTATATCAGAAATCCATACAATAATTGACCGATGCTAGCGCATCGAGGTAATGGAAATATATCATTCATATATCATTCTTTCTTTCATGGACATTTTACTTTTACTGGAGTAAAATTATATAAATGCCTATAGATTTTAATGAGTACAAACCAAGTACACCGAGATTTAGTCCTAATGGAAGATATTTAGGAAAGGCTTTACCGCGCAAAGAAAAAACTGATTATGGACCAATTATTGCCTTTATACTAAAATTTAGACTTGCAAAAAACGAAGACCATGCCAAGTTTATCTTATTTATAATAGTTCTCATTGCCTTTGGCTTGGCAATTTATTATGGAATAATAACCTATCAAACATCCAATCCAGATGTAAATACAGCGCCGATCGAATTAAGTCAACCTACTGAATAGATATTATTCTTCCTCTGCCATCGTCGGCTTATCCAAAACAATTGGATCAATCTCAGCCGTCACTGTGCTTTCTGTGATCCTCATAACATCTTTGTCCACCTTCGCAAGTTCTTTGTGCGCCTTGTTATAGTGACTAACTGTAGTTCCGAGTGACTTCCCAAGTGATTGCATAAATTGCTCATACGCACCCAAATGCTTTCCCAAGTCCTCCACCCTCTTTCTAATTTCTTTTGCAGACTCTTCAATCTGAAGCGCCTTAAGTCCTTGAAGAACAGTTTGCAAATATGCCAAGAAAGAAGTAGGTGAAGTGATAATCACATGCTTTTCCTTGAATGCATATTCAATCAAATCCCTTGTATTAATTTTAACCGAACCAACCTGAGCAACTAATAGATCATAATAAATCGCCTCGTGAGGAATAAACATAAAAGCAAACTCCATAGTGTTTTCTGATGGTTTAATATACTTTGAAGTCTCGTCAATTCTTGCCTTCAAGTCATTTCTAAATTGCTTTTCAAGCCTCTCCTTTTCAACTGGATCTCGCTCAGTTGAGAGCTTATTATAATTCTCTAAACTAAACTTTGAATCCACAGGAATTATTTTATCTTTTACAAAAACTACAGCATCAACAATCGTTCCGTCATTGAAGGCATATTGCATTTGAAAACTTCCAGTTGGTAAAACATTTTTCAAAAGTGTCTCAAGATAATATTCACCCAAAATTCCACGTTGTTTTGGATTTTTCAAAATATCTTGCAAGCTCTGCAATTGATCTGCGAATGATACTACCTGCCTATTTGTCTCATCCAATTTTGTTAGGCGCTCCGTCACATCCTTTAGCAACTTGAACGACTCACTAGTTTGATGCTGTACTGACTCTCTCATTTCCTTTGATGATTGATACATCTTGGTATCCATAGTCTTGGTAACATCACCCAACTTATTATCCACATTCCTGGAAAGCTCATTTAATTGCTGAAGCAGGATTTGCTGAGATGATTGAATAATATTTTGAGTAGATTGATCCTTGGCAAAAAACATAGCCTTTTCCTCCTCGCTCAAGCCCTTTGAATTGCCTGATTTGCGCATTAGAATGAATAAAACAACAATATTGATAATAACAATCAATAAAGCTATAATAATTACCGCGATTGTGCCAAAAGATCCAAAAGATGATAAAGTCATAGGAATGATTATATCAAATTACTTGCAAATTAAACAATTTTAAAGCAAACTTTAAAAAAGGCCCGAATACGACCAAATTATAACTAAATAAACAATCAAAAATAACCCAAAAATATGACAATCTCTGAACAAATTAGAGGCGAGCTTAAGGAAGCAATGATGGCAAAAGATACTGTAAAGATGATGACTCTTCGAGGACTTCTTTCTGGTTTTACAAATGAATTAGTAGCAGTTGGCAAAAAGCCACAGGATGTTATCTCTGATGATGAGGCTATTGCTGTTATAAAGCGTGCCGTTAAGCAAAGAAAAGATGCTATTGAGCAATTTACAAATGGAGGTAGAACTGATTTGGCAGATTCCGAGAAGGCGGAGCTTGCGGTGCTTGAAGTATATTTACCTGCACAAATGTCTAAAGAAGAAATTCAAAAAATTGTAGAGGCAAAGAAAGCTGAACTTGGTGTAACTGATAAATCTGGCGCAGGAATACTAATGAGCACATGCATGAAGGAGCTTAAAGGCAAAGCTGATGGAGGTGATGTTAAGGCGGTGGTTGATGCGATGTTCTAGGGGAACAGTCAATTCACCAAATAGGATAAGTAAAAGAAAAGACCGGCGCAAAGTGATATACAGTGCGCTGGTCTATTTTTGGCCATTTTTTTTTGTTATTGAGAAATGAAGCTGGCCGGCAACATTTTCAATTTGAATTATCTTTCATTATTTTCCCTCACTAGGGACTAAGCACCGATGGTGTATGTACGATTGTACTCGTAACGACGCCGATTCCCCTTTAGGGAGTGCGCTAACCGCGTTCTTCAAATCCTCGAGGGCCTTGTCAGCCCTCTTTCTGGCAATCGTGGGAATAACCCCGCCATCACCTTTTGGATTCTCTGAGCACACCCATTCCCTTTCGAAGGCGATCGCCTCCAGATAGCAATTCTCAACCTTAGGATCGTCACCAATCCTTATTATTGAAACTATCCAACAAACTGTAACCATCACAACAAGTGCAAGTGTCACAATCATTGTCCAATAGATGTGGGGCCTTCTCTCGCAAAGCGGGAGACTTTTGAAATGACAATTAATTGTTTTCATATCCATTGCAAACAATACCACACTACCAAACTTTTGTAAATAGGGGAGCATCCTTAACTATGACAGAGCGTTATATATTCCAAACTAAAGCCTTACAACTATCAATAGTGCCGGTTTTACCATCCTTAACATTATCACATATACTGACATCATAATTTCTTTGAGCAACTAAATAGAAACAACTGTTTCTATTGGCTGCCAAAGTATTTTCAATATCAGCCGGTATGTTAAAACAAATCTTAGGATTACCAGAAGCTACAGCAACCCCAAGAAAACATTTGTTTGTGTCATCTTCCAAATCAAAACTGTTACTTTTGTGTATGGTATTACACAATGCTTGATCTTGTTCCAAGTAGGCTTTATTAATTACAAACGAAGATGTATTTTCTACTTCTTTAATATAATCAGAGTATGTATATTTTGGAACACCGTGAGAAGATAACGCTTTTATCAAACTAAGTGGATTATCTTGAATTGTAAAGACTGGAGTCTTGGCATCCGTTCGAACATTATTCAATTCGTATAGCTTAATATAGTATTGACCTGGTGGAATAGACAGCGTTGGTATTGTCCAGTCCACATTTTTAGACTGTCCCAGTCGTAGACCTTCAGACAAATTCGACGCATCTGGATTGACTTCATGATTGTCTGATGCTCTATACAACCTCATTTTAATAGTTGATACATCTACACTACTTTTCCATGTAATATTAACCTTGTCTTCATATTTAAATGTATCCCCTGTTTTTGGAGTTATGAAATTAAATGAGAATGTCGGTTTATTTAGAGGAATAGAAATAGCGGCCTCTGTAATTTTAAGTTGAGCACCATAACCACCAGAGCAATTTAAGTTAACTTTCAAATTATTTTCATAATCATTTCCAGAGCGAGCATATATTTCAACAGAGTCTATACCCTTTCGATTATTTATTGGATCATTCATCAACTTACCAATGTCTCCACCATTAACATAGGGAATATCTGAAAATCCACCAAATATACAATGATCCATACCTGGAGCATTCCAAGATATTTTTATTTTTGAACCAAAATCAACTTTTGGTATATCAGATAAACCATTAACCTTCACACTAATAGGATTGGTCTTGGCACTCATTCCTTGTAAAAAAACATAAGGTCCATTATTTGGGAATGTGTCGCCATCAGCTAGAAATAATATTTTGGTCTTATCAGCTGTTGTTTTTTTAATATTATCAGAATTAGAAACGGAATTAGATTTAGAACTGGCAGTCTTACTTATTTCTGATTGCACTTGCGTCTGTTCAGTCACAGGTGCTTGAACATTATCAACCTGATTACTTGACGTAATATCTTCAGCCACTCTTGTACCGCTTGCACTATTTGAATTTAAAGCACTTTTTTGATTATAGACATATATCCCTCCTCCCACACCCAACAAAAAAATTACAGCCATTACAAGCGGAACTACAAAACCTTGATTATGATTTTTCATATACTAATATTGTACCTCAATTGGTCCTATTTTATCTAGTCCCCCAGCTCTTCCAAATGCTTATAGTTTGATTGTACCGTTTTTATAACCTCTCCGACTTCCCCACTTGCCAACTTCTTTAACATTGATACAGCCATTCCTTTCACCATTTTTATTTCTACTTTTGGGGGCATTGCAAAAGAATTGGCATCAGTCATTACATTTACTAATATTGGTCCGTCATATTCAAAAGCTTCTTTAAATGAACTAATCAGGCTCTTGGGCTCATTAATCGTAATTCCCTTTATTCCAAATGACTCAGCAGTAAGGGCAAAATCTGGATTAATCATATCTGTTTCAGAATCCTTAAGTCCTGCGACTTCCATTTCAAGCTTCACCATTCCAAGTGATCGATTATTAAAAACTATAATCTTAATTGGCAAATTATATTGCTTAATAGTTGCAAGCTCACCAAGCGTCATAGAAATTCCACCATCTCCACACATTGCAACAACCTGCCTTTCAGGACACGCAAGCGCCGCACCTATTGCATGAGGAAGTGCGTTGGCCATTGATCCGTGAACAAAAGATCCTAATAAATCCCTCTTCCCGGTAGAGTGAATATATCTTGCTCCCCAAACACAGCACATACCAGTATCCACTGTAAAGATCGCATTGTCTTCTGCTAATTTATTTAACTCAAAAGCAACAGCTTCAGGATAAATCGCGTCACGCTTGCCTAAATCTTTTACATGAGTATTCAAATGCTTCTTAACTTTTTCATAAGTGTGCAATTGTTTTTTAAGAAATGCGTCATCTTTTTTGGCGTTCAAAAGAGGTATCAAAATTTCAAGTGTGTCTTTTATATCGCCCTGTAACCCAAGAGTCAATTTTGCTCTTCTACCCAATCTCTCAGGTGCGGTGTCGATTTGTATAATCACCTTATTCTGCGGGATAAAATTAGTATAAGGAAAATCCGTACCCAAGAGCAAAATTAGATCACTTTCTTCCATACTAGAATATGCAGAAGGAAGCCCTAAAAGCCCGGTCATTCCTACCTCATTTGGATTATCATATTGAATTCCCATTTTTCCCCTGAACGAATACCCGACAGGCGCCTTCAATATTTTCGACATCTCCACAATCTCATCATGTGCAGAAGACGCACCTATTCCACAAAAAATACAAATCTTTTTATTCTCATTTATTAGCTTAGCCAAAGAATTTATTTCATCAACATTGGGATGAATAACGGCCTTTGGAAAATAATTCTTATCAGATGAAATATTTGTAACCGCTTTCATCGAAATTAAATCACTTGGAAGCCCCAACACAGAAACACCCTTTTTGTATAGGCTATGTTGAATTGCTGATTGAAACATTCTCGGAAATTGCTCCGGCGTAGTCGCGGTCTGATTATAGTGACTGCAATCATCAAAAAGCTTGGTTACATTTGTCTCTTGGAAAAAACCACTACCATATTGAATAGTGGGTATGGTTGAAGCAATTGCAAAAACTGGCGCACCAGATCTGTGCGCATCATATAGTCCGTTAATCAAATGAACATGCCCCGGCCCACTACTTCCAGCACAACATGCTAGGCCCTTGAGTTGTGCTTCAGCGGAGGCAGCATAGGCTCCAGCCTCTTCATGTCGAACATGAATCCACTTTATTTTAGAATTTTGTCTAACCGCGTCATTTAGCTGATTTATACTATCCCCAGCGACAGCATAAATTCTTTTGACGCCAGAGTCTATTAACATATCAACCAATTGATTTGCAATTTTTTTTGACATTTTTTTATTATTTTCATAATAATTATAACATCAGATGGTGGATTACACTATTTATTAAATCTCTCCGCATCCCTCTTTACCACCTTATCCAAACTTTTCCTTATCGCACTATCAAGACTAATATTATTGGAGTTAGCATAACAAATTAATGTATAAATAATATCCCCGATTTCTTCTTCCATATCTTGTTCAACTTCTTCGAGTTTTTTCTTTTTTGGTCCATAGACATGATTTACGAGTCTTGCAAAACTCCTCATCAATCAATCTCGCGCTTATTCTTCCAGACTCAACAATTGTCGGTAGTCCACTACCTGGATGTGTTCCTCCACCTACAATGTATAAATTAGAATACCCCTCTAACCTATTGTGGGGTCGCAGGTAAAGCATTTGATCCAATGCATGAGATAAATTAAATACTCCACCCTTGTAGACGCTGAATTCATTTTGCCAATCGAGCGGCGTGATCACCTTCTCAACTTCAATATACTGCCGAATATCTTTAAGCTCTGTCTTCTCTTCAATTTTAGCTAATATTAAATCTCTAAACTTACCCTTTTCTTTTTCCCAATCAATATTTCCTTTTAGGTTTGGAATAGGCACAAGGACATATATCGTTGATTTTCCTTCTGGAGCCAAAGAATCATCTGTGACAGATGGATTGTGAATATAAAAAGAAGGATCGGCGGAGAGTGTCATTCTTTCATATATTTCCTCTGTGTTATTTTTATAATCAGCACTGAAAACAATATTATGGTGAGGGATATTATATCTGGCATATCCGCTTGACACCCCCTATGCTAATTTACCCTGTGTCATCTGCTGGACTAACCTTAAGAATAGTTTACCACGAGAGTGCGACTTCCGTCTATTAAACCTAAACACAAACTCATTCAGATAAGATGCAAGGTG
>CAINHC010000013.1 GCA_903848795.1 uncultured bacterium | reverse complement strand
CGCTTCCAGTTTTAGAAGTTCTGATTTTATAACCCATACACAAATTATACCCTTCGTACGACAAAAGAAAAAATGAAATTAAATAACCCTTGTTTTGCAAGGGTTATTTTGATAGGGGTTTTAGGTGGCAGAAGTCGGGAAGAAAATTCCAAACGACGATTTTAAAAACAATTCAGCAGACGATTCTGGAGACGATTCAGCAGAATCGCCACGGGGCTCGCCTGCTTATATAGTAGAAACAACCTTTGTATTTAGAGTACTTTCTGTTGTTGTAGAATTAGTCAGATTAGAAACAGTACTTGTTGAGTTTGCTGGTGAATTCGAATCGTCTGAATGAATTGAGTTTAGAAGCTTGTTTATATCAATTAATTCTAACGCTTTTCTAATTTCAGGTTTACTATTTAGTTCGATCGATAAGAGCGAGTCAGAATCGCTTAGAGATTTAACAGCCTGCTGTAGTGCTGTCATTGATTTTACCAAATCCTTATTCTGCAAGGCGATATCTGCATCACTGAGAGTAGAGGAGGCGGTTGTTAAATAATTATCAAACAGTTTAATTGAAGCGAGACTTAGATCTGTCAAAGTCTTTCTCTGATATACTAAATCAGAATACTTAGCCCTAACCGCTTTTATTTTATCGGAAATTTTATTTGGATCTGTTGCTTCTGCAATTTCCTTGATCGATAATTCTTCTCTAACCTTTGTATTAGAATTAATTTCTAATCTAATGTCCTGCATTAGAGTGCTAGCTGGTTGAAGTAACGTAGTAGCGACAACCTTAGTTGTATCAACTTGCGTTGTACTTGTTGAATTAGTTGAGCTGGATATGGCAGTAACGGACTTAGGGTCAACATCTGTTGAACTAGCGACGGAAGGAGTAGTGGTTGAAGCAAGATTAACAGAAGTCTTGGATACATCATTTGTTGAAGTACCATTCTTTGCATCTTCAGCATTCTTAGTAAGAGTCTCTAGCATTAATTCATGAGTCTTCAGTGACGCCTCAAAGTTAATAGACACTTCTTGAGCAATAGAAATATTATTTGAAGCTACTAAATCTGCTACACTATTCTTAACGTCAGTTGCGTTTTTACTCAATTGACCTTGTATAATTTGCTTTCTTTCATCTGTTAGCTTACCTTGCGAAGAAAGAATAACAGCCTCTTGTAATCTTCTTTCTGTTGTCTCAACTGCAAGACGAGCCTTTGCCTCTGGAGTAACAGCAACGAAGCCCTTTACTTGCTCATTGACATTAACCTTTAGTAGATACAAATAGTCCCCAGGCATTGCATTGTCTGCAAAAGCGGATACGCCACCAGTGACACAGAGCAGCAGTACAATAACAAGAGAAGGAACAAATTTTCTTTGTATTACATAGACAAATATATTAGATGCAAAACGACTAGCAAATCTACCACCAGAAACAGAATTATCATTAGCGAATGGAGAAAGAACAGGAGCTTTATGGAATTCAGAAGAAACAGCCTCAATCTTATCAACAACTAGTGAGATACGCTTAAAAACCTCAATCTTGTCATCCGCTGACATGTGAATGTTTGCAAGCCTGTCTTTTAAGTTGTTAATTTTTTTGTCGATCATGGTTTATTCTGTGACTTCATTAATATTCAATGATTGCCTTAACTGCTTGAGTAGCCTATGCACCTTAACAGTTATGGTATTTGACCTTTGACCTGTCACCTCAGCAATATCATCAAACGAAAGCCCTTCAATGTATCTCATGAACATGATATTTTTGTCTTCTTCTTCAAGTTCACTTATCGCTTTCAATACCGCCACTGACTCATGTCTTTCAAAGACATCTTGCTCTGGCTCAAAAGCGGGATCAAACCCGTCATCAGCCAAGGAATCTAAAGAAAAGGTTTTACGCTTTCTGTAGAGGTCAATTATTGTATTTAAGGCGATTCTATATAAAAGTGCTTTTACATTCAGTAGCTCGTTTTCGACATCGGCTGAAACATACTCCCAAAACTTAACGAAGGTGTCTTGAACGACATCCTTAGCTTTTTCTGTATCTGAGAGCTTAAAATATGCATATCTGAAAATAGCATCCGAATGCTCATCATACGTTTTGGCAAAGTCCTTTTTAAGCTGGCTCATGTGTGTCTTTCTAGACATAGATTATGACGTAGATGGGTTCACCTTTATTACATCTTGTACTATAATAGTATCACATGATCCACAGAAGTACATCTACGGCCGAAAGAAAGGCTAGCAATAAAGGCAAAAATCGATGGAAGACATTGACTATTATTGCCATAATTGGCTTCATTTTTGGCATAGGTTTTATATACTCAGAGTCCAATTTGGATGAGAATAATCCCCTATCTTTTTACTTGAATCTTGCCAACCCTTATGTTAGGTACATAACAATTAATCCTGGTATGAGAGTAGAGGAAATCGCTGATAAAATCGCCAAAACAATAACCTGGACCGAAAAAGATAAAAAGGAATTTATTAGTTCAGCCCCAAGAGATGAAAATGGAATAATGGAAGGGTTCTTTATGCCTGGTTCATATTGGATCAAAGTAGACGCAACAGGTAAGGAAGTTGCCGCTCAAGGTATGGCGGAATTTGATAAACAGGTAGGTGAAAAGATTTTGGGAGATAAGAAAATTAAGACAAGTACAAAAAAAATCAATCTAGAAACTGCGGTTAGAATCGCTTCAATTATTCAAAGAGAAGCAGCTGGACCAAAAGACATGAATCTAATTTCTGGCGTTATTTGGAATAGACTATTTCAAGGAATGACACTTGGAATGGATGCGACTCTACAATATGCAAAAGGAAGCCCTGAAGACTGGTGGCCAAAAATAGCCTCAGCCGATAAAAAAATTGATTCACCGTATAACACCTATTCAAACCTAGGTCTACCACCCACTGCAATTTCTAATATAAGTATTGACGCATTAAAAGCTGCTTATTCTCCACAAAAAACTGATTGTATGTATTATTTACATGACAACAATCGTAAAATTCATTGTTCAAAAACTTATGAACAACACAAAAATAATATTCAGACTTATTTAATTGGAGCTAGAGGATCGAAGACTAATTCGAACTAGGTATTTATGTCAGCTAGACCATTTTAATAAATCCATGTCAAAAAATTAAAAGTGCCTAATTCGCTTGCTATTTTTATAGGATATGATTAAATTTCCCTTGGACTTGAACAGTTTTCGAGTCATATTCAGAATATACAAACATCAACCATCAACCCAGGATAATCAATGAAATCGAATCCACAAATTGTCGTTAAACCATTGACGTCACTTATTGCAGACCCATCGGAGATGCGAGGCGACCAAGCGGAACAAGTTGCCGAACATAGGCAACAAAAGCGGAAAGTTCGTTGCGAAAGGGCTAGGGCCGGTAAATCCGGAACCTTTATCAACTGCTATTTCCTCTCCATCACCCACTGTGGCCACTGTATGATACATATCGTCCACGAAGAGCTGGAGCCATTCAGGCTGAACAACTGCTCCTGCGAGACCTGTGACACGTCAGAAACCGTGCATGATTTCGTCGGCTTGTACGACGGTATCAAAGAATATGAAATCCTCCCCCTCGAGGACCACCCCGACTCAGTTGTGGTCATCATCCACGACGGACAGCCGAGCATGGAACATTTCCAGATCTATCCAATCGAGCTGAACAAAGTGGTTCCCCGGAACTGCGACAAACCGCTCCACCGGGCAATCTGGAAGGTGACGGAAGAAGTCAAACGGAGAAGGGCACATTAAAAGCCCCGCCCGCCCGCCCCCCTTTTTAAAAACGCGCGGCTCCGCATGGAGCCGCGCAATTCTTTTCTATATTTTTTTAAATCTACAAAACCAATTACCTAATAAACCAAATTCACAATCTTATTCGGTACTACAATAACTCGAGCTGGAGTTTTACCCGCAAAATTATCTTGAATATATTTTGAATCAAGCGCCAACTTTTCCATCTCCTCTTTTGAAATACCGAGCTCTGCGCTAAATTGATCTCTAACTCTTCCATTAACTTGAACCATAACGGTTATAGTATTTAGAACAAGTTTTTTAGAATCATATTCAGGCCATCCTGAAGTATGGACACTTCCCTTTTGACCAAGTAGCATCCATAATTCTTCTGTGGCATGTGGAGCAAATGGAGCTAACAATTTTATCAAAGTTAAATAAACTGACTTAGGAATTGCCTCTGACTTTTCTAATTGATTAACAAGAATCATCATTTGAGAAATTGCGGTATTGAAACCGAGGGTATTGATATCATCAGTAACTTTTTTAATAGTTTGATTGAACAAAATCTCTGTTGCATTTTCCAATCCAGGAGCATCCTTCTTTGCAACACCTTTCTTCGCATTAGTCTTTTTATCATCCACCACCCTCTCATGCATTCTCCAAACTCTCTCCAGAAATCTTCTAACACCAATAATGTTGTCAGTCTTCCAAGTTATTTCTTGATCAAATGGCCCCATGAACATTTCATATAATCGAAGTGTATCTGCGCCGTATGTTTCAACGATTGTATCTGGGTTAACAACGTTTCCATATCTCTTACTCATTTTTCTTCCATCCTCGCCCATAATCAATCCCACATTCTGTAATTTCTTAAATGGCTCGCTATATTTAACGACTCCAATGTCTTGTAGGAATTTATGCCAGAATCTAGCGTATATAAGGTGCCTAGCAGCGTGTTCTGCCCCTCCGACGTAAAAATCCACAGGTGACCAAAATGCTTCCTTCTTAGGGTCAACTAGAGCCTTGTCGTTCTTTGGATCCATGTATCTCAAATAATACCAAGAAGATCCCGCCCATTGAGGCATGGTGTTTGTCTCGCGTTTCCCCGGACCCTTACATTTTGGACATTTAACATTCACCCAAGAAAGGATATTTGCAAGCGGCGACTCTCCAGTTCCAGTTGGCTCATAACTCTTAACCTTAGGAAGTACAACTGGCAAATCTTTATATGGAACAGGAACAACTCCACACTTTGCACAATGAATTACAGGAATCGGCTCACCCCAATATCGCTGGCGAGAGAATACCCAGTCACGCAATTTATATTTTGTAACAAGCTTACCGTAAGCCTTGGCAATTTTTCCTCTAGCTTCTTCTGATTTTAGGCTGGTGAATTTTGCGGAATTAATTAGAACTCCGTCATCAACAAATGACATGTCGTTCATGTCAACAAGTCTCTTTAGCCAAATATCCATTTCCGCATGAGTCATGTTTTCTGTTGTAACTTTTTCTTTTGACAACCACAAAACATCGCAGTCATTTTCATCTGTTATCTCCCCTTGTTCATCATCGATCAAATCAAACAAAACAGCAGTTGTAAAAGCAGTTCTGTTTTGATCCTTATGCGCTGCAAAATATTCTGCTCTAACTTGACCGCCCAAAACCTTAACTAATTTAAGATTTTTGTAACCTGTCTCCTCGGCGACCTCTCTTCTCGCAGCCTCAACAACATCTTCCCCCTTTTCTACTCCACCCATTGGAAATGTTAGCCAATTAAATTTATTCCATTTCAAACACAAAAACTCGCCCTTTTTGTTTTTGACAATTGCATGTATATTTTGTCGCTCGACAGTTTCTTTTCCTTTCCTTGGTGGATTTCTAAGATCAACTCTTTCTGGAATAATAACCTCTCTAATTGGTAAGTTATATTTCTTGGCAAAAGCATAATCACGAGTATCGTGTGCAGGAACAACCATCACAGCACCAGTTCCGTAGTTTGCAAGGACGTAATCTGCAATAAAAACAGGAACTTCTTCATTGTTAGCAGGATTGATAGCGACAACACCTTCCAATTTAAGACCGTTCTTTGGCTTATCGGCTGCGGTTCTTTCTATGTCACTTATTTTTGATGTATTCTTTATAAATTCTGCAACATCTTTTTGGTTTTTTATATTATTGCCAAATTCTGCAATTAATTTTGATTCAGGAGCAACGACGACATAAGTCACACCAAACAAAGTATCTACTCTTGTTGTAAACACGGAAATATCAACTCCTGTATTAGTTTTAAAAGTCACTTCTGCCCCCTCGCTTCTTCCAATCCAATTTCTCTGTGCATCCTTAATAGGCTCTGGCCACTCAAGTGCTTCCAAATCATTCAATAATCTATCGGCGTACTTAGTTATTTTGATTACCCATTGTCTAAGTGGCTTCTTCTCTACAGGAGTTCCACATCGCTCACACTTTCCATCTTCAACATCTTCATTTGCTAGACCAGTTTTACATGACGGACACCAGTTAATTGGCTCGTGCGACTCATATGCCAAACCAGCTTCAAGCATTTTTAGAAATGTCCATTGTGTCCATTTATAATATTTTGGATCTGTTGTATTTATTTCTCTATCCCAGTCATAATCAAGTCCAATGATAGAAACTTGTTTTTTAAATCTTGCGACAGTCTTCTTAACACCAATCATTGGATTGGTTTTATTCTTTATAGCAAATTGTTCAGCTGGCAAACCAAATGCGTCCCAGCCCATTGGGTGAAGAACTTTGAAACCACTCATGCGCTTCATTCTAGAAACAACGTCAGTTGCAATATATCCCTTTGGGTGACCAACGTGAAGACCTTCACCAGATGGATATGGGAACATGTCGAGAACATAAAACTTTTTTTGCCCGAGCTTGAGGGTCTTGTCATCTGTTTTATATATCTTGCTTGTTTCCCATTTCTTTTGCCACTTCTTTTCTATTTTTCCGTGGTCGTACACTTGTTTTTTAGCCATAATATAAGCATTGTATAACAAGTTGAGGAGTTTTGCTACCGTCACTAACGATGGTTAAAACTTACTAGTATAATTAATTACTCTTATTTATTTAAATATTACATTGTACAATTCTTCCCTTTCAATTTATCAATTATTCGCTTAGAATTACCCGTGCTATCGACACACCAACTGAAGCCATCGTCCCCCGGAATTGGGGCAGAAAGCGCCCAAGAAGAAATGGTGCCAGCGCTTCCGCTCGAAACACAAGTCGCGGTTGATGGACTATTTTTTGTTGCACTATTTATTAATGCAAACATTTTTTCATTTCCAAACAAAGTACCCGTCTTGTTTGAACAAGCGCCAAGTGCAAATGCTGAATTTCCATAACTATCTGAACTTTGACTGTAAATTAATTCAGCTTCAGCTCTCATGTTAGACAAACTAGATTTCATCGCTGCTTGCAGTCCCTTAAGACGCGCTTGATCTATCGGCCCGACACCAATGCTACTGCTTGCACTACTACTTACACTTGCATCGCCAACTGCACTACTACCTGCGCTACTACTTGCGTCCGTTCCGTTCATCTCTGCAGTAATTTTATCAAATGACACAGCGCCGGATGGAGCTTGAATATTAATTGTTTGATTGATATTCGAAATATCCAATTTGAATGTTACATTAATTTGCTTACCCTTAAGTCCCGTTGCACCATCGGGTGGAATAACCCTCATTATATTTTCAACAATCGCTGGAAATCCATCTTTATCTACCCATAATGTAAGTGTATTGTTTTTATCCACGTAATCGAAAGTCTGACTAAACTCATCACTCTTTAAATAATTTATGTAGCCCTGATCAACAAAAACCCCTCTATAATCTGCAAAATCTGGATTATTATTTATTTCCTCTTGAATTTTTGTATAGAAATCCAAAACTTTATCTTTTCTTAATCCTAATACATATTTTACTAAATCTCTATCACCAACTTTCTCCGTCGTAGGTGGAGTTTTGAATACAAAAATTTGATCCTCATCTGCTATCGCTACAACTTTTTTGATAAGCTTTACAGCTTTATCACGATTTTCTTTATAAGTTTCCTCACTTCCTGAAATTCTTGATTGGACAGATAACAATGGTGAATTATATTCATCCGCTGTTAAGGTCGGAGTCGATGTGGAAGATGAACTAGATGCTACAACAGAGGTATTCGAACTTGAAGCATTCTTTATTGGAACTATGACCCATTTTCCCTTTATCGCAGCTAGTTGATTAAACAAGAAGAAACTTGGAATATTATTTATTTTAAAATAATAATTCGTGTCTTTTTTAATAGCATCAGCATTAATTTTAAAAGACATATCGCCAAAATCACCTTGTGCATCAAGGTTTATTTGCCAATTTGCCAATTGTCCAGGTTGAAAATCAGATGATACACCAACGGCGATTTTTGCGTTCATTTCAGGTGGAAGATTAGCCATTGAATCACTCATAGATACAAGAAATGGCTTTGGTGGTTCTTCACTAAAATAGCTAGATATATAACTGTCCTTTGTAAGGGTCACCTTCTTCCCTTCTATTTTTGTACTTGTTGCAGAATGACCTAATCCACTAAAAGATTTCAACGCATCGTCTGTTGCAAAAGTTACTATCAAATTAAAGTTGTTACCATTTTCTGTTTGCTGATATTCAAACACTTTAATTGTGTCAGCATCACCATGAGGCGGAATTGTAAGTTCATCCAGACTTTTGACATAAAGCTTCGTCTTAGGTTTTGCTTTTGAAGAATTTGATGAGTATGAATATGATTGTAGACCAAAACTATTCGCGGATTGATAATTAGCGGATTGATTCAGAAGGGAAATTATATTTTGAGCCACATCCAATTTTTGTTTGTCATTATAATATGTCTGCTTTAATTCTTTTTCATTTGAAACTTTCAGGTCAAAGGGTGTCGCGCCAGCGTCTCTTGGAACCACATTTATTGCACCAGAGAATGTGTAAGACGCTGAATTCATTGTTGCAATTTTTGCAAGCAGACTAGACGAGAAGTTTGATTCAGAATATGTAGCGAAGGCAAACGGTCCAATCTTTTTTACATATGCGTAAGCGGCGGCACCACCTCCAAGAATAATTATCAATATTAAAAGTAGAATTAAGAAAGATTTAAGTCCCCCGCCACCTTTGGCTTTAGGCATAGATGGGGATGCAGGTGAGAGTGAGGATGAGAGTGACAGTGAGGATGAGGGTGAGGGTGAGATTGAGGGTGCAGGCGGAGTCATTTTATTACTCATGTTATCTACAGCACTCATGGTGTTTACATTGCTCATAGTATTCACAGCACCCGCATTGTTCATCGAGCTCATAGCGCTTACGTTACCCATGGCGATACTGGCCACATCGGGATGATATGTCATTGTATCACTCTTGAGATCAGCTGGTGGAGGTGTAAATGAAGCAGGACCTGAAGATGTGTCCATAGACAGCCTGGCAATTGAATTAAGATTTTGTGGGTGCGGATATAGGGATACGGGAGTTGATGATGTTGGAGTGGGTGCGGGTGTTGTGGGCGTAGGCGTAGGTGCCAATGCAGGATTAAAAGCAAACACAGGTGCCGGCGATGGAGTTGATATTGGTGCTGATGTAGGTGTGGGCTTAGGTGCGAACACTGGAGTGGGTGTAGGTGCTTGCGGTTCAGGAGGAAAAAAAGAATGAGGAGCTATTACCGCAGGATTCGAAGCTGGTTCTGCAACAGGCGATGGTGATGGCACAGCAGAAGACATAGTGTCAGCAATAGCAGTGGAAATTGGAGTGGTAATTGGAGTGAAAATTGGAGTGGTAATTGAATTGGTAATTGAATTGGCAGCAGAAGCTGGAACGCTTGCAGGCGCAAAAGGATCAACAAAAGGCCTAACCTCTGGTTTGAATTCTGGCTGTGGCGTTAGTGATATTGAAGGCGTCGATTGTACCGGCGCTGACATTGATGCCGGAGTAGTATTTTGCATCGGATTACTTTGCATTGGCGCATCTTGAGGTTGCACTGCTCCCGTTGCCATTCCATTTCCCATTCCCGCACCAGCTCCTGCTCCTGCTCCTGCTCCTGCTCCTATTCCCGCCCCTATTCCCATTCCTTGATCTGTGTTATTCATCGTTTAAATAAATTATCTATATAATAATCTTAATTATAATAGATTTTTTTTAAAATAGATATTTTATTATCCACGGTTTTATGAACAAAATTTACGACCAACACTTTCAATATATTCCTTTATCCTTTCTCTATCTTCATTCGCCTTATCACCCTTAAAATATATTTCAATATGAACGAATGTAGCAATACCATTATGATATGCATAAATTACCCTCATGGACCTATCTTGGAGAGCTCTGCAAGCCATTCTTGTTTTTATGATCTTAAAATTTGAAGCTTGATAAAGAATTACAAAATTATTTCCTACGCCTGTGGGATTTAAAATAATAGACCTCTCTAATTTATTTAAATCTTCAATAAGGCTTTGATATTTTTTAGCAAGCCTTTTGAAATCTTTTTGAAATTCTGGTAGTTGATTAAAGCGGGTCATTGTCTATATAAACAGAGATCTCATCTGGACGATAAAAAGAAAATTCATATTCAAGTATAGACTTATCTTTTGCTGCCAACCATGGTGTATCTTTATGCGATAAATCTGAAATTTGCACAGCTGTTAGGTCTGACAAACGATTCAGTTCCCAGTCAATATGTGCTAAATCTTTTGCGGATAGCCCAGTGAGATCAATTTTAGTATCTGGATTTATAAGATATTTTGTCTGATCATATTTATAAAACTTGCTTTTTATTGTTTCGATTTTGCCGGCTTTTTCTAGTTCTTTAATTATTTTTGAAAATATAATAGGGGTTGGACCATGAGTATTTTTAATATATCTAGCACCAATTAATTGTTCCATATACTTTTCATAATAATCAAAATCAATGAAATATAATATTTTATACAAGACTGTCTGACCGATATTTGGCTTTCCACCAATTTTTGACAAAATGTAAAGCAAAATTTGTTTGAATTTTTCAACGTACTCTTGAGGCTCAGAAATACGGTAATATGGTTCGTCTTTAAATACCTTTGTTTTACCAAAATCTGTCTTGTATTTTCTGAGGGATGCACTTTTATTCTTTAATACAATTTGTGGCGCAAGTTCTGGAGTTAAAATCCTCCCCACCTGTATTTCCTCCAAAGATATTTGAAATATTTTGGAAATCTTAAACGCCTCGCTCATAAACAACTCTCTTTTACCTTGTTCGAACGAAATGTATGAGGAACGAGAAATACCCAACTCCTTTGCAATCTCGAGTTGAGAGAGACCTTTCTCCATTCGCAGTTTTTTAATAAATGAAAAATATTTATTAGACATGCCAATATATTATTATATACATGTCAGGATGTCAAACAGTAGAGTGTATTATATATAGACATCTCAAATTGCCTGTTTTAAAAGTCGAAGTGGTCAACTAGAATTATCGATTCAAATAAGTCATAGTAAGTTGCAAGACCGTAGCGAATGCTACCCAAAGCAAGTATGGAGTTTGAATATATGCAATCCATTTTACATAAGGATAAATTGCCCACATCGCCCAAACTAGAGTTCCAAGGACAAGCAATATATCCACCGCAGCGAGTAGATTATTTTTCAAACCAAATTGAATTGTTGTAAATGCAAAATTGAAAATCAGGTTCAAGATAAAAGGTAGAGCGACGATCCATGGTATTTGTTTTGTGAAGGTCTTATAAAAAACCGTTCCAAAACTGGCAAAAATTAAAACGTAAAGCACAGTCCAAACCGGACCAAAAAGATAACTTGGTGGCGCCCACTTCGGTTTGATGAGTTGTGAGTACCAATTGTAGGTGTTGTTCATGGAGTAATTATAGCATTAACTGTGGTTTTGTGTTCAAGGTTGTGAAATATTGATATAATTGAGCAAATGATTAACTTCATCAAATTTCAAAAAACAGATTCCCCGAAAATTAAAAACTGGCTTCATGATGACAAAATTGGAATGGAGTTTCTACCAACATATGCTAAGACAGATGATTTTATTGATCTAATTGATTTTTCTAAAAGACACCTTTGGATATTGAATGATAGCATTGCAGATATCGGATTCTTTGATTTTGAATTTGAAAGTCCAGAGATTGGATATGTTGCATTTTATATTTCGCCTGAATATCGAAACAGAGGTCTTGGTTTCAAGGTACTCAATCAAGCGCTTAATTTGCCGGAACTAATGTTGTGCAAAAAAATTGAAGCAGGTGTTGAAAATAATAATAAAGCTTCTATAAAAATTCTCGAAAAGGCTGGCTTTAATTATTCATACACAGATGAAGATGGAATGCTGATGTATGATAGATTGTTCAATTAAATATCAGGGGGATTTTCAATTTATCTATATTTGAACTATTTAACCCCCTTCAATTCCCTTCTGACAATCGCGTAATCAGGAATTGTTTTTGCGACAAGCGCCCAGAATTCTGCTGAGTGATTGAATTCGCCCAAGTGACAAATTTCATGGACCACAAGATAGTCTGCGAGCTTATCGCTAATTAGCGCGATTTTGTAATTAAAATTTAGATTCCCATTCCTCGAGCAACTCCCCCATCTAGTTTTTTGATTTTTGATACTAATATTTTTGTATTTGAAATTGTAAAAGGTGTTCCAATATGCAACCTTCTCTGTTGCGATTTTAAGTGCATCATTTTTGAGTCGAGCGTATTCCGCCTTTTGTTCTGCTTTAGATTTTCTTGGGATTTTAGAATTTTTTGCGACATTTCTAAAATGATTTATTTTATCCAATATCCAATTCGCTTTAAGTTTAATCAAGCTCTCAATCATTATTTGCGTCGCCCGAGGCGGTGCTGTCACGATAAATTCCCCACCCGCGTGAATGGCAAGTCTTATGGATTTGGATCTAGGGTTTAGACGGAGGGTGTATTCAATTTCTTGTTCGTGGCCGGAACCAGAAAGCGTGATTTGTTTTTGGGAGATTTTTATTGGTCTTGTGGCTCGTCGGGTCGAAAAGCCGACAGCCTTTAATGACTTTCTTTGTAAAGTTTTTATTTTTCTCTTAAGTTTTTGGAAAGGGTGGGGCATTTATAAAATATAGTAATTGTTACAAAACATAAGAATATTATTTGGCTTTTCGAAGAAGATAAGTAGCTTCAGCTCCATCTTTTCTTTTACGATACTGCATACCACTCATACTTTTCAGATCCTTATAGTATGCATTGAAATCAGCTAAATAAAGAAGCGACGCGAGTTTGTCCATGGACATCGGTCCGCCTTGTTGCAGAAACGCGAGAATCATTTGCTTGTATTTTTCAGGATCAGGAGCCTCATCATTTTTGGTATTTTTTTTATGTCTATTAATCATATTTTAAAGGGTAGAATTATAAGAAGCCTCAATTAAATTAAAAATATACTCAATATCTGTATCTGCAACAACCTTTACTAAACCTCTATATCCCCACTTATTCGCAGAAACGTCCTTTATCAGAACTTTTTTATCTTCCTTATATTTTGGGTCTTTTAGTAATATTTGAATAAAGTTTTTACGAATTTGAAATCGCGTAAAACTTTTTGTTGTTCTATAAATCATCCCCGTCTTTAATTCCAATATTTCTTCTACACCAGGTAATTGCAATATTTTATCTCTCAATTCATTTATTTTTGATTGCAAATCAGGGGTTGTATTTGATAGATGATATTCCAAACCATAAGATTGTTTATATACTTTAGCAACCTTCTTTGTCTTTGAATGGAATTTTATTATAGATGGACTATATTCATTTTCTATGTGCAATATATTGTCATCATAAAGAGCATATGTTTTCAATTCAACATTACTTACAGTTTGAACTGCAGATTTAATATGGAAGCTAAAATCTCGCGCCATCAAAATAACCCTAGGTTGATCCCAGTTAACTTCTACATCATTACCTAATTTATTCTTAACTAACAATTCAAAATGAGATTTATTTTCACGAAGCCAATTTAAATAAGCTAACCCCTGTGCAAAAACTTCTTTGTTTTCCTTCCATTTATACTCAATTATAACTGGAGTATTATCCTCATCTATTCCCAATGTGTCAATTCTAAAACCGGGGATTTTATATTCTTTTTCTAAAAATCTAATACCTAGTATTTCATCAAGATTTTGATTTTCGGCAAAAAAATCTCTCAAAGAAAATTCATCCCCAAATCCATCATCTTTTAGACCTAATTGCTTTGCTTTATTCTTTTCTATTTTAAATATTGGCATATTTTATTATTTTTTATTACTATCACTATCCATCTTTCTAACCAGATACTCAAACACCCTTTCTTGAACAAACTTCTTGAGTTCTGGACTTTTATCTAGCTTTTGATATAGATTAAAATGATTATCCAACATATCCACAAGTTCGTTTTCAAATAATTCATCAAATTTCAACTTAGCCGAATCCTTACTGTTGTTTTGAACTGATCCTTGCAAGGTCTCATTTTTAAACAATCTGGAACTTAAACTATTTAAAATTATTTTATCTGAATCGGAAAATTCTGTACCATATCTCTCATTAATTTCTTTAATAATTCTAGATAAGGCATCTGTCTCATCTTCTAGACCACCACCATGATCTCCACTTCCCATAGGATCAATAACACCTTCTATGTTTTCAAGCACTACATCAGTCTCACCTCTTTTTTCTATCTTATATGTCTCCATATCTATCGCCTCAAGAACCTCATAAGGTAAAGGATTTTCTCGCTTGGGTAATTTCTTAATTAAGAATTTTAAGAAAATATAAAGTCTCTCTAACTGTGGATCTTCAAAAGTAGCAATTTGTGATACGAAGGCATATTTTTTGAGATAATCAAAAATTGTTGTCTTAAAGCTTTCCACCTCACCTTCCGTCAAGTTTTCTTGATCGATTCTAGAAACTACACTGTCTATAATGTAGTTTAACTTATCAGGCTTTGCTCCATTGAAATATTCATCGATAAATCCATTCACCTCAAAATCAGTAAAGAATTTAAAACCTCTAATATCTCTCTCCAGATCATGTAAGATATTTGGATCTGTAGCTTCAGAAAGCACTGTGGTTGTGTAGTAAGGTTGAAATGCCTCTTTTAAATCTTCTGTTTTATTTACAAAATCCAAAACGAATGTATCATCCTTACCATAAGTAGTTCTATTTAGACGAGACAGGGTTTGAACAGCATTTACTCCGCTAAGCTTTTTGTCAACATACATCACGGACAGTAACGGCTGATCAAATCCGGTCTGGAATTTCTCAGCAACAATCAAGAATTTATATTCATCCTTTTTGAACTCTTCCGCTGTCTGATTCTCTGGTACTCCATTCATCTGCCCCTCCGTATATTCAAGTTTTGTATCAATATCCTTTACTGTACCAGAAAATGCAACCAAGGTTTTATGATTATAACCTTTTTCTTTTAAGTATTTATCAAAAGCTATCTTGTATCTCACGGCGTGAAGACGAGACTTGGTTACCACCATCGCTTTAGATTTTCCACCAATAAGTGTGGATATTTTTTCCTCAAAATGCTCAACCATGATAGCCGTCTTTTTGTCTATTGCGTGCTCGTGTCTTTCTACATAACCAACGATTAATCTTTGTGCTTTTTTCTTGTCGAACTCTGGATCGTTTTCTATTTTCTTCAAAAGACCAAAGTATGTCTCATAAGTTGTGTAATTTTTCAAAACATCAAGTATAAACTTTTCTTCAATAGCTTGCTTCATTGAATACAGAGAAAATGGAATAAACTTGCCAGTCAATGGATCTTCTGTACCAAAAAGTTCAAGCGTTTTTTGTTTTGGCGTTGCGGTGAAAGCAAAGAAGCTTAAGTTTGGACTTGAAACTTTTCTTGCCTTAATTCGCTCATTTATCTGGTCTTCAACTGTTTTAAATAATTTCTCTTCTTTTTCAGTTTCCTTTTCAGCTTCATCTAGTGTCAAAACTTGACGAAGATCAGCGGCGGATTCACCAGACTGTGAAGAGTGTGCTTCATCTATGATTATAGCAAATTTTCTACCTTCAATTTTCTCCATTGCATCAACAATTACAGGGAACTTCTGCAATGTGCTTGTTAATATCTTGACACCCGTTTCAAGGCCTTCCTTAAGTTCCGCTGATGATTCGACATGTTTTACCAGACCAGTTACATGGCTAAAACTTTTGATTGTATTTGACAATTGCTTATCCAGCACCTTTCTATCAGTAACAACAACAATTCCATCGAATACATTTTTACCAGAATTGTCATGAAGTTCTGCAAGTCTGTGAGCCACCCATGCAATTGTATTACTTTTACCTGATCCCGCACTATGTTTAATTAAGTAATTCTTACCAGAACCACTCTCTTGTGTATCTTTGACAATCTTTCTGACTGTTTCTAGTTGATGATATCTAGGAAAAATAAGTTTTTCTTCTTTTCTCTTTTTTCCATTTTTATCTTCTTTCTCCTCAGTGGTTTCTTGTATAAAATTACCAATTAAATCAAAAATGCTGTCTTTGGCAAAAATATCTTCCCACAAATATGAAGTCTTATACTTTCCAGTTGATGCATCAGGATTACCAGAAGATCCCTTATTCCCCCTATTGAATGGCAGGAAGTATGTGGAAAGACCAGTCAAACGAGTTGTCATATAAGCTTGCTCAGTATCTATAGCAAAATGGGTTAAGCATCTTTTAAAAGATAGCAGTTTTTCATGTGGATCACGATCAGTTCTATATTGAGAAACAGCATTTATGACATTTTGACCAGTAAATTGATTTTTAAGTTCAAATGTAAAGATAGGTAAACCGTTTACAAAAATAATCATGTCGATTGAATTCTCATTTAAAAGACTATATTTAACTTGCCTAATAACACTTAAAATATTGCCCTCGTAATCCGCTTTGGTTTCTGGGTTCTTATCTCCTTCTGGTTTGAAATGAGCGAGTTGGATTCTGATACCACGATCAGTTACTCCATCTCGCAAAACGCTCAAAATACCACGCGATGTTACCTCTTCATTAAGTCTTTCAAAAAACCTCATTATGGAATCACTTCCATACTGTTCTTCAAGCTTTTTTACAGACTCAGGTTGGGTTTTTTCAATGAACTTCCAAGTAAGTTCGGAATCCATTGCTTCTATCTTTTGGTAATTACTTGTATCACGATGAATATATCCGTGTATATTAACAAGGTATTCTGTGATGAATTGTTCGAAGCCAGATTCTTTTGTGTTGGTTTTTGTTTTCATATTTTTACGATTCAATTAATTCAACTGTACTTTTTATATGCTTACCATGAACAGATTTAAAGATACCAGCATCACCAGCCTCTTTCGACGGACTATTTGACACCATACCTATAACTTTTCCATTTTCCTTTAAAACAATTGGGCCGCCGCTATAGCCCCCAACTACTGGACCAGAAATTTGAATCCATTTTGGTCCGTCAACACTTATAATTTCTTGACCTATAACCCCCTCTGCATATGTCGGCGAGTGCTTTTGGTTTAGCAATTGATTACCTAGAGGAAATCCTGCGTAGCCGACCTTTTCTCCTACTTCAATCTCCTCTTCATTTATTTCAAGTCCATTTATAGATTGGGTGTTTATATAATTTTCATCTGCTTCAATGCTTAATACTGCAATATCATGTGCAAAATCAATAGCGGCTATTGTTGCCTTCTTGTATTCAACTCCATTACCACCGACAACGAGCATTCCAGCTAATTCAATTGGCGCACCAAGAATATGCTGAACGACATGTGCACATGTAATAAATACTTTTTTATTTTTAATCCAAAATCCTGTACCGTAAACAATAATTTCAGGGGCTTTGAATCCCTTTTGTTCGGGATCGAATATTGGTTTTAGAACACCAACAGTTCTTGCTGATAAACATACATTTGGTTGTTTTTGTGTTGTTTTTGACATACTTTATATTTAATTAATTTTAATTTTGCCAGTTACTACGTTGAAAATTAGAGATTCTTTGAATTCCTTCAAATATGAGATTGATTTTTCAGCTTTAGCTATAGATACACCAAATATCTTCATTTTTTTATTCAACTCCATGATAATCCTTTCTTGAGTCTTAATATCAGGAATAGATAGTTCATAGTTCATCACAAACGAAGATGTTACTCGCTTTTGTCCAGCAGTTCCTCTCATTTCAACCTCACCCATCTTTCTGAATTTATCTGAGAATATTACGTAATAAAGAAAATCGGCAAGAATACTGCTATTTGGTCTCATAACCATAAATTCTGTAGTACCAAACCCAAAACCATTTTTCAAACTTTTCATTACACCCGCTTTACCGTTCTCATAACAAGGAGTAATTTTTGCTAGAACAACATCTCCATTTCGAAAGTATGTAAATCCACTACTGACATCTTTATATTTTCTCTCTTGTAGCTGCAGTTCGCCTAATTCAGAAATTGCTTCCATGGGAACAAAGGAAACTGTATCTTCAGGACTATTTACTGAAACTATTTTCTTTGAAGGGTTTAAGTATATGTAATTTTTTAGTTTTCCTATTTTACCATCGGCATTAATAATCAAGGTATTAATTACGGAGTTTCTTTTTTCTTTTAGTTTGTCTATTTGTTTTTGTTTTTTCTCTATAATTTTATCAATTAAGTCTGTCTTTTTATCAAGATAAAAAGACATCTTTTCCTGATCTTTATCACTTGGTATTAAGCATATATAATTACGCAACAATTCAATATTTACCGATGGTACAGATGAAATGTTTTCAAAATCTGACATATTCAACATTTTCCAAATCCAGAAACCGTATTCAGAAACAATATTTTTAGGTGTTACAGCAAGCATATTATTATCAATACAAACAGGCACTAAATTAACCTTTCTGTGATTTTTTCCAAGAGCCGCACCAATTTTAGGCATTAAAATAGAACCTATTGGGATTAAATGCCATGATTCTTTTTTTACAGTTTTAAAATCAACATAGTTATTTGAAGTAGTAATATAACGATCTATACCATTTATATCACTTACTTTCATGAACGGGATATCTCCATTTTGACCACCCTGTAAATTATCAGGAAAACCATCTCCAGATTGAAAGTCAAAAAGCCTTTTAAGCTTATTGATTTTCCATCCCTCTGGAATCTTCCCCAACCACTCAACTCCAGAATCTTTATATTCAGGATATTTTTCGTATCTTTTTGTAAGTTTTAATTTTTGCATGTTATTTATAAATACTTATCAGCGTAGCAACAATACTTAATAATAAAGAAACTAAACTGAGTAATTTTGCAAAATCATTATTAAGAAATCCCCAGAGCTTTTTATAAAAGGGGTCAAATTCTTTATATCCTACCGCTGTTAATTCAATACATTTAACAATATCTTTTTTTATACCATCTTCTAGAGAAAATGAAGTATAAGGAACATCTACTTTACTAATTAGACGTTCACCTTCTAAAACATTTATTATATGAAAAATATTTGCATCAACTTTTTTAAAAACCTTGAGTGTTTTTCGCTCTTTTTTAGTCCAACCATAGTCATTAAGTAGTATTTCTTCAAAATCGGATATCGCTACAGCCGACGATTTTGTTCTCAATATCTCTATAATATATTTTCTTAATTTTTTATCCATATATTTATTTCTTTAATAAATCCAACAACTCTCCCTCGACCTTAATCCCATCTTCCTTTATTTCCAATCTATCAATACCATTATCATCAATTTCTTCTTCCCACGGAATAATACATTCTTGCATTTTGATGAAGTGTTCCTCTTCAGTCATTTTTTCTCTTTCTTTTTTAGAATATTTCTTTAAAAAGTCCCTTGTTCCAAGTCTCTCTGGTATTTCACTCCAAAAACTATCTTCATCATATTCTTCATGAAGTCCTTCAACTTCTGATGTCCCATATGGTCCATCGCTAAATTCAACTTCATATTCATAATTATCAGGTAGACCAAACTCTGTTGATAGAGAATAAATATAATCAGCAATTTCATTATATTCTTTTTTGTGAGGATCATTAGGTCGTCCTGTTCTGTGTGCGTTAGCCATCCAATTGCCTAGATATACAGCTTTGACTAGTGCCTCATATTGTTTTTTTGTTAGGTTTATTTTCATAGTTTCTTGTTTTTTATAAAAATCAATATATTATATAGATACGATCATCTTGACCGTCCTACCCGTGGATTCGGGATTACGTTCCGCAAGACCTAGTAAAATGCTAGGTTTTTGCATTACTTGATTTTCTCCGGAGAATTTTGTACACTGTATGTGGCGCTTGGATGGGCTTGCCCTCTCACGGTCAATGTTTATCCAAACCGTAGCCAAGTGCCAACAAAGGACATCGCCAAAAGCGGTGTTTTTTGTTGTATTATTTTGTACATTTTTATATATCATATTTTTAATCATTTTCAGGACTTCCGTAATGGAATCTCCTTTTACCATTATCTTTGTTTACCTTCCAAAAAGGTATCACACTCCAAAAATATTTAGGAGCTGTACCGATCTGTTTGACAATAACCCTAACTCTTGAATTTTCAATTATTGCTATAAACTCATAGTAAACCGCATCAACTAGTTTACGTTCATTTCTATGATTACTTCTATTTAATTCAAAGACTTTCTGTTCAGAAATACCTTGAATAGTTTTAGATAATTTTATTACCTCGGGTGCAAGTTTGAGTAATTTTAATCTCATGTATTGATCGTCACTAGATCTTGCATGATTTTTCTCTTTGAATTTAAGGTGTTCTAGTCCCTTTGCATTGAAAGTTATTTTTTCTCCAAAATAAGGACAGTGAACTTCACCAACTGACTTATAAAGTTCTTCAGCTTTTTCCTTTACGGTATTGAATTGTTGATCAGTAATTTTTTCCATTTTTTATTGTATATTTTATCATCTTGCCGACGCCGGCAAATTGATCAGTAATTATTAAAGCTGTTTTAATAATACCAACAATTCATTCTCGACCTCCTCAATGTCTTTCTCAATTTCCTCCAAACTTCTTGGTGCTTCATATTTATAAAAGAACCTCGTAAATGGTATCTCGTATCCAACTACACCAATTTTACCATCCTTGTGATCCCTAACAGATTCATTAATCCAAGCGTCTGGAACATAAGGTTTAACTTCTTTGTTGAAATATTCCTTTATATCCATCTCGTATGTTACATTTTCATAATCTCGTAGCTCACTATCAGATTCTGGGTTACCGTCTTTATCTAAACAAACCATACCGTCTTCATCACGATCTGACATAAAATCAATAACCTTTTCTCTAAATCCCTTGGACATTAAGGTTCCATTAAGGTGAATAATCAAATCTGTTTCAAAAGATTCTTTATTCTTGTAAATCTTATCAACTTCCATCAATTTCAACCCGGAGATTATACTATTTCTATCCTCTTGTTTAGCTTTAATAAAAAAGCTTTGACTATTTAAATTATTTAGCTTTTCTTCTGTAACTGAAAAATTAAGTTTAAGTGGTCTTTCAATAGTAATTTGCCTATAAGCAAAATCTGTAGTTTTGAATATCTTAGAAAATTCACCTTCTTCAAAGTTTTTATACAAATCAACTATTTTATTTTTCGAATCAGGATCAATCTCATGACGCTTACTACCTAAGCTTTTTCGAGTCTTTTTGTAAAACTTTCTAGCATCTATAAGATGAACCTTGCCTTTGCGATTCGCAGGCTTCCTATTTGAGATAAACCATAGATATGTATTTATACCAGTGTTATAGAAAAGTTGATCAGGCAAGGCAACTATCGTTTCCAATAAGTCCTTCTCTAATATCCATCTTCTGATTTCACTTTCTCCACTTCCAGCATCACCAGTAAAGAGGGGTGATCCATTATGGACTATTCCAATTCTAGATCCGCCGTCTTTTTCTGGCTTCATCTTTGATACAAGGTGTTGTAAGAACAATAACTGTCCATCTGATATACGAGGCGTTCCTGCGCCAAATCTGCCCGCATAGCCCTTTGTAGCCTCTCTCTCCACTGCATCCTTGTCTTTCTTCCAATCAACTCCGTAGGGTGGGTTACTCAACCCATAATCATAGACCTCCCCAAAGAATTGATCGTTGGACAGCGTACTTGCTTTTGAATGATCTTTCTCCCCACCTCTTATTAGATCTGGGTTATCACCCTTAATCAACATGTCTGACTTAGCCATGGCATAAGTTACAGAATTTAATTCTTGTCCATACAAAAATATATCAGCTTCTTTGTTTATATTTTCTAATATATAATCCTTGGCAACTGAAAGCATACCTCCTGTTCCACATGCGGGATCATATATCTTTTTTATAACATGAGGTTTTTTAAGATCTTTAACATCTGGCACAAAAAGCAATTCTGCCATAACACCTATCACATCACGTGGGGTGTAGTGCTCTCCAGCCGTCTCGTTAGACATTTCAGAGAACTTTCTGAGTAGTTCTTCAAATACATGACCCATTTGATAATTATCCACACTTGATGGATGCAGGTCTACTTTATTTAATTCTTGTATAACATAAAACAGAAGATCTCCACCTTCCAATCTTTCTAGTTGTTTATTGAAATCAAATTTTTCAAATATGTCTTGAATATTTTTACTGTAACCGTTTATATATTGTTTGAAATTTTTAGCTAATTGCTTAGGCTCGCCTAGAAGAGTTTTAAAATCATAATCAGAAATATTATAAAATGGAACCCCTGCTGTTCTTTTAAGAATTGGATCTAAATCTTGAATTTTTCCCTTATATTCATTGTGCTTTTCTAAGACCTTGGACTTTGTATCAGCAAGTATTGAATCCAAACGCTTTAAAACCACCATTGGTAATATAACATCTTGATATTCATGCTGTTTCCATCCACCTCTAAGAATATCTGCGATATTCCATATCATTGACGTCTTTTGATTAAAGTTTTCCATTTTGTTATTCTATAATTATTTATTAAATAAATCCAAATATTCTCTTAAATAGAAAATACGATCTTTCTTTCTTCCTGTCTTTTCCTCAAAAATTCCCAGTCTTTGGAAATCCTTAGCGATTGAATTTGCTGTAGGGAAAGTCATTGGCACCAGGTCCTTGATATCATTAATTGTAACAATTGGTTTAGCAAAAAGCTTCCTCAGTAAATCTTTACCAAGTTTTTGTCTTTTTATTCCCATTCCAGACTCAATAGAATCTTCATATTTCTTTCTCAAATCTATTATTCTCTCAAGAGTCTCTCTGGAATCTTTTGCCGTCTCAGCAACACCATTCAAGAAAAACTTTAGCCAGTGTTCTATATCATTAGACGCTCTAACTCTAGATAATGCATCATAATATTGCGCGCGATTTTTTTCAAAAAATTGCGAAATATAAAGAGTTGGTTTTTGTAATATCCCCAGACTTATAAGATGAAGAACAATTGCGAGTCTTCCAATACGTCCATTACCATCCAAGAAGGGGTGGATTGATTCCAATTGATAATGTCCAATACCTATTTTTATTAATTCAGGAATCTCCAATTTTTTATTATGCCAAAACCTATCTAAATCACCCAAAAGATCTGGAACATCAGTATGATGTGGAGGAATATAAACAGCATCTTTCAAAGATGACCCTCCAATCCAGTTTTGACTTGTTCTAACCTCCCCAGGTAGTTTTGTAAAACCTCTAACACCATCTAAAAGTATTTTATGAGTATCCTTAAGAAGCCTCATTGAAAATGGAGGTCTTCCTTCTGTATTTATTTCATTAATAGAAAAATTTAAAGCCTTTATATAGTTTTGAACCTCTGACCAGTCATCCTTCTTTTCTGGAGCAATTTCCACTTCTGGAGATAAAGCTTCATCCAAATTTGTATTTGTACCCTCTATAACACTAGAAGCATTAGCTTCCTTAGCTATATGCATTTTTATAAAGAAATCAACATCAGGAATAAGCTTGGAATAAGCATTTAGCTCACCAAGATACCTCATTGCTTCACTTAAGAGCATGTCTATTCCCCTATCCTCCCACTCAAAAGGTACATTCACCAAAGACGGCAAAAAGCTTTTATATTGGTCTTGATTCGTATAAATACCAGCCGTAAATTTCTTCATACAACTATCTTATACTTTTAATTAGAATATGTCAAATTAAAAGTTAACGCTTTAAGTTTTAATAAGGTTTATATAAATTAAAAGTTCCACCTCGTTTGAACATACACAAAACAGAGACGCCTAAGCGCCTCTGTTTTGGCAATTAATTAACCCAGCGTTATATCTAGTCTATACATCAATATAACACTTCGGCACACGGGGAATCTCAGCATTTCAGCCAAGCGTCGGGTCAAACGTGCGTACCGTCCAGCGGGAAAACAATCTGGTTGCTTATTTCCACTGTTTCTCTCCACATTATCGCCCAAGCCTTACACGGTGTATAGAACCATGATGAGCATATTATTTCTTATACACATAATGACGATTTGCAAATGGAAATATTACAAGACTAAACACTCTTAGCCCTCTCCGCCAAAATCTTTTCTGCCTCTTTCATAATCTTTCTCTGTCTCACATTGGATCTTCTAATAATTTCAGCATAAACCGCCTGTTTTTCTTCTAGTGGAGCATTTATCATAAAATCACTAAGCGTCCTCTTTGGATACTCTTTTTTCTTTATCGAGGTTAATTTTGAAAGCAGTTTTTTAATCATATTATTAGTTTTAATAATTCATCAATAGTATATATCCTCTCTAAATATGCGTCAATTTTCATTATATTCAAATGAGCGATTTCAACTTTATCGTTGTTAATATTTTTAATAAACAGGTTTAATTCGATTTTGTTGCCAAATTCTATTTTGACCATATTTACATTTTACCTTGATTGTAAAAACGTCCTTATAAATGAATCTTTGGTAATTTTTCTATGATCGACTAACTCTCTATTTTCAGTAAAATTCCAAGCAACTTCAGGCCTCTGATAGATAAAAGCAATGAATACCCTTCTATTTTTATCTAAAGATTTTTGTATGTTTCCACTAACTCTTTTGTGAGCAAATGTTCCATCTAAAATGATGTTGAAATTATTTGCTAAACAAAATCTATATAATATATCAACTCCAATACTTACCGCCTTTTGGAAGACGTGCGCATTCAAGCCATCGTAGTCTTCAAAAAAATTTCTTATATCATCTGCATCAATTCTTACGGCAGTGTTATTATAAAACTCAGCAAGCTCTTTTGAGAATTCTGTCTTACCAGCACCAGGGGAACCAGCCATAAAAATTGTCATAGGTAACTCCTCAGGAACATGATCCATAGAATTCGCAAACCTTTCAATCAACAACTCTTTATTTTTGTTAATATATTTAACAGCTTTTTTGGATATTTCTTCTTCATTCATATTTTAATAATTACCCCTGTATTATTAAATTTCTGAGATAAAGAAAACCCAAAGATTTTCTAAAGTTTTGTGGATAAGTTTAATCCGTTCATATTTTCAAGCTAAATTACACCACGCAAAAAGACATCCGCCTCTGCGAATGTCTTTTATCAAACAGTCACCCTCTATACCAACCAAAACTCCCTATTCTCCTCAACACATTTCAATATTTCTGGTACCATTTCGATTGGCTTAAATACAGATGTGGCCAAGCCAGAAAGCGGAACCCAAGCAAAATCTATATGATCCTCTAAGCTTTTGATATTTAAATAATCTTTCAAAGCAACAATATATATAGAAATTATTTCATTAAACTCTTGTTCCTTGTATACATAACTATTATTAACATCTATTATCTTTTGCACCTTAGATACACCCCTTCCAATTTCTTCCTGCATCTCTCTCGTGAAAGTTTCCTCTTGAGTCTCCCCCTCTTCAACATGTCCACCAGGAAGAAAATAGTGACCTTGCTCAAGGCTTTTACATAATAATATTTTGTCATCTTGAATAATAATCCCTCTAGCAATTAAATCAATTTTTGTCATACATGGATTATATCATTATTTAACGTAAATAAAAAAACACCCGCCCGCGCTGATGTCTTTTTCCTTGATTCATTTTTTCAGCTTACTTATTACACCACATTTCGGCCGTCGTGTATGGGGCCTGACCCCAACTATACCAGCGCCACCAACTCCACTGTAAAGTGAGATACCTTATCTTGTACCTTTACATCCACTTTGTGCTCGCCAACCTCCTTAAGCGCCTTGTCCAAGACAATGTGACTTGCGTCCATGTCGATTTGCTTTTGTTCCTTAAGAGCAGAAATAATCTCCTCCTTGTGAATTCCCGCAAAGAAATGACCCTTCTCATTAGCCTTTCCAGCGATAGTAATCTTGACGTCACTGAGCTCCTTTAGATTCTTCAAAAGAAGGTCTTCTCTAACAGCTCTCTCAGCCTCCTCGCCGGCCTTAATCAATTCAACCTTCTTCATAGCGCCAGGTGTAGCTCTCTCAGCCAATCCTTTTGGGAATAGTGAATTAAGAGCGAAACCATCTGATACCTCTATAATATCGTGTTTGTTTCCAGTTTTTGGAATGTGTTTAAGCAAAATAACTTTCATAGTGGAATGAATATAGCATTAATTACTAAGAATCTCAATAGCCTTTAGCATTTGGGCATCAATTCCCTTTGCTGTCTCCTCAGGCGTGTTTTTCACCTCGACGTCAGGTGTAAGACCCCCCTCTGAAATTGACTTGCCATTTGGCGTTAACCATCTAGCAATAGTTACCTTAAGTGATGTATCAGGTGTCAATTTAACAAGCTCCTGAACAGATCCCTTACCAAAGCTTCTTGTACCAACAAGCTTAGCCTTACCATTCTCTTGTAGCGCACCAGCTAAAATCTCTGATGCAGAAGCGGATCCTTGGTCAATCAAGATTACAGTCCTTAGATTATCGTTAAAGATATTGTATCCCCTACTCTTCTCCGATGTCTCAGGCTTCCCTTTGCTATAACTCTCCCGAACAACAGTCTTTCCTGGAGGCAAGAACCAACTTGCCATATCAACTGCAGAGTCTAGATATCCTCCTGGATTTCCTCTAAGGTCAATAACAAGGCGATTACTCTTTGAATCAACAAAATCCTTCAGTGCATTCCTAAACAAAGTTGAAGCTTGTGCTGAGAAATTATAAAGTTTTATCGTATAAATTCCTGTCTTAGTATCGTAGTTAGAATCAAGTGTTGGAAGATTGATAACATCTCTTGTCACCTTAATCTCCATTGTTGAGGTCGCATCTCCTCTTAGTATTGTGAAGTTAACATTAGTTCCCTTTGGACCCCTAATCATCTTTACAGCTTGTTCAACCGATAGGCCACCTGTGGTTAGAGTCTCATTGATTTTTAAAATCTTATCACCGCTCTTAATTCCTGCCTTCTCAGCTGGAGTGCTCTTCAAAGCAGAAATGACGGTAAGAATATCATTCTTAATACCAAGTTCCATTCCAACTCCCTCAAAATTACCATCGATCTCACTTTCAAACATTGCGGACTCCTGTGGAGTAAAGAAAACAGTATATGGGTCACCAAGGGAAGCTGTCATTCCTTTTATTGCGCCATATACTCTGTCTTGATTTGTTGGCGCGGGTGATGTTGTTGAATTATGAGTTGCAACATATTTATCATTCAAAATTGTCCAAGCTTTCCAAAATAGCTCAAAATCAGCATTAACATCCTTTGGCTTACTTTTATCAACATTTACAACTCCAGGGATTTTGCCAGCCTCTACTGTTCTCATCTGTCCCGATATAAATCCAGATGTAAATACAGCAATGACAATAGCAACCACTAATCCACCCGTGGTAATTCGTCTTAATGTTTCTTTATTTTTTCTTGTCATAATATGAATTCATTATCGCAGAATTGAGAGGTGAGGTCAATGTATAACCATTGGGCGCTCCTCATATTTTATGCTAGACTTTAAATATCGTTATGAACAAAATCACTCTATATAACACCCTCGGTAAAGAGAAGCAGATATTTACCCCAATTACTCCAAACAAAGTTGGAATGTATCATTGTGGACCGACTGTTTATGACTATCCCCATATTGGCAACCTTCGATCTTATGTCTTTGCTGATACACTCAGACGCGTATTTGAATTCAATGGATATGAGGTGAATCAAGTGATTAATATTACAGATATTGGCCACTTATCTTCTGATGCGGATGAAGGTGAAGATAAAATGACAAAGGCAATTCTTCGTGAAGGAAAGCCGATGACCCTTATCTCAATGCGTGAGATTGCTGATCATTATTATTCGGCTTTCAGAGATGCACAAAAGGATCTAAATATTATAAGTGCAACAACATATCCTTTTGCCAGCGATCACATCAAAGAAGATATAGAAATGATAAACACCTTATTAGCAAAAGATGTAGCCTACAAAACATCTCGAGGAATATATTTCGATACTTCCAAGAAAGATGACTATGGAAAGTTGGGGCAAGCCGAGGGCGATGAAAGTAGAATTGGAGAAGATTCTGAGAAAAGAAATTATAAAGATTTTGCTATTTGGAAATTTGATGAGAGATTGGGTTATGAGACTCCATTTGGAAAAGGTTTCCCTGGATGGCATATAGAATGTTCTGCAATGTCATCTAAATATTTGGGAGATAGTTTTGATATTCACACTGGCGGAATTGATCATATTCCAGTTCACCACAATAATGAAATTGCGCAATCTGAATGCGCTCACGATGGCGCTCCGCTTGCTAATTACTGGATGCATAATGCCTTTTTGATTTTTGATGGTGGAAAAATGGCAAAGTCCAGCGGTACCTTTGTTACAATTGATACTCTTAAAGAAAAAGGCATTAACCCTCTCGCCTATCGATATTGGCTTCTAACCGCAAGATACAGCACAGCTATTAGTTTTTCTTATGAGGCACTTGAGGATGCGGGGCGTGCTTATGGGAAGCTTATTGATTCTGTTACTGCTATTTTGAGGAAGGTGAAGACTACGATGAGTGCCCATGCCGATACTGATACTACCGATGAATCTAATGGTGACACTAGATTGGAATCTGAATCGGAAATTTCAAAAAACTACAGAAATAATTTATTGAATTTTATTAACGATGATTTAGATACTCCTAAAGCCATTGCACTTCTGTGGTCACTTCTAAAGGAGATCGAAATGGGAGATGAAGAAAAGATAAAGTTAATTGAAAGTTTCGACAAAGTTTTGGGCCTTAAAATACTTGAAAAAGCTGTGGAACAAAAGAAGAAGGAAGAAAGTCTGGAAGAAGATTTACCTGAGGAAGTTCGAGAATTAATTGAAGCCAGAGAAAAAGCTCGCCAAGAAAAGGACTGGGGTGAAGCAGATTTACTTAGAATCAAAATAAATGAATTGGGATATAAGGTTGAAGATACTGGCGCGGATTCAAAACCAAGGATTTCACGAGTTTAACTTAAGATGGTTTAAGCGGAAAAATGCCACTTCTTCAGCACCTTATCCAAATGTTGTCCTGTATAGCTTGCAGGGTTCTTCGCAACCTCCTCGGGTGTTCCAACTGCAACAATCTTACCACCCTTGTCCCCGCCCTCAGGTCCAATGTCAATAATATAGTCTGAACACTTAATAATATCCATATTGTGTTCAATAATCACAACAGTATTTCCTCTTCTCACTAATCTTTGCAAAATATCAATAAGCTTTCTAACATCTTCATAATGCAAACCAATTGTCGGTTCATCCAAAAGATAAATTGTTTTTTGAATATGCTCCCTGTAAAGTTCGGCGGAAACTTTCACACGCTGTGCTTCTCCACCAGAGAGTGTTGTTGCAGATTGTCCAAGTTCAAGATATCCAAGACCAACTTCTTGCAAAGTTTTTAGACGATCAGCAATTGAAGGAATATCATCAAAGAAAATATTTGCTTCCTCTACCGTCATTTTCAAAACATCGTAAATACTTTTATTTTTATATTTAACTTCTAGCGTTTCTTTCATGAACCGCTTTCCATTACAAATATCACATGTCACATAAACTGTAGGCAAGAAGTGCATTTCAACTTCAATCATTCCGTTTCCTTGGCAGTTTTCACATCGTCCACCTTTTACATTGAAACTAAATCGACTTGATTTCCATCCACGAGCGCGAGCCTCTATTGTCTCAGCAAATAGATCTCTGATATGAGTAAAAGCACCCGTATAAGTTGCGGGGTTTGATCTCGGAGTTCTTCCAATAGGTGATTGGTCAATCAAAACAGTTCTTCCCAAATATTCAGTACCCGAGAAACTTACACAATTATAAATATTTGCACTTCTATGATCACGGTCCAATCGAGCGAGCAGGTTTTTGTGTAGCACCTCATATACAAAAGAAGATTTTCCAGAACCAGATACTCCAGTTACGGATGTCATTCTACCAAGTGGAACATCGACATTTACATTTTTGATATTGTTAACCGTTGCGCCAACAATTTTTATCCAGCCGTGATTTTCATCACGTCTTCTCTCAGGAAGTTCAATAACCTTCTCCCCTCTTAAGTATTCAAGCGTAACAGAGGCAGACTCATTTTTCTTCGATGTCAAAAGCTTATCAAGCCAACCAGACACAACAACGTGACCACCGTGAACTCCAGCACCAGGGCCAATATCAACAATATAATCAGATGCAAAAATTGTATCCTCATCGTGTTCAACGACAATCACGGAATTTCCCATATCCCGGAGTTGCAAAAGAGTGTTAATCAAACGGTCATTATCACGCTGATGAAGCCCAATTGTAGGTTCATCTAATACGTACATCGCACCAACAAGACCTGATCCAAGCTGTGATGCAAGTCTAATGCGCTGTGCTTCTCCACCTGAGAGTGTGTTTGCACGCCTATCGAGTGATAAATATTCTATTCCCACGTTTTCCATAAACTTTAGTCTTGAAACAATTTCTTTTATTACGATTCTTGAAATATCTGCTTCAGTTGGAGTAAGTGGTAATGTCTCAAAGAATTTAATTGAAGTTTGAATTGTCATTTTTGTTAAATCGACAACGTTGATATTTTTATTATCCCCTCTTTTAACTTCTCCAACTGTGTCGACGATAGATTCCATCGGGTTTGCGGATTTAAGAAAAACATAAAGTGCCTCCGGTCGCAGACGAGCTCCCTTACAAACAGGACAAGGATCTTTTATAAAAAATTCTCTTGTGCCCAAACCGTTACATTCTGGACACGCTCCATATGGAGAGTTGAATGAAAAAAGTCTAGGCTCCACTTCTGGAAATGAAAAGCCATCATGTGGACACATGAATTTTGAGGAAATAAGATGGCCAACTTGAGCTTCGGCTGCATCCCCTTTTGATTTTGTTTTTATTTTTTTGCCGTCTGGTCCAACATTGCCGCCGGCCGTTCCACCATGTGCTATTACCTCATCCGCATCGCTGATAATTCTAATTAATCCATCAGCTTCATGAAGTGCTTTCTCCACCGCTTCGTTTAAGCGCTCTCTGAAACTTGCAGAATTATCGCCAATTTCTGAAATGTAAAATTGATCAACCAAAACATCGATATTATGCTTCTTAGTTTTTGAAAGAATTATTTGATGTCTCAGGTTTTTTATCTCACCGTCGATTCTCACCTCTTCATATCCCTTTCCCAAAAGATCATAAAGCATTTGATAATATTCTCCCTTTCTTCCAATGACAACAGGAGCGTAAATCTTGAACATCGCTTTATCAATATCAACGCCCATTACTTTATTGATACCAGCGCCATTGCCAGCACCCGCCACGCCGTCCTTGCTTGAAGAATTTGATGATTGAGTAACGGTATTGAAAATTGTTGAAAGAATTTCTTCCTTAGAAAGTTTTTTGATTTCTCTTCCGCAAGTTAGACAATGTGGCTTTCCGATTCTTGCAAAAAGAATACGCAAGTAGTCGTAAATTTCTGTAATAGTTGCAACAGTTGAACGAGGATTATTTGATCTAGATTTTTGATCAATTGAAATAGCGGGTGAGAGTCCAATTATCTCATCAACATCAGGCTTTTGTAATTGACGCAAAAATTGGCGTGCGTAAGAAGAGAGTGATTCAATATATCTTCTCTGCCCTTCTGCAAAAATTGTATCGAACGCAAGAGATGATTTTCCTGAGCCAGAGAGACCGGTAATAACCACCATTTTATTACGAGGCATATCGACGGTGATGTTTTTGAGGTTGTGAGTTCTAGCACCTCTTATACTTATTATATCTCCAGAGAGTGCGGGGTTGTTTGTAGTTCCATGTTGCGCACCGTGTTGAGTATCATGGACCAGAGTGCCGATATGAACGCCCGCAGTGGATGTACCTGCTTTAGCAGAAGCTTCTGCTGTCTTTTTGGCTTTACCGCTAACAACGGGGCTTTTAAGGCCCTTCTTTTTATTGTTATTTTCTGGAGTTTTTTTTGAATTAGTCATGGTTGTATTTTAAATATTAGTCGCGGAACGACAAAAACCGGCTCATTTCGCCGTTACTGTTAGTATAGAGTATTTTGGGATAAGAAGCAAAACAATAGAGTGACAGTTGACTTTTTTCTAATAAAAAATATGATAGTTGAGGATTTAGGAACGGTTCCCAAATTCAGATAATACCCAGAAAATTCAAACCTCAGAATACAATGTCTACTACATTAGGAAAGTATCCATTACTCAGGGTCTTACAGCATGCAGTTTACTCCTGTTGTATGACAGATCCCAAAAATGGTACACCCGACGACAATGCAATATGTCAGGCGTGTGAAGAGATTAAATCACTGATTCCGTTGGCAAAACACGTCGATTTTATAAATCCTGAAGATGATCCACAGTATATAACACCATTTTCAAGATCAATAGCTGAAGTCCTTGCGTGGCTCAACGTGTTGAATAATCAAATCCCTTTTTCCCCGAGTGATGACAACCCTTGTAGTTGTAAACCAGCAATTATGGGGACGATCCAGGTCTGCATGTTAGCTCTTTATCTACAGATTGAGAGCGACAACGATTTCGATACAGCTCAAATGGAGGGGTAATGAGTAAATAAGTCTACAAAAGCATGGCCCGCCGGAAAATTCCGGCGGGCCATTTTTATGCGGTCTCGGTCGAATATCGCAATAGTCTCCGCCGACTATTCTAGTAGTCTACGACTACTCCAACATCTGCTTTCTTGCTCTTGAACCCTTGTTTACTTCGCGCTTTTCCTTCGCCTCTTTCTTTTGTTTCTTCAGTGTGCGCTCCATAAGTTCTTTTATCTCATCACGCAAGATGGCAGCAGTTTCAAAATCCAAAATCTTTACAGCTTCTTCCATTTGCTTTTCTTTGGACTTAATCAGCTTATCTGGATTTTTTGCAAATTCCAATTCGTCTAGAAGAATTAATTTACCAACAGTTTTTTGATGATCACTTTTAATGTGATCGGTAATATCGTTGATTCTTTTTATAATAGTTTGAGGAGTGATTCCATGCTCCTTATTGTATGCAAGTTGAAGTCCGCGTCTTCTCTCAGTTTCCTTAATCGATCTCTCCATTGAACCAGTCATATGATCAGCATATAAAATAACACGGCCATCCACATTTCTTGCGGCACGTCCGATCGTTTGAATGAGCGCAGATTCAGATCGAAGAAATCCTTCCTTGTCCGCATCCAGAATTCCAATCAAAGAAACTTCTGGTAGATCCAATCCTTCACGAAGAAGGTTGACTCCGACCAGAATGTCATAAACACCACGTCTAAAGTCAGTCAGAATCTGAATTCGCTCCAGCGTCATTATATCGCTGTGAATATAGGCTGTTTTAATTCCTTGCTCCTTCAAATATTCAGTTAAATCTTCAGCCATCTTCTTTGTCAAAGTTGTTGCGATGGCACGCTGATTATTTTTTATAACCTTCTTGGCTTCTTCGATAAAATCAAAAATCTGCCCAGTGTTTCCGTCGCGTGCCTCCACTTTTTTTCCATCAGCGTCCTTGCCAGCCTTCACTTTTGCGAGTGCAGTCACAGGCTTCACAACTAGCACTGGGTCAATTAGTCCGGTTGGTCTAATAATCTGCTCGACAATTTGAGTGCTTTGTTCAAACTCAAATTTTCCAGGAGTTGCCGTTGTGAAAATAACCTGACCCACCCTCTGTTCAAATTCATTAAACTTCAGCGGTCTGTTATCTGCCGCAGAAGGCAATCTGAATCCATAATCAATCAAATTCTTTTTCCTCGATGCGTCTCCTGCAAACATTCCATTAAGTTGAGGGACTGCAACGTGTGATTCATCAATTACCGTCAAGAAATCTGGTGACCCATCTTCTTTATGAGGAAAATATGAAAGTAACGTATCAGGCGCCTCACCTGGTGCCATTCCAGAAAAATGTCTGGAATAATTTTCAATTCCATTACAATATCCAACCTCTCTTATCAACGCCAAGTCATATGTAGTTCTTCTGCGAAGTCGCTCTGCTTCAATAATTTTTCCTTCAGCATCTAATTCCTTTAGGCGCTTATCAAGCTCCGCCTTAATATCAGCAACCGCGCGAGCTCTTTCATTTTCAGGAGTAACGAAGTGTTTAGCTGGGAATAAAAATAACGCATTTGTATCCTCGATAATATTTCTGGTTATCGCATCAATGATTGTAATTTCAGAAACGATTTCTCCAACACTCGAAATTGCGCCCGTTCCACCATCTACGCCCGCGCTCACTACGCCTTTTTCAATCTTCACCTTATAAACAATTCTCTCACTCACCGGCATTATTTCAATCGCATTTCCCATCGCTCTGAAAGTTCCAGGGGTTAAGTCCGCATTTGTTCTTTCAAAATACATTCCAATTAATCGTCTAACAAATTCAGATCTATCCGCTTTCATTCCCTTTTCAATTTTAAAATTCACCTTCTCATATTCTTTTGGTGATCCCAATCCATAAATGCAAGAAACTGACGCGACAATAATTACATCCTTACGAGTCAGCAAGGCCTGAGTTGAAGCGTGACGAAGACGCTCAATTTCTTCGTTGATTTGCGCTTCCTTCTCTATATATGTATCAGATGCGGAAATATACGCTTCTGGTTGATAGTAGTCATAATATGATACAAAATAGTGCACCGCGTTATTTGGAAAAAATTCTCTATACTCTTGCGCCAATTGGGCAGCGAGCGTTTTGTTGTGGGCGATAACAAGAGTAGGCTTCCCAACTTTTGCAATGACATTGGCCATTGTGTATGTCTTTCCAGAGCCTGTTACTCCAAAGAGGGTTTGATATCGAAGCCCCTTCTCAAGTCCTGTCAGCAATTTCGAAATAGCCTGCGGTTGGTCGCCGGCGGGGGTGTATTCGGTGGATAGATGAAAGACCCCTGAATTTTTATCAAGCCCTGCGGTTTTAGCGGCTTTATCAGATTTTGCACCCTTATCTGCACCCTTATTAGACTTATTTGAATCAATTTTTGATTTCATCGTGTATTGATAATAGCATTTGCGTATTTAAAAGACAAAATTGCCACTAGTGTTGATCCAGTTTCGTTACCAGTATCATCGCCTTATGTAAAGGTTGAGTATATAACAAAATGGAGCAAAAATATTCACCTATTATGTAAAATTGACGGTATTTTCGTCAATCTTGTAATTACCCCCCCATATTACGAACCGATTGAACGCAGATTGGCCTTGAAGGTTTTACCCCTTTTACAAAAATTGACGTTTTTTCCGTTACATTTTACATATTAGCCCGAAAGTTTTACACTACTACATTATTAATCCTAAAAATCTAAATGAATGACTATCTTAATAAATGAAAAAGGTATTAAAATCTTTCAATTATCTAAAAATGAAATCCGTATTTTACATGTTTTATACAATAATGACCCTCTACTATTGTCCCAGTTAGTAAGAACTACCAAAATACCAAGGATGACTTTGTATCCAATAATTAAAAAATTAAAAGATAGGGGTCTTATAAAGAATATGGGCCCTAAAAGTCAAATACGTTGGTTTATTATATCAGAAAACGATATAATAGAAATATTAAAAGATCTTATTAATTCCAAACCTTCTGAACCTCGATGGTCACCATCTTCTCCGGGGTATCAACTTTGATTGATGGGGGTTAAAATAATAATAATTATGATTACGAATACGATTATGATTATGAATATGAATATGACACGATAAGAAAATCAATATTAAAAACTTCAAAAATGAAATTAGTAATCCTCGCCGCGGGATATGGCACCCGTTTCTATCCCCTAACCAAAGAAATTCCCAAGGGCTTAATTAAGCTTGGCGACAAGACCCTGCTTGATTATGTTGTTGCACCATATTTAAATCATGTGTCTGATATTGTTTTTGTAATAAATGATGAGCTGGGGTGGATGATAAAGGAATATTTTGGTGACAATTATAAAAATCACAATATCGCGTACACTGTTCAAACTCCGGAGCATAAAAGAGGAACTCTATCTGCGCTCAAACTATGCAAAGATTTAATTGGTGAAGGCCTATTTTGTGTTTCTAATTGCGATGATTTATTACTTGAAGAAGACATTGAAAGAGCGATCGAGTGCGCCGTGCCTGGAATGGGAATTTCTCACGTTGTTATGCCATACAATTATTTGGGAATTGACTCCGGTGACGGAGCGGGTGGAAAAGATGGAAAATCAGGCGACTTTGTCACAGGCTTCAGACGACACAATAAGGAAGACGGCGAAAAAGTCCTTGATTATTTTGCGAATGGATTCTACGTTTTATCGCGCGAGATTTTTGATTTTCCAGAAATTGAAACACGAGATGGAGAAATCGGCCTACCTCATACCCTATTTGCAAATCTTCAAAACTATCCACTGAAAGCTTTCGAATTTACAAAATGGCAATCAGTAAATGGACCAGATAATATGGAGGCGGCTGAGGAATTTATTACAAATATTAGGTAATTTACTACATGCCCACTACATACTTCTGACCTTGTTTCTAAGCCTTGTTTCTATTTGTATTAAAATGATACACTATTTCGCTACAAGAACACTTATACAAAATCAGGTCATGTATCTTCCATGGACTATTTCCACCCCTTCAAAAATTCTTCCTTCATCTCTTTAAAGCTTCCATCCAAAATTGCTTGGCGCATTTCGTCCACCAAATGTATTAAAAAGTATAAATTATGAACGCTCGCAAGCGTCCCGGCCAACATTTCCTTGGCACGAAAGAGATGCGCCACATAACTTCTTGTATAATTTTTACAGGTATAACATCCACAACCCTCCTCTATCGGTCGCAGGTCTTCCCTATATTCAGTATTTAAAATATTTATTTTCCCCGCTCGAGTCAGTAGCCCGCCATTTCTTGCATTTCTTGTTGGCATCACACAGTCAAATAAATCACAACCATTCTCAACTGCTCCAAAAAGATCCTCGGGTTCACCGATGCCAAGCAAGTGTCTCGGCTTATCTTTCGGCAACTCACTATTAACCCATCTCACAGCATCACCCATATCCTCTTTTTCAAATGACCCTCCAATTCCATATCCATCAAAGTGTTCTCCATCAATATTCATTTCTGAAAGTGCTCTGGCGCTCTCACGTCTAAGGCCCTCATGTCTTCCACCTTGAACCACTGCAAAAAGCGCCTGATTCTCTGCGTGACCGCTTTTTATATGATATGACAAACACTGCTTCGCCCATCTGTGAGTTCTATCCAGTGCCTCTGCTTGATAGTGAAGAGATTCATGAGGCGATGTACATTCATCGAATGCAAAAATAATATCAGCGCCAATATCATTTTGAATTTGAATAGATTTTTCAGGTGTAAAATAATGTGCACTTCCATCGATGATTGATCTAAACATCACCCCCTGTGCATCAATCTTTGCCGATTGCATTACCTGATCTTCCCCATCGCGAGTTGATAGAACTTTCTCAACTGCCCCTTTGTTCAATGTAGATTCTGTTTGCTCTGGCAGTGGAATTTCATCTTCAAAATCTGATCCGAAGTTTTTGTTCGCATTCCGACCTTTAATTAATTTTGAAATTCCTTTACCAAACGCGCTTCCCAAGGAGAAAACCTGAAACCCTCCTGAGTCTGTCATTGTAGGCCCTGACCAATTCATAAACTTGTGAATTCCTCCGTGATTTTTTATTGTCTTCTCTCCTGGTTGCAAATATAAGTGATATGTATTTGCTAGGGCAACTTGCGCACCTAAATCTTTTAACATCTCAGGTGGCACAGCTTTAACCGTTGCCTTCGTTCCAACTGTCACAAATGCAGGAGTTTTGATATCTCCGTGGGGAGTGTGAATAACACCAGCTCGCGCAATGGTTCCTTGTTCCAATTCTTTTTCAATTTTGAAGGAGAAGTTTTTGTTCATTTTTTTAAGCTAAATAAATTTCCATCAAATTAAATTCCCGCCAAAGTTATTGCAACATACAACACAGCCATACCAAGCACGGTCATAAGAGTCGTCCATTTTGTTGAATGCTCATGATGACTTTCTGGAATCATATTACTTGATGCGATATAAATAAAGAATCCTGCAAACATTGCCAAGATTAAACCAAGCGCAGTTTTAGGAATTGTAAAAAATAGAGTTGAGATAACTCCCAAAACCGGTGCAATCGCATCAATCGCTAGCCACTTCAGTGCCTGTTTTCTCTCTCCATTATTTTTCAAAATCATATTCACTGTATTTAATCCATCTGAAAAGTCATGAATCAAAACAGCGGTTGTAACAATAATTCCAACTGCACTAGATACTTGGAAAGCAATGCCAATTGAAACGCCATCCAAAAAGCTGTGAACTGAAAGACTCAATGCACCAAGAGAGCCTCTTTTATCGTGATTGAGAGCCTCATCAATTTCATCGTGAGAATCTTCGTGTTCGCGAGAATGACCATGACCATGATCATGTCCACATTCACATTCTTCAAATTCACCATCTTCAATATCCGCATACGTATCGTCCTCGCATTCGCAATACTCGCCAGATTTATGATTGTGAGAAATGACAAAACGATCGACAAGCATATAAAGTAGAAAACCAAACGCGACCAATGACACTATTTGATTTGTCTTAAATGAATCTCCGGCAAGCTCAATCGCTTCCGGAATCAAATCAAAAAAAGCAACGCCCAAGATGGCGCCGGCAGAAAATCCGATAATCAAATGCAATTTATCCTTAAACTTCAAGGCAAAAAGACCCCCAAGGACAGTGAAGATAAAAGCACAAATACTTATCAATATAATAGACATATTATGGCAAAGCATACAATATTTTCAGCGATTTGGCTAACTTCATGAATTCTATTGATATAACAAACCCCACGCGACCTAATTGTGGCCACGTGGGGTGACACCATAGAACCCCATACTGTAAAATATAATCGTACCCCAGTCAGGTACGATTATTAATTTCATATAAACAAAGTATGAATAACAAAATATATATTGGAATCGATTTACACAAACGATCCCAAACATGGGTT